>JAURMB010000025.1 GCA_030831045.1 Schleiferiaceae bacterium
GGCGGGAATCGAACCCGCACGGCCATCACTGGCCAAGGGATTTTAAGTCCCTCGTGTCTACCTATTTCACCACTTGGACGAGTGGAGCGCGAAAATACGGCGCGATTCCGCAGAAAATCCTACGGAACACGCAAGATTCCGCATAAACTACCACCAATCCCAACGGGCAATTGCAGATATTTGAACATGCCTGCACGACCGCACTACGCCCAGTCCTGGGAAGACCCGCGCCTGCTCCACAACCTGTGGACTCGGTTCCCCGCAGACCACTACCACCTCATCGCTTCAGGTGGCGACCACGCGCTGGACTTGGCCCTTCGCGGCTACCGAAACCTCGACCTGTACGACGTCGAACCCGCGCAACTCGCCCACGTGCAGGCGAAGCAGAACGCCCTCCGCCGACCTGAATCTGAACGCAATGCCCGCTTTGGCTACCGAAACGCCACCCAAGGACTGCTGCACGACGGGCGCCTCGAGCGCTTTTTAAGCATGTTTGCGCGGCGGATACTGCCGCTGCTGGTTTCGAACCGTACGCGCGAAGCGCTCCGCACCGCCCAATCCCCCGAGGCCCAACTCGCAGTTTGGGACGGCCCCTGGCAAACCGCCCGCTGGCGCTGGGCCGCCCACCGGTACTTTGAACCCCAGCGCGTAGACGGGGCGCGCCACCCCGGACTCACCACCGATTCGGAACGCATCAAGCAGCCCATTAACTACCTCGCTCAATTTCGCACGGCCTTGGGCACCCACGCCCTCGACGACAACCCCTTTACTGAATACCCGCTTTTTGGAAGCTACCGCGTTTCGCACATACCCTACCTCGACGAGGGACTCAGCGACCGCGCCCTTCAGCAAATTAAGTTGCACGCCACGAGCCTCGAAGCCGCCCTGGCACAAGCTGGCCCGGGTCGGCGCGGAATCCACGCGTCAGACATCCTCGAGGGCCGCACCCCGGCCGAGGTTCATCGGTTTTTTGAACATGTAGACCGCGCCAGCACTCCCGGATCAACCCTAATATTTTGGGACCACCGGTTCCGCACCGAATTCCCCGAGTGGTGGCTCCAAACCTGGACCCCCGTTGGCGACCTGCCGCCCGACCGCGTACCTTTTTACCACCGTGTTTATGCCTTCACCAAATCCTAAACCCCTGGCGCTTCGGCTGTGGCGCTACCAGGCCGAGCGTTTTCCGTTGGTGGCCCTCGTGCCCACGACCTTGGCGGTGCTCTACTCCACCTGGGCGGTGCTGAGCGAACAGGGAATCGAGGCTCCGCTCGTGAAGTACGCCGCACTGGGCGTGGCTGGGCTTAGCTTTTTGCTGCACACCCGCATCACCGACGAGCTGCGCGACCGCACCGTCGACGACGTGCACCATCCCGACCGACCCCTGCAGCGCGGACTCGTTTCAGCGGCCGAACTCACTCGGGTGGGCTTCGCCAACGGCGGAATTTTCATCACCCTCCACGCGCTGCTCGACCCCCTCTCGGGGCTTTTGTCGGCAGGACTGCTCGCCTACAGCCTGATAGCGCGCTACGAAGTGGGTCCGCTCAAGTGGCTCAAACCCCGGTTCTACCTGTACAACGTCGTGATGCTCGCTCAAATGCTCTTGCTGCAATGGATCGCCTACGCGGCCCTGACCCACAGCCTCGACTGGAGCCCTGCCATTTGGTGGCACGGCATGAGCATCTGGGCCCTCAGCGCCCAAATCGAGATTGCGCGCAAGTGCTTAGCCCCCGAACAGGAAACGAGCTACCGCGACAGCTACTCGTCGCGCCTCGGAACCTGGGGAAGTGCCCTTCTCACCGTGGCCGTCACGGCCCTCGCGGTGGGAACTATGTGCCGGGCCGCGACCGAACCAAGCCTCGTTCCGGCCGTGCTGGCGATGTTTGCGGTTGCCTGCGGCGCCCTAGCCTACGCGCTCAAGCCCAATAACGGCCGAAGCCAAGCGCTTCAGGGCACCGCCGTGCTTGCCTACCTGCTCACCAACCTTATCCCTTAATCGGTGCTCGGAACCTTTGGCAACAAAGCGCTGGGATTGCAGCGGCTGGCGCAGGGCGGATTTCGCACGCTGCCCATGCGTTCCGTCGACGCCGACGCCGTTCGGGCCGGCCAACCCCTGCCCCTCGACGCCCTTCGGGCGCAGCTGGGCGACCCCGCTTGGTTTGCCGTGCGCAGCTCTTCGGCCACCGAAGACACCGAAACCTCCGCGGCAGCTGGTGCCTTTCGCACGGAGTTGGGTGTGGCCTTTGAGGGCTTGGCCGACGCCATCTTTCGGGTTGCTGAAAGCCTGCCGCTTCAAAATGGCCCGCACGGTGTGGTAATCCAACCCATGGTCGCCGACGCCGTGGCCTCCGGCGTGCTGTTTACCCACCCAGATCGCTACGCGGTAGCCCTTGCGCCGGGACTTTGCGCTCACGTGGTCAACGGTCACCCCGTCGAAGAACGCGGCTTTTACCCCTCGGGCCGTCCCTGGTACGCCCGACCCGACCACCGAGAAGGGCTCGAGTGCCTGCGCATGAACCCCGGCACGGGAGCGTTCCGCACCGAACCCGCCGGCCCAAGCCCCTGGAGCTCTGCACTGAACCGCGCGCTGCATAAGGCCTACCGCGCACTTAACGAGCACTTTGGACGCCCAATGGACGCCGAATGGACCTGGGACGGTCGCGAACTCACCCTGCTCCAAGCGCGCCCAGTGACCGCCGACTGGCACCACGAACCCTGGCTGCTCGACAACTCCAACCTGGCCGAGTCCTACGCCGGGGTGGTGCAGCCCATGACCGTTTCGGTCGCCGCCAACCTCTACCGCACGGTCTACCAGGATTTGCTGGCGGCAAGTGGGGTTTCGCGCCCCAACATCGAACGCCACGCGCAGATCTTTGACCACCTGGTCACCGCGGTCCACGGCCGCATGTACTACGTGATGAACCACTGGTACGCCATGATGGCCTTTTTGCCCGGCTACGGCCGCAACAAAGTCAACCTCGAGCGCATGATTTCGGCGCAGACTAAGGCGCAACCTTTTTTGCCCGAATCCATTCGCCCCGGCGTGTGGCTCCGCGCCACCTATTACCCGATTGTCGTGCACAAATTGCTCACATTCAAGGCGAAGCGCATCAGCTTTGCGCACGACGTGCGCCGCGGATTTAAACGCCTCGACGCCCTCGACTGGACCCAGCTGAGCGCCCAGGACGTGCAGCGAATCTGGCGCGAACTCGAAGCGGACTGGCTGCGGCGCTGGTACCTCACGGTCGAAAACGACACCGCCCTGATGACCCTGCTCGGCTGGGCTGAAAAAAAATTCGGTTCCGACCAGCTCGAAACCTACCTGCGCATGGAGACGCCGAGCGTGGCCCAGCTCCGCACACTGCACCGAGTGGCCAAAGCCTGCCTTCAAACGGCAGGGGCCGCCGACGCCCTCGAGCGGGGCGACGAAGCGCGATTTTATGCGGCGCTGCAGTCCGATCCTCGCGCGGCCACGGAGCTCAAATCCTACTTGGCGGAATTTGGCGGACGCTTTCCCAACGAGCTCAAACTCGAACAGCCGAGTCCCCTCGACTCGTTTGATTTACTGGCCCAAACCCTTTTGTCGGCTGCCGTGCATGCGCTGCCCGAACCCCAACCCGCCGACGAGCGCTCGCTCCCGTGGGGCATACGCAAGCTGCGCCAGTTCATCCGCCAGCGCGAAGAGCTGCGCTTGCTGCGTTCCACGGCCTTTGGCTGGCTTCGCCGCCTACTGCTGCGCGCCGGCGACCTCGCTGCGGCCCAAGGCCTCCTCGACCACCGCGACCACATCTTTTGGCTCACCCGCGAAGAATGGCTCGAAGCCGACCCCGCCACGTGGCGCGCAGCCGCCGAAGGGCGGCAAGCGGCCTACGCCGGCTACCGCGGCGAACCCCTACCGCGGTCCTTTGCTTGGATGCCCGGCGAAGAACCGCCCCGGACAGAAGCTGGCCAAGGTTCCGCCTCGATGACCGGCCGCCGCGTCGTGCCCGGCCGAATAGAAGGGCGCGTGCTCGTAATGCCCGAATATCAGCCCGGCCCCTGGCCCGAATTCGACATTTTGGTCGCCCGCCACACCGACCCGGGATGGAGCCTGCTCCTTGCCCAATCCAAAGGGCTTGTTATTGAGCAAGGTGGCCTTCTGAGCCACGCTTCGATTGTGGCCCGAGAACTTGGCATTCCAACCCTCGTCGGGGTCGACGGGGCCACCCTTCATCTGCGTACCGGAGACCGCGTCGTCCTCGACGCCACCTCAGGAACCCTTTATCCGTGCACCCATGATTGACGCCAGGCCTCCGCGCCGACTCCTTGACCTGAGGCGCATCCACTACGCCGGCTTTCCCGACTACGACGCGGACGAAACCGTGCTCCGCCACGCATGGACCTTTTTTACGGAACAACCCCAGGCCGCGTGGTACGACGGCCAAACTTTTGTGGCGGGCCTTTATGCCCTTCCGGCGGCGGGCGGGACAACCTGGGCCTTCGGCTACTTCGAAACCGAACCCCATGCCGAACCCCACGCATTTGCGGCCGAATGGGCCGCGCTTCGCGCGACGTACCCCGGCGCATGGGTGGGTCCGATGCTCGGATCGACCTTTTTGCCCTACCGGGTGGTGACTGAGGATTCGGGAACCCCCTATTTTCCGGGCGAATGGCGCACGCTGCCGGAGTACGCTGAGCTCTTAGCTGCCCAGAACCCCGCCAAGACCATCGCTTACCGGTCCGCCGAACGCACGGACGTTCACGGCGTAATCGCCGTGTCGCAGCCCTTTCTCGACCGATGGACCGAGCAAGGGTTTGCGCTGCAGCCGCTGGACCCAGGAAATTCCGAGCACGTTGTCGCCCTGCGCGGCATGATCGACGATGTTTTCGGCGCAAACTTTGGCTACCAGGCCCTCACCGAGCCCCAATTTGACCGCTGGCGCGCTTCGCTGGCGAGCACCCACGGCGGAACCCCTCTGCTCCACTGGGTACAGATCGCAGAACGCCGCGTCGGCTTCAGCTACCTGTTTGCCCTTGACGACGGAACCGTCATTTTCAAAACCATCGGCCTCCTGCCCGAATTCCAAGCCCAAGGACTCGGAAACGCCGTCGCCGGAGCCCTGCACCAGCTGGCCCAGCGCCGACAGGCTCCGCGCTGCATTTATGCCCTCGTGCAGGCCGACAACCGCGTCAACCGCATGCCCGACCCCGACATCCGCATCATTCGCAGCTACGCCGCGTACTTTTTTAACCCCCTGCTGTAATGACTCCACCGCTCGCATTTTGGGCCTTTGTCGCCATTTTCGGAACCCTTTTTGGCCTCGCCGAAGCCGTCAAGCGAAGCACCCGCATCCCCGGTACCGTCACGCGCAAATTCATGCACGTGAGTTCCGCCATCGTGAGCATGTGGCTGCCGACCTACCTCAGCCCCAGCTGGATGCTCGTCCTGGCCGGCGTCTTCACCGTCGCCCTAACCGCGTCTAAACTTCTCAATGTGCTGAGCAGTATTCACGACGTGCCCCGCAAAACTTGGGGCGAAGTGGTTTTTCCGCTCGGAATCGGGCTGTCCGCCTGGCTGCTCTACTTCAGCCCTTGGGCGCCCGCCAGCCCGCATATGGCGACCAACGCCTACCGCTTTGGCCTACTGACCATGGGCATTCTAGACTTGGTTGCGGAACTGGGCGGCCAAATTCCATCGCCCAAACTGTGGTTTGGCAAGTCGGTCGCGGGCAGCCTCAGTTTTTTTACCGCCGGAATCATCCTTTGCATTGCCCACGGCATGCCTGCTACGCTCGGAATGTTTGCCGCGGTCGCCGCACTCACCGCCAGCGAATCTTTGCTCGGCAACGGCCTCGACAACCTTGCCCTACCCAGCTTGGGCGCATTAGCATATTTGCTGCTAGCGGCTAGCGGCCAGTAGCCAGTAGCCAGTAGCCAGTAGCTAGCAGCCAGCACAGCCAGCAGCCAAAAAAAAAGCCGCCCCAGGTTTCCCCAGGGCGGCCTCGCTTAACGCGCAAGGAGCAGATGCTTACATCATGCCGTCCATTCCGCCGCCCATCGGGGGCATCGGGGCCTCTTTCTTCGGAAGCTCCACGATGGTCGCCTCGGTGGTGAGCAGGAGCGACGCTACCGAAGCGGCGTTCTCCAGGGCCACACGGGTCACCTTGGTCGGGTCAATGATACCGGCTTCGTACATCGAGCAGTACTCTTCGGTCTTGGCGTTGAAGCCAAAGTCACCTTTGCCTTCTTTAACCTTGGCAACAATTACCGAACCCTCGAGTCCGGCGTTGCCCACGATGACGCGAAGGGGCTCTTCGATGGCGCGGGCCACGATCTTGATGCCCGTCGTCTCGTCGAAGTTGGCGCCTTCAAGGTTGGCCAACGCTTCGGTGGCGCGCACCAGCGCGACGCCTCCGCCCGGAACAATACCCTCTTCGATGGCCGCGCGGGTAGCCGCAAGCGCATCGTCGACGCGGTCCTTCTTTTCCTTCATTTCGACCTCAGAGGCCGCGCCCACGTAGAGCACCGCCACGCCACCGGCCAACTTGGCCAGGCGCTCCTGAAGCTTTTCGCGGTCGTAGTCGCTCGTGGTGGTCTCGATCTGGGCCTTGATTTGCTGCACACGTGCCTGAATGTCGCTGGCGCTGCCGGCTCCGTTCACGATCGTCGTGTTGTCCTTGTCGATGGTGATTTTCTCAGCGGTTCCGAGCATGTCCATCGTGGCGTTCTCGAGCTTGAATCCGCGCTCTTCGCTGATGACGGTTCCGCCGGTCAGGATCGCGATGTCTTCGAGCATGGCTTTGCGGCGGTCGCCGAAGCCCGGAGCCTTCACGGCCGCGATTTTCAGGGCGCCACGGATTTTGTTCACCACCAGCGTTCCGAGGGCTTCACCGTCGACGTCTTCTGCGATGATCAGCAAGGGCTTGCCGGTTTGGGCCACGGGCTCAAGCACGGGGAGCAGCTCCTTCATGGTGCTGATCTTTTTGTCGTAGATCAAGATGAACGGGCGGTCGAGGTCGGCCACCATCTTCTCGGTGTTGGTCACAAAGTACGCCGAGAGGTATCCGCGGTCGAACTGCATACCCTCAACGACGTCGACGTAGGTTTCGGTGCCCTTGGCCTCCTCAACCGTGATCACGCCTTCTTTCTTCACTTTGGCCATAGCCTCGGCAATCAGCGCGCCGATGGCGGGGTCGTTGTTGGCCGAAATGCTGGCCACTTGCTCCACCTTTTGGTTGTTGTCGCCCACCTCTTGCGACTGGCTGCGCAGGTTGGCTACGACGGCCGCTACGGCCTTGTCGGTGCCGCGCTTGAGGTCCATCGGGTTGGCTCCGGCGGCCACGTTCTTGTGGCCTTGGCTCACGATAGCTTGGGCCAGTACGGTAGCCGTGGTCGTGCCGTCTCCGGCGATGTCGGCCGTCTTGCTGGCGACCTCTTTCACCATTTGGGCGCCGAGGTTTTGGATTTTGTCTTCGAGCGTGATCTCTTTCGCCACGGTTACGCCGTCCTTGGTCACGTGCGGAGCCCCAAACGACTTCTCAATAATTACGTTGCGTCCCTTGGGGCCGAGGGTCACCTTTACGGCGTTGGCAAGGGCGTCGACGCCAGCGCGCATTCCGTCGCGGGCGGCTACATCAAACTTGATATCTTTTGCACTCATGGTTCTTCGGTATTAGATAATTGCTAAAATGTCGGACTCACGCATGATCAAGTAGTCGGTTCCTTCGTACTTGATCTCCGATCCGGCGTACTTCGCGTACAGCACGGTATCTCCTACTTTGACGGTCATCGGCTCGTCTTCCTTGCCGTTGCCTACCGCACGGATGATTCCGCGTTGGGGCTTCTCTTGGGCGGTGTCGGGAATGATGATGCCCGATGCCGTCTTGGTCTCTGCTGCCGCGGGCTCGACAATCACCCGGTCAGCCAGCGGACGAATGGTCAAATTAGCCATAGTGTCTAGTTAGTTTGGTTATCTAAAGTTGCGTGGAGGTCCGTCGGGCGGACTCCGCCCCTCACCTGCACAGGTTGTGCCACAGCGCCTCGGGGGGCACTAAACGAAAAAAGGCGCGACAATCTGTCAGCGCCTTTAGAAAAATTGTCAGTTGGGGCTTACTCGGCCGACTGCGGCAGGTCAGCCGGCTGGGCGGGCTGGGCCGGAGCCTGACCTGGAGTTTGAACCGGAGCCTGAGCGGGCGTCTCGTCGAGCTGCTCTTCCATTGCCGATTCGGGGGCGTCGCCGCCAGCCGTTCCGGGGTTAACCACGTTCACCAGGAGCACCAACGCAAACAGCGCAATGGCGAGCACCCAGGTGGCGCGCTCCAAAAAGTCCGCCGTGCGCTTAACGCCGCCGAACATGTTGGCGTTGCTACCGCCGAAGGCTCCGCCCATACCTGAACTTTTGGGGCTCTGTACCAATACAACCAGCATGAGCAGCAGGCTCACCAGGGCAATCAAAATCACAAACAACGTGGTCATGTTCTTCTAGTTTAAGTGTTTCGCAGCGCTTCGATGCGGGCGGCAAATATCATACTTTTCTCGGGAACTCGGAGCTTTAAAATTTCGTAAGCCTGAATCGCTTTGGCAATATGGCCCTGCTCGGCATACATGCGCGCTAGCGTTTCGGTAACCAATCCGGTCACTTGCGCGTCGGGCTGTGTGCGGACTTCAGCCACTGGCGCATCCTTGGATACCGGCGAAATGCGCGGGTTTGCCGTCAAAAATTGGTCGATAAGGTCTTCGGACTTCGGTCTACTTTGCTCCGCTAGTCGGGCCACGAATTGGGCAAAAGGACTAAGGTCTGACGCGGACTCAGCTTCAACCGCAGGCGCAGTTTGCGGAGCCGGTTTTGCAGCCTTAGGCGGCTTGGGCGTTGCGCGTTGTTCGGCAGCCGAGGTTGGCAGAACCACCGAAGCCGCCGGGGCCGCAGGAGGTGGCGGAGTCGGAGCAACCGCAATTGGTGCGCTTGCTACAGGAAGTCCCGACGGTTGCTCGACCGCGCCTTGGGTCAACTTCGCCTTGAGTGCTCGCGCCCGCAGGATTTGCTCGCGCACTTTTTCGGGCAGGGAATCTAAGTTCACCTCAGGAAGGGCCGGTGCGGCGGCTACCGGCGCTGGAGTCGCCGCCCGATTAACGGATTCAACCGCTTTAGGCGCTTTAGGCGGTTCTACCGTTTTAGGCGCTACCGCCGTTTTGGGCGCTTCTACCGTTTTGGGCGCTAACGCCGTTTTAGGCGCTTCCGCCGCTTTGGGCGTCATGTCTACAAAGGGCGCTGAAACCTTCGGACGTTCGACCCGCGCAACCGCGAGTAGGGGCGCTTCTACCCAGGCCATTAAGGCGGAACGGTTGGGACTTACGGCAGCACACCGCTGAAGCACTTGCGAAAACTGCGGAGCCTCAGCGCGCTGAACCGCGCGCACGTACAGCCACCACAACGGCACGGCCGCAGGGTATTCCGCCACCAACGACGCGAGCATCGGTACGTCGGCCGCCGCCACCTGTTCGGGTGTGGCCCAGAGTTCGCGCACCCGCGCAGCATCTGCCGCTACCATTGCACTAAAGCTCGGTTAAAAATCTTGTCGCTGAGCTCACTGACCATTTCTTCGACCAACGCATCTTCGACGCTTCGCAGGTCGGTCGACGCCGCGAAATTCCGAAACGCCGAAAAGCGCTGGGTAAACGATTTTTTGTCGTCGAGTGCATTCACAAACACAACTTCGACCGTCATGCTAAGGCGGCTTTGCGCAACCTGGTCGTTGGCCGCCGGCGCTTCAGAGCGGACACTGTACTCCACTATGGCTCCGCTAAACTGCAAATCGCCTTCACGGCCCACCAGCGAGAGCGGAGTCTGGCGCACCATCACCGACTGAAGTTCGGTGGTGAAGCGCTGAGCCAGCATGGGATTCACGAGCTCCGCACGGTTCCCAAAGGCCTCGACGCTCAACGTTCGGGCGCTGCCCACGTCGCCGCCGGTGAACGAGTATCCGCCTTTGCAGCCGTGAAAAAGAACCGCGCACAGCGCAAGTACGACCATTCGCATCAGTCGAGGCCGAATTGCTTGATTTTGCGGTACAGCGTGCGCTCGCTGATGCCGAGCTCTGAAGCGGCATTTTTGCGGCGACCCTTGTGCCGGTCGAGCACGCGTTTGATGGTATCGAGCTCCAAATCCTGAAGCGAAAGGCGCTCGTCGGGCTCCACCGCCGAATCCACGTCCAGCGTCTCCTCTTCGTCCTGCGGCAGGTCCACGTACCGTGAACTTTCGGCCACGGGCGCCGACTCGCTCGTCCGAAGCACGGGTAGCGAAGCTTCAGGTACCGACGGCGCCGCCGGAGCGGCCTGAAAACTGCCGCCGGCCATACCCGCCACCACCTGCTTGAGGTTGTTCAGATCGTTGCGCATATCAAACAGCACCTTGTACAAAATCTCGCGCTCCGTGTGAAACTCCGACTGCGACAGCGCGTCGTCGCGGCGGGCCGGCACACTGCGTCGGTCGATCTCGGGAATGTACTGCCGCAGCACCTCGGCCGTAATCTCACGGTCGCTCTCGACCACGCAAAGCTGCTCCACCAAATTGCGCAACTGCCGAATGTTTCCGGGCCATCGGTAGGCCTCAAGCACGCGCACCGCCTCGTCGGACAAGCGCACCGCCGGAACTCGGTACTTCTGAGAAAAATCCTGGGCAAACTTGCGGAACAGCAGATGAATATCGCCCTTTCGCTCGCGCAGCGGGGGCAGCGAAATCTCCACCGTATTCAACCGGTAGTACAGGTCTTCGCGAAACTGGCCCTTATCGATCTTTTCGAGCATGTCGACGTTGGTGGCACCCACCACGCGCACATTCACCTTTTGGGCCTTCGACGAGCCCACCTTAATGAACTCCCCCGTTTCGAGCACGCGGAGCAGGCGCACTTGGGTGCCCAGCGGAAGTTCTCCCACCTCGTCGAGAAAAATGGTTCCGCCGTCGGCCTCTTCAAAATACCCCTTGCGCGCCCCGGTCGCTCCGGTAAACGAACCCTTTTCGTGGCCAAAAAGCTCAGAATCAATGGTCCCCTCGGGAATTGCCCCGCAGTTCACCGCCACCAAAGGCGCATGCTTGCGGTGCGAAAGGTGGTGAATAATCTTAGGGATGTTTTCCTTGCCGACCCCGCTTTCGCCGGTCACCAGCACCGAAATGTCGGTAGCGGCTACCTGCACGGCCTTAAACAGGGCCCGATCGAGGGCGGGGTGCGTCCCGATGATTCCAAAGCGCTGCTTGACGTCCTGAATGTTCATTCTACGACAAATTCAAGTTTGAGGGGCTTGCCGGTTGAAATCGGGTTTCCGCTCAACTTATTCACAACCTGTGCGTTCACCGCCGTCACCACCACGCGGTGGGCGTTGGGCAAGGGCTTTTTAAACTGAAGATCCAAGCTGCGGCCCGTCCAAATCGAGTTCCAGATTTCGGCTCCTTGGACGTCGTACACCCGCACCGTGAACCCCAACGTCAGGTTTTCAATGCACTGGCCATCTTTGGCGACGCAGAGCCGCAAAATTCCGGCCTCCTTTATGGCCTCAGAACGGAGTCCCAATTCAAGACGTAAATCTTGTGCGCGGACTGCTTCTGGCCGAGGGGCACTCCCCGTGGCGCTCGGCGCGGGGCGAACTTGAGCGCGGGCGGCAACCGCCAAAACCATCGATAGGGCAAAAAGTACGTGCTTCATCGGCGAGGGGGACGGGCGTAACCGACGGCCGTGCCCAAAAGCGTGGCGGCCGTGCTGCGTTCTACGGTGACCAAAACCCATTCTCCGGCCTGGTAGTTTTCGCGCGGAAAAACCACCACCGTGTTCTGGGTCGTGCGGCCGAACAAATCATCTTCGCTCCGCTTTGAACGACCTTCAACCAGCACCTCCACGGTCTGGCCGACGTAGGCGGCGTTGCGCTCGGCGCTGTGCTTCTGCTGGAGGGCGATGATTTCGTTGAGGCGGCGCTTCTTTACCTCGAGCGGAACGTCGTCTTCGAGCTTGCGGGCCGCAAACGTATTCGGGCGTTCTGAGTAGGCGAACATGTACCCAAAATCGTACTTCACGTACTCCATGAGGCTCAGCGTGTCCTGGTGGTCTTCCTCGGTTTCGCCGGGGAAGCCCGCGATCATGTCTTGGCTGAGGCCGCAGCCCGGAATAATGCGGCGAATGCGGTCAATCAGGGCGAAGTACTCCTCGCGGTTGTGGCCGCGGTTCATTTCCTTGAGGATGCGCGAGGATCCGCTCTGCACCGGCAAGTGGATGTACTTGCAAATGTTGGGATGCGCCGCAATCGCGTGAAGCACATCGTCCTTCATGTCCTGCGGATTGCTCGTCGAAAAGCGGATGCGCATGTCGGGCACGGCCTTAGCAACGAGGTGAAGCAGATCGGCAAAATGCACCGCAGTGGCCTGCGCCATCGGGCTCGCTTTGCTGAAGTCCTTTTTGAGTCCGCCCCCGTACCATAAATAGGAGTCGACGTTTTGGCCAAGCAGCGTGACCTCTTGGTAGCCGTCGTTCCACAGCTGGATGACTTCTTCGACAATGGTTTGCGGATCCCGACTCCGCTCGCGTCCGCGGGTAAACGGAACCACGCAAAACGTGCACATGTTGTCGCAGCCGCGGGTGATGCTCACAAACGAGGTGATGCCGTTTCCACCCAAGCGCACCGGCTCAATGTCGTGGTAGGTTTCTTCCTTACTCAGAATCACGTTGACGGCCTTGCGCCCGCCGTCGAGCTCCTCGAGCAGGTTGGGCAAGTCGCGGTAGGCGTCGGGGCCCACCACGAGGTCTACGAGCTTCTCTTCGTCAAAAAACTTCTCGCGCACGCGCTCGGCCATGCAGCCGAGGACGCCAATTTTCAGCTCCGGATTCTTGACTTTAAGCGTATTAAACTGATCCAAGCGGTTGCGCACGGTTTGCTCGGCCTTTTCGCGAATCGAGCAGGTATTGAGCAGCACCAGGTCGGCCTCTTCGAGCTTGTCGGTCGTTTCGTAGCCGTCTTTTTGAAGGATTGATGCGACGATCTCGCTGTCCGAGAAATTCATTTGGCACCCGTAGGATTCGAGGTAGAGTTTCTTACCCTGACCCAGGCCTTCGCGGAGCATCACTTCACCCTGGCGTTCCTCGCCTAAGGGGCTGCGTTCGATTTCGGACATTTTGGACATGCCGCAAAAATACGGACTACGTCCGAGCCAACGCGACAAAATGTCAGCCCCACTTTTAAACGTTTTGCGGAGATTCCGGCCGTTACTTTGTACGCGTAAACCTCTGCTCATGGCCCAAAACCTCGTCATCGTCGAATCGCCCGCCAAGGCGAAGACCATCGAAAAATACCTCGGAAGCGCCTTTACCGTGCGCTCCAGCTTTGGGCACATCCGCGATTTGCCCGAGCGGGGAATTGGCATTGACGTTGCCAAAGGCTTTGCCCCAGAGTACCTCGTGAGCGAGGACAAAAAAGATGTGGTGGCCCAGCTGCGCAAGCTCGCCAAGACTGCCGACACCGTCTGGCTCGCGAGCGATGAGGACCGCGAAGGAGAAGCCATTTCGTGGCACCTGGCTGAGGCGCTCGACCTCGACATGGCCAAAACCAAGCGGATTGTTTTTCACGAGATCACCAAGACCGCCATCCTTAAGGCCGTCGACCATCCGCGCCACATTGATATGAACCTGGTCAATGCCCAGCAGGCCCGTCGGGTGCTCGACCGCCTCGTAGGCTTTGAGCTGTCGCCGGTGCTCTGGAAGAAGGTGCGCCGCGGACTTAGCGCCGGGCGCGTACAGTCGGTGGCGGTTCGCATGATCGTGGAGCGCGAACGCGCCATTGAGCAGTTTGTTTCGGACATCGACTTTCGCATGGAAGGTCGGTTTACCGCGCCCAACGGCGCGGGATTTGCCGCCGAGTACCACGGCGAGCTGCGCGACCAAGCGGCGGTTGACGCCCTGGCGGCGGCCCTGAACTTGGGCGGATTCCGCGTCAGCAGCCTGGAACAAAAAACCGCTCCGCGCAAGCCCTCAGCACCCTTCACGACCTCGACCCTGCAGCAAGAGGCCTCGCGCAAAATCGGAATGGCCGTGAGCCGCACGATGAGCCTTGCTCAGAAGCTCTACGAAAACGGGCACATCACCTACATGCGTACCGACTCGGTCAACCTCTCAGACGAAGCGGTGAACGGGGCGCGCCACGCCATCACCGAGCTCTACGGTGCCTCGTTTGCCCAAACGCGCCGCTACACCACCAAGAGCGCAGGCGCCCAAGAGGCCCACGAAGCGATCCGCCCGACCAACATGCTGGTGAAGTCCGCCGGAAACGACGCCGCCGAAAAAAAGCTGTACGAACTCATTTGGAAGCGCACCCTCGCCAGCCAGATGGCTGACGCCCAAATCGACCGCACGGTGGCCCACCTCGGCAATTCCGCGGCAGAATTCATTGCGCGGGGCGAAATGATTGCCTTCGAAGGCTTTTTAAAGGTGTACCGCGAGGGCGTTGACGAAGAAGAAGACGAAGCCGGAATGCTTCCGCCCCTCAAGCAAGGCGACGGGGTGCAGCTTGCAAGCGCCACCGCCACCCAGCGCTTCACCCGACCTCCGGGCCGCTTTACGGAAGCCACCCTGGTGAAGGCCCTCGAAGAAGAAGGCATCGGCCGCCCGTCCACCTACGCCCCGACGATTTCAACCATTCAAAACCGCGGCTACGTTGCCAAGGGCGTGCGCGAAGGCGAAGTCCGCCACGTCGCATTTGCCGAATGGACCGGCGGGAGCCAATGGAACTGGGCGCAGCGCGAGGAGAAGTTTGGCTCTGACAAAGGGCGCCTCGTGCCCACCGACATTGGCAACCTGGTGACTGACTACCTCGTCGCGCACTTCGGGGGCGTAATGGACTATTCGTTTACGGCCAAAATGGAAGCGCAGTTCGACGAAGTTGCTGAGGGCCGCGCCGAATGGCAGCAGGTTTTGGCCGATTTCTATTCGAAGTTCCACCCCCTCGTCACCGAATCTGAAGAAAGCGAACGCGTGCGGTCCGTCCGCGTTTTAGGTACCCACCCCGAAAGCGGCCGGCAAGTTTCGGCGCGCCTGGCAAAATTTGGCCCCGTCGTCATGCTCGGCGGCGGAGACGGCGACGAGGCCGACGCTAAGTTCGTCGGCATTCCCGAGCCCTACACCCTCGACAAAATCAGCCTACCCGAGGCCTTGGAGCTGCTGCGCCTCCCCCGCCTGGTCGGAACCTACGAGGGCAAGCCCCTGCGGGCCAACTTCGGACGTTTTGGACCCTACATTCAGTGGGACAAGACGTTTGCCAGCATCACCCCGCCGGCCACCCCCCTGAACGTGACCGAGGCCGAAGCCATTGCGTTCGTGGAGGCCAAACTCGCCGCCGCTCAGGCTTCGTTGATTAAAACTTTTTCGACGCCCGACGGCGAAGTAGAGCTGCGCAAAGGCCGTTTCGGACCCTACCTCAAATGGGGCAAAGAGAACGTCAAAATTCCGCGCGGAACCGAGCCCGAATCGCTGACCGCCGACGACGTGCACGAACTCATCTCCAAGCACCAACCGAGCACCGGAGCCACCAAGGGCCGCGGCCGCGGTGGAGCAAAGCCCAAGGCCGCAAAGTCCTCGGCACGCAAAACGACCACGCGCAAAACCAAGTAACGCATGGGCACCGAATGGCTTGAACCCCTAAGCGCCGATTTCACCGAAGCCTGGCCGCACGAAACTCTGGGCGCGAGCGTGATCCAAAATTCTGGCGAGGTGCCCGACCTTCGCGGCGTTTCGGTTGCCCTCATCGGCGTGCCCGAACAGCGCGGTGGCGCCCACGAAGTCGCCGACCGCGTGCGGCGAGCCCTTTATCCCCTGTTTTGGGGACCTTGGGACCTAAAAATTGCCGATTTGGGCAACCTGATTCCGGGGCGCGACCGCGTTGATACGTTGGTGGCCGTCGAAGAATTAGCCGTTGAAGTACTGCAGTACGGCTGCATTCCGGTCTTTTTGGGAGCTGATTCTGACTGGCCCCTCGGCGTATACCGTGCCTTTGGCCGCATGGAGCGGACCATCAACGCGTGCTTGGTCAACAACCGCATTGCCCTTGGTGACGACCACGTGCTGCCCGACCGCAGCAACCTGCTCGCGCAGATGCTCACCATGAAGCCATTTCGGCTTTTTCACGTCAGCCACCTCGCGCACCAGAGCTACTTTGTCGCTCAGTCGGTGCTCGACCTCGCCGAAAAAATGCACCTAGAAGTGCACCGAGCGGGCGAACTTCAACCCATTCAGCGCGCCGAACCGTGGATTCGCGACGCCGATTTGGTTGTGGCGCACAATGCAGCGGTCCGCGCTGCCGACGCCCCCGCCCAGCACGAGGCCAACCCCAACGGACTCACCGGAGAATCCTTCTGCGCCGTACTCCGCTACGCCGGATTCAGCGACAAGCTCAGCGCCCTCTGCCTTACCGACTTCGTGGCCTCACGAGACCTCGACGGCCAGAACGCCCACCTCTGGGCCCAGGGGCTGTGGTACTTCTTCGACGGCGTCGCGGGCCGGGTCGGAGATTTTCCGCACCGCAGCAAGGCCGACTACCTGCGCTTCACCGTTCTGCTCCCGCAGGAAGAGGGTGAACTCGTGTTCTACAAATCTCCCTGGAGCCAGCGATGGTGGATCGAGGTGGCCAACCACCCCGGTGCCGATGCGCGCCACAGCCTTATTCCGTGCAGCGCTGAAGACTACCAAACCGCTCAAAACGGAGAAATTCCCGCCGTTTGGTGGACCATAGTGCGAAGAGGGATTTAGCCATTTTTAAGTACGAACGGTATTTTTTGCTACTTTTAGCGCTGATTCGCTTGACCCTGAACACCCGAATGACCCGTTTAAAATCCATTATTGCTAGCGCAATACTGCTCATTTCCAGCTCGCTATGGGCGCAGCAGGACGTGCAGTTCACGCAGTACTACCACAACCGCTTGGGCTTTAATCCGGGCGTTGCGGGCAGCGGCGAAGGCATTTGCGTGAACATGGGACAGCGTCTACAGTGGGTCGGTTTTGAGGGCGCGCCCAATACGCTTAACGTAAATGCGTCGGTTCCGCTAGATGTGCTTCACGGTGGACTCATGCTCAACGTGGTTAACGACCGCATCGGTTTTTTTGAAGACGTATCGGCTGCCCTGGGTTACGCCTACCAAATGGACCTTGGCGCCGGACGCCTTGGACTGGGATTGGCCGTCGACTTCAAAAACAAAAACGTGCGCAACGCGCAGTGGATTTACCCCGACAACCCCAGCGACCCTTTGGTTGTGGGCAACGGAGCCACCTCGTTCACCCCCGAACTCAACTTTGGTGCCTACTACACCACCGACACCTGGTTTGCGGGCCTCTCAACTTCGCGCTTGCTCCAAAGCGACGCCGTGTTTTCAGGGAGTCCCGCCCGCTTTAAAAGCACGATGCACTACTTCTTGACGGGTGGCTACAGCTTTGACTTGCCCACCTCGACGCCCATTCGCATTACACCCAGCGTGCTGATTAAGTCCGACCTGAACTCCAACCTCAGCGTGGACCTCAACGCCAACGCCCTCGTGATGGAAAAGATTTACGCCGGACTTGGGTACCGTAACCAAGACGCCCTCAGCGTAATGCTCGGCTACCAAATCATGCCTTCCCTCAGAGCGTCGTATTCATATGACCTGACGACATCTTCGCTAAGTGCTTATTCCTCAGGCTCTCACGAGCTATTTTTGACCTACTGCTTCACGATTGAAATTCCACCGCGCGTTAACGGTAGCTACCGTAACCCAAGATTTTTGTAATATCGCGCCCTCAACGACGTTAGACCAAGACCATGAAACACTTACCAATGGTTAAATCCTTTTCCCTCGCAGGCTTTGCCGCGCTGGTTCTTGCTGCCTGCTCGGGCGGCGACCACGGGGAATTGGTTGGCGTTCAAAACCGCCCCGACTTCTACCCTTCTGACCCCTACGGAATGGTCTTCATTCCGCAAGGTCAATTTGCGATGGGTAATTCCGACGTAGACGTTCCCGCGACGCTCACGGCTTCGACCAAGTCGGTGTCGGTACCGGCGTTCTACATGGACGAAACCGAAATCACCAACAACGAGTACCGCCAGTTTGTCGATTGGGTTCGCGACTCCATCCTGCGCTACCGCCTCGCAGAAGGCATGGTCGAAGGCTACGAGTACATCAACTACGCCGACATGAACAATCCGACCTTTTATGAAGAGTTTGTCGGACTCAACTACCCAGACTCGATGCAGACCTACCTCGACTGGACGCGCCGCCTCGTTTGGGATGTCGATCGCTACCCCTCAGAGGAATACACAGAGATTATCGAGTCAATGTACTTGTCGCCCGAAGAGCGCTTTTTGGGCGGACGCAGCATTGATTCGCGCCAGCTCAACTACCTGCACTTTTGGGTAGACAAGCAAAAGGCCGCATCCAAAGAGAACCGCTGGCAGAAGGACTTCCGCGACGCCGACGGCGACGGACGCACCTTCTCGTACCGCGACTACATTAAGAACGGCAAAAAGGTATCGGACCGTTCAAGCTTCTTCGTGAGCGAAATCGTGAACGTGTACCCCGACACCCTCGCGTGGATTTCGGACTTCACCTACTCGTTCAACGAAAACCTTCACGACAACTACTTCTGGCACCCTGCCTACGACGAGTACCCTGTTGTCGGCGTAAGCTGGAAGCAAGCTACAGCGTTTGCCAACTGGCGTACGCACTACCGCAACACCTACCTCAAGCAGAACAACGACTTCATTGAGAACGAGTTCCGCCTGCCGACTGAGGCCGAGTGGGAATACGCCGCACGCGGTGGCCGCGAACTGACGACCTACCCCTGGGGAGGTCCGTACACGACCAACAGCAAAGGTTGCTTCTTGGCCAACTTTAAGCCGGGTCGCGGAAACCTCGTGGCCGACGGCGGTATGTACCCCGTTCGCGTACACAGCTACGAGCCCAACGGATACGGACTCTACGACATGGCCGGCAACGTAGCCGAATGGACCAGCACGGCATGGGACGAGGCCTCGTACTTCTACGTAGCTGATTTCAGCCCCGACTTCAAGTACAATGCCGCCGAATCTGATCCCGTTACGCTCAAGCGCAAGGTGATCCGCGGCGGATCATGGAAAGACGTAGCCATCTTCATGCAGAACGGCATGCGCGACTACGAATACCAAGACACGGCCAAGTCCTACATTGGCTTCCGCACGGTTCAGAGCTTCCTCGGACGCGACCGTCGCGACTTCTAAAAATTAACCAACAATCACTCTCCTAACCCTTTAACTCCCTTCAACATGGCTTTAATCGACGTTAACGGCAAGCGCTTTAAGAATTTCATGACCAAACTTTACGGTTTGGGTGCAGCCGTCGTTATCATGGGTGCGCTGTTCAAAATCCTTCACTTGAAGGGCGCCGACTTGATGCTTATCGTAGGTCTTACTACAGAAGCCGTCATCTTTGCGATTTCTGCCTTTGAAGCCCAGCCTAAGGACTACGATTGGTCGTTGGTGTACCCCGAACTCGACAACGAGCCGGTAACAGAAAAGAAATCTGTTCGCAAGAGCGGAGGAGGTACCGTAACCCAGGAACTCGACCGCATGCTCGAAGAAGCCAAAATCGGCCCTGAGTTGCTGGAGAGCCTTTCTGCCGGCATGCGCAAGTTGAGCGAAACCGCTGCTTCGTTGAACACGGCTACGGACGCTGCCGGTGCTACGGCCGCCTACAGCCAGCAGCTGGGTGCCGCCGCCAAAAACATGGAGGCGCTGAACGCCCTGTACGCCGTACAGCTTGAGAACACCACGAGCCAAGTTGACATTCAGAACACCGTAATGGAGAAGCTGAGTGCCTCTGCACAAAATACTGAAGCCCTCGCGGGTGAAGTGACCAAACTGAGCCAGAATCTTTCGCAGCTGAATTCCGTATACGGAAACATGCTCGCCGCCATGAACGTGCGTTCGTAAGCCGCAGGCGTATTAGTTGCAACCTATTGATAATTGGATTATTAAAATATAATGGCTTCAGGTAAAATTTCTCCACGTCAGAAGATGATCAACATGATGTACCTCGTGTTGACCGCCATGCTGGCTTTGAACGTATCCAAAGACATTCTGCGCGTCCTGGCGAAGCTGGACTTAGGAATGAACGCTACGGTCAGCACGGTTGAACGTGGAACCGCTACCATGTACCAAGCTATTCAGGCCCAGGTTTCTGAAAATCCCCGTGCGATCCCGGTGAACGAGCGCGCTAAGGAGGTTCAAAAGCAGTCTGAAGAAGTGTTTGCCCTGCTCCGTCTTGCCAAAGAGGAGATGGTTACCCTGACCGGTGGTGTGGACGAAGAAGGACGCTACAAAGGCGCCGACAACCGCGACATTGCCGAAAACTACCTGCTCAACGACAAGAGCATTGGCGGACAAGGCAAGGCAAAAGAGATCAAAGCAAAACTCTTGGCCTACCGCGCGTTCCTCGAAACCCAAACCGACGGCGACGAGACGATGAAAAACACCATCGCCGAAACGTTTACGTTTGACGATGAGGTTGTTGAAGGCAAGAAGATGTCGTGGGAGCGGGCAACGTTTGCCGAACTTCCCTTGGCCGGCATTATTCCGTTCTTGACCGACCTTCAGTCGCGCGTCCGCCGCATGGAAGCGAAAACGGTTGAGCACCTGTATGGTCAAATTGACGCCAACACGCTGAAGTTCGATAACGTGCGTGCCGTGGTTATGCCGAAGAGCACCTACGTGACTCAGGGCGACTACCTTGAGGCCGACGTGTTCCTTGCGGCGTACGACAAGGGACGTAATCCGCAGTTCATTGGCGTGACTCCGCAATCGGTTGAAGAAGGCGTAGGTAAAATCCGCATTCAAGGCTCAGGAAACGGCAGCAAGACCCTCAAGGGTAGCATGCGTGTTCCGGGCGGAGACAAAGACTACCCGTTTGAGTTGACCTACACGGTAGCACCGCCGAGCGTCGTAATTGCCGCTACCAAGATGAACGTGCTCTACCGCAACGTAGACAACCCCATCGAGGTGTCGGTACCGGGTGTCGCTCCTGAAAACCTAATTGTTTCTGGCCCCGGTATTTCGGGTAAGTCAGGCAACTACGTGGCCGACGTCACCAAGGTTGAGGGTAAAGAAGTGACCATTTCGGTAAGCGTCAAAGAGAAGGACGGCAAAACCCGCAAGGCAGGTCAAAAAATTTACCGCATCAAGGGCCTTCCGCAGGCTGTAGGCACCGTGTACAAGAAGAAGGAAGGTATGATTTCGACTAGCTTGCTCTCTAAGGGTATCGTCGAGGCCGAATACCAAGACTTCCCGTTTGACCTTCCGCTTTCGGTGACGGCTTTTGAGATTAAGCTCGAGGGCAAGCCCGCTATTCAGGTAAAAGGAAACAAGGTTCCGAACGATCTGCGCGATCAGATCGAGCGCTTGCGCCCGGGATCTTCGGTATCGATTCGCAAAATCAAGGCGCAAACTCCCCAGGGAGCGCGCATTGAGAACATTTCTAACGTAGTTCTTGACGTTCAGTAGCATGAAAAAGTTAGCTTCTTTAGTCGCGCTGTTCCTCGTAGGGGTTACCCTCGAGGCCCAGGTGCTTTCGCCCCAAGATGACGGATTGATTCCGAAGTCTGAAATTCACGTGAGCCAGACGCGCGTGGTGCCCTACCCTCACTTGCGCCAAGACGACATGCTGTGGTCGCGCCGCAATTGGGAGCGCATTCACACGCTCGAGAAGCTGAACCACCCGCTGTACTACCCCATTCAGGCACTGCCCGACCGCAAGTCGCTGTTTGACGTGATGAAGGACGCCATCTTGAGTGAAGGCAGCATCACCGAGGTGTACGACGACGATTTGTTCCTGCGTCCGTTGACCATGAGCGAAGTGGGTAACCGGTTGTTCCGCATCGATACGATCCGCGACAACGACGACGGTACCATTTTGGCAATTGACTCGATTGAGATCAAGGCGAACAACATCCTGGCTTGGGACATCAAGAGCGACTGGTACTTTGACAAGCAGCGCGGAGAATTGAAGAACCGCATTA
>JAURMB010000026.1 GCA_030831045.1 Schleiferiaceae bacterium
CGGTCGACACTACTTCGCTGCCGCCCTCGAGCTTAACGGAGTGTCCGCCCGACTCTTTCATGATGCGAATGGCGGAATTAAGCGCCTCCTTGGGGTTGCCCTGGTAGCTGCCGAACGGAAGGTCTACAACTACAAGGGCCCGGTCGACGCCGCGCACCACGCTCGACGCGTGGTAAATCATTTGGTCGAGCGTAATGGGCAAGGTGGTTTCGTGGCCCGCCATAACGTTGCTGGCGGAGTCGCCGACCAGAATCACGTCAACCCCCGCTGCGTCTACCAAACGGGCAAACGTGTAGTCGTAGGCGGTGAGCATTGAAATCTTCACGCCGCTGTGCTTGAGCTCGGCGAGGCTGTGCGTCGTCACCTTTTTAAAGGCTTCGGGTCCGGACTTTTTTTGCGTAGACATGCCGCAAAGGTAGGCGAGGCCGGTTCATCGCTATCTTTGGCACTTATGCTGCATCGCCTCGTCCTCATGCTCTTAGCGGGCTCTGCTCTGCTGACTTCGTGCAACAACGACCTTGACGTCACCGCCGACTTTGAGCGCGTACCCATCGTGTACGGGGTGATTGACCCCAAAAGCGACACGCAGTATGTTCGGGTGGGCCGCAGCTACCTCGGAGTCGACGGCCCGGTGGGCGGCCTCAACCATCCCGATTCGCTGTACTACCCCAACTTGGTGGTCGAACTCAAAGCCTTTGGTCCAGCCGGAGCCTTGATTTTTACCGAAACCTACACCGAAACCACCGACATCCCCAAAGACGCCGGCTTGTTCACGGGTCTCGGACACCGAGTGTACCGCATGGTACGCCCAGGATTTTCTAAAAATCCGAGCCGCACCGACTACACCTACGAAATCACCTTGCGCGAAGCTCCAGGGGCAGACGTGCTTGCCAAGGCGGTTACGCCCTGCGTCGACAGCATTCGCCTGAAGCAGCCGAGCTACTTCGGAATCCAGAAGATGTCCATCGCCTCCAAAAACGGCTATGCGCTGCAGTGGAACCAGACCAAAAACGCCCGCATTTATCAGGGTTATGTAGACTTTCACTACATGGAAATGCCGATGGCCAACAGCGCCGATTCGGTGCACAAGGTTATTCGCTACGCCCTTCCGTTTATTACGGGCGGGAGCCTCGCCGGCGGTACCTCGATCGTTTCGACCACCATTGACTACCAGAGTTTCTATACCTTTTTGAAGAACTCAATCCCCGCCGCCCCGGCTGGAACGATTCGTTGGTTCCGCGGCATGGACCTGTACTTGAGCGCCGGCAGCGACGCCTTGGCGACCTACATTTCGGTATCGCAGCCTTCAAACAGCATCAACCAGGATCCGCCGTTCTACACCAACATTACGGGCGGAGCGGGCATCTTTGGTAGCAAGTCGCACATCTTTAAGCCCTACCTGGGGATGTCGACCGTGTCGCTGGACTCGCTGGGTAACAGCGTTTTGACCTGCAGCCTGCAGTTTGGCCGCGCTTCAGCGGGCGACACCTGCGCCTGCGGACCCCAGCGCACCTGGGATCGCTGCCTGTAAGTGCGCCATTTCGGCGATTCCAGGCGAAGACTGCTGACATAATGTCGCTTTTTGGCAGAATTTTTTCGCGGTGCCGGGGGTGGTACAGTGCTTGCCCTTGAGCGGGCAAATCAACACCAAAGAACTCCACACCATGGGAAAAATTATCGGTATCGACCTCGGAACAACCAATTCGTGCGTCGCCGTAATGGAGGGCAACGAGCCCGTTGTTATTCCAAATGCCGAAGGAAAACGCACCACCCCGTCGGTAGTTGGCTTCGTCGAAGGCGGCGAGCGCAAAGTGGGCGACCCCGCCAAACGCCAGGCCATTACTAATCCGACGAAGACGATTTTCTCGATCAAGCGCTTCATGGGCGAATCCTACTCCAACAGCGAAAAGGAAGTCGGTCGCGTTCCGTACCAAGTCGTGAAGGGCGACAACAACACGCCCCGCGTACAAATTGACGACCGCGCCTACACGCCGCAAGAAATTTCAGCCATGATTCTTCAAAAAATGAAGAAGACCGCTGAAGACTACCTCGGGACGACCGTAGACGAGGCGGTAATCACGGTTCCGGCCTACTTCAACGACGCCCAGCGCCAGGCCACCAAAGAAGCGGGCGAAATCGCCGGCCTGAAGGTGCGCCGCATCATTAACGAGCCGACCGCGGCCGCGCTCGCCTACGGCATCGACAAGATGAACCGCGATATGAAAATCGTCGTGTTTGACTGCGGGGGCGGAACCCACGACGTGTCGGTCCTCGAGCTCGGTGACGGCGTATTCGAGGTGAAGTCAACCGACGGAGATACCCACCTCGGTGGCGACGACTTCGACGACCGCGTCATCAACTGGTTGGCCGACGGCTTCAAGTCCGACGAAGGCATCGACCTTCGCCAAGACGCGATGGCCCTTCAGCGCTTGAAGGAAGCCGCCGAGAAGGCCAAGATCGAGCTTTCGAGCACAACGTCAACCGAAATTAACCTGCCCTACATCACCGCCACGGCGAGCGGCCCGAAGCACATTGTGCGCAACCTCAGCCGTGCCGAATTTGAGCGCCTTGTTTCGGACCTCGTAGACCGCACGATTGAGCCCTGCAAGAGCGCCCTCAAAAATGCGGGATTGAGCACGAGCGACATCGACGAAGTGATCATGGTTGGCGGTTCAACCCGCATCCCTGCGATCCAAGATGCGGTGAAGAAGTTCTTCGGCAAGGAGCCCAACAAGGGCGTCAACCCCGACGAGGTCGTGGCCATCGGTGCCGCCATTCAAGGCGGAGTTTTGGCCGGCGACGTCAAGGACGTGCTGCTGCTTGACGTGACTCCGCTCTCGCTCGGAATCGAGACCATGGGCGGCGTAATGACCCGCTTGATCGAGTCCAACACGACGATTCCGACCAAGAAGTCTGAGGTGTTCAGCACCGCCAGCGACAACCAGCCCAGCGTTGAGATCCACATCCTGCAGGGCGAGCGCCCCATGGCCAAGGACAACAAAACGATCGGACGTTTTCACCTGGACGGAATTCCGCCCGCACCCCGCGGCGTGCCCCAGGTCGAGGTGACGTTTGACATCGATGCCAACGGA
>JAURMB010000027.1 GCA_030831045.1 Schleiferiaceae bacterium
CTCGACGTAGTACTTGACGATGCCCTTGGCAATGTCTTCAGGGCTGCGCTTCTCTTGGTCGATTTTTTCTTGAACCGTCAGCTTCACCTGAATCGTAGAACCTGGGTACACGGGTTTGGTGAAGCGGCACGTGTCAATGCCGTAGTTGAGCAGCACGGGGCCTTTGGGCGGATCCACAAACAGTCCGGCGGCACGGCTCAAAATGAAGTACCCGTGGGCCACGCGGCCGGTAAAAATGGTGCCCTCGAGGCTGCTGGCATCCATGTGGGCGTAGAACTTGTCGCCGCTGAGCTCCGCAAAGTCCTCAATGTCCTGCAGGGTGACCGTGTGGGTCGCGGTTGTGACGGTGTCACCGATGCGCAGATCCTCAAAATGCTGGCGAAACAGGTGCGGATTTGCCTCTGGGCGGTCTGCGCCGGGGTAGTAGCGCTCGGCAACATGGCTGAGCACGTTGGGGTGGCCTTGAACCGCCACACGCTGCAGGTAGTGCATCACGCCGCGGATTCCGCCCATCTCTTCGCCGTCTCCGGCGCGTCCGGGTCCGCCGTGGGTGAGCAGCGGCATGGGCGATCCGTGGCCCGTGCTCTCTTTGGCGGAACTGGAATCCAGCACCAGCACGCGCCCGTGGCTGTAGCCCGCCTCAAGCATAAATTCTTTGGCCGCATCCTTGTCGGCAGTCACGATTGACGAAACCAAGGATCCGCCGCCCATCGCAGCAATCTGGGCCGCTTCGGCCACGTCGCGGTAGGGCATCAAGGTTGCCACCGGTCCAAAAGCCTCGATGCGGTGTGCTGCATTCGCCTCGAGCGGACGCGCGCAGCGCATCAGCAGGGGCTGGTAGTAGGCTCCGTCTGCGCCGCCGTCTACCGAACCGTAGACGACTTCGTTCTCGACTGCCAAGACCTGAGCGGCCTCGCGCACGCGCTCGGCTTGAAGCGTCGTCGCAAGGGGCCCCATGCGGACGCCCTCTTGAGCGGGGTCTCCCAGCCGGACGCCGGCAAGGCGCTGGGCCACTGCTGTTTGCACAGCCTCAAGTTGCCCTTCCGGAACAATAATTCGGCGCACCGCCGTACACTTCTGACCGGCCTTGATGGTCATTTCTTTGGCGACTTCCTTGATAAAGAGGTCAAACTCGGGGGTTCCGGCCACAGCGTCGGGCCCAAGAACTGTCGCATTTAGCGAGTCTGCCTCGAGGTTAAACGGAACACCGAGTTCGCTAAAGCGACCGGTCGACTTAAGGCGGTAGCCGGTTGCGTAGGATCCCGTAAACGTCACCACATCTTGACGCTGCACAGGATCAAGGATTCCGTGGCCCTTGCCCACCACCAGCTGCAGCGCGCCCTCGGGCAGAATTCCGCTCGAAATAATGTCGCGCACGACGCGTTCGGTCAAAAAGCTCGTGAATTCAGACGGCTTGACCACCGCTGGAACGCCCGCCAAAAGATTGACCGCAATCTTCTCGAGCATTCCCCAAACCGGGAAGTTGAACGCGTTGATGTGGACTGCCACCCCGCGCAGCGGAAGCATCAGGTGCTGGCCGCCGAAGGTTCCGCCCTTTGAAAGCTTCACGAGGCCGCCGTCGACGTGGTAGGGCAAGTCCGGAAACTCACGGCGCAGCGACGCGTAGGTGAACAAGTTACCAATGCCGCCCTCGATGTCGATCCACGAGTCAACGCGGGTGGCTCCGGTCGCGTAGCTCACGGCGTAGTAGTCCTCTTTGCGCGCCTGCAAGTGCATGGCGAGTGCCTTGAGCATGAGTCCGCGCTGCGGAAACGTCATGGCCCTCAAGGCGGAACCACCCACGCGGCGCCCGTAGTCCAGCACCTCGGCGTAGTTCAGGCCAAGGCTCGAAACGGAACCCAGTTCCGCTCCCGTCACCGCATGCCGGGCGACGTATTCGGCGTCTGCACCCGGCGTCCACTGGCCGAGCACGTAGTTTTCAAAACGTTTCATTCGCTTAAGCGCTTAATTCGGAAGCTTCGTAAAGCCCATATTCCACAACGCAAAGCCAAACTTGTCGATGGCTTCTTCGATGACCATCGCCGTCGGCTTACCCGCTCCGTGGCCTGCGTTGGTTTCAATGCGAATCAGGGTGGGGTTGCTGCATCCCTGCTTGGCCTGCAGCTCCGCCGCAAACTTGAACGAGTGCGCCGGAACCACCCGGTCGTCGTGGTCCGCCGTCGTCACCATCGTCGCGGGGTAGCACACGCCCTTTTTCACGTTGTGCACGGGACTGTATCCCAGCAAGTAGCGGAACATTTCTCCGCCCCCTCAAAAGGTCCCGTAGTCGTAGGCCCACCCGGCACCCGCCGTAAAGGTGTGGTAGCGAAGCATGTCCAGTACGCCCACCGCCGGGAAGGCAACCTTGGCCAATTCTGGGCGCTGCGTCATCACGGCGCCCACCAAAAGTCCGCCGTTCGATCCACCGCTCAGCGCGAGGTAGTCCGACGACGTATACTTTTCGGCAAACAGGTACTCGGCAGCCGCAATAAAGTCGTCAAAAACGTTTTGCTTCTGCATTTGGGTGCCGGCCACGTGCCACTTCTCGCCGTACTCACCTCCGCCGCGGATGTTCGGAATGGCCACAATTCCGCCTTGCTCCATCCACACCACGTAGCTCGTGCTAAAGCTCGGCGTCAGGCTGATGTTGAATCCGCCGTAGCCGTACAAAATAGTCGGGTTGGCGCCGTTGCGCTTCAACCCCTTCTTGTAGCTCACTGTCATCGGAACCTTGGTGCCGTCTTTCGACGTGTAAAACACTTGCTCTGAAACGTACTGTGCGGGGTCAAAATCAATCTTCGGAGCAAAAAACACCTCGCTCGCTCCGCTCGCTGGATCCAGCGAATAAATGCTCGACGGCGTAATCGCGTTGGTAAAGCTGAAGTACAGTTGTTCGTCCCCGATGCGTCCGCCAAA
>JAURMB010000028.1 GCA_030831045.1 Schleiferiaceae bacterium
CGTCGCAGTCGCTGCGGTCTTGGCCTTCGCGCTTGAGGGTTTCCCGCATGATGCTGACGTCGGACTGCAGAATGAGCTCATTGCCCACGACGGCAACCACGCCGTCGGCGAGGACGGGCTGGGCCACGGCGGTATGGCTAAGTCCGACCGCGAGCAACGCGGCGGCAAAGAGGGAGCGAAAGGGCATTAGCATAAAAAGCAAACTTACGGCGGAGCGAACCTTAGGCGCCTACCTGCGCATTTCGTGCCAAAAGCTCGCGCGCCAAATTGAGGTAGTTCTCCGCGCCCGTAGACGCGGCGTCGTAAACCATAATGGGTTCGCCAAACGAGGGGGCCTCACTGAGCCGAACGTTTCGCGAAATCACGGTATCAAAAACCAACTGCTGAAAATGCTGGCGGACCTCATCCACGACTTGATTGCTCAGGCGAAGCCGCGAATCGTACATCGTCAGCAGCATGCCTTCAATTTGAAGCTGGGCGTTCTGCAGGCTTTGCACCGATCGCACGGTGTTGAGCAACTTGCCTAGTCCTTCCAAGGCGAAGTACTCGCATTGAATGGGGATAATTACTGAATCCGCCGCCGTCAGGGCGTTGAGGGTGACGAGCCCGAGGGAAGGCGCGCAGTCAATGATCAGGTAGTCGTAGTCTTCCTTGATCTCGGCCAGGGCGGACTGCAGCATGTACTCGCGGCGGGGCTTATCTACCAATTCCAGCTCGGCCGCCACCAGGTCCAGGTGCGCCGGCATCAGGCTCAAGTTGGGATTGCGCCCGTCGACGATGGCCTGAGCGGGCGGCACGGCGTGCTCCAGTACGTGGTAGGTGCCGGTTTTAGGCTCGGTCGGATCGTATCCTAGGGCCGAAGTCGCGTTGGCTTGAGGGTCGGCGTCAATGAGCAGCACGCGCTGCTCCAAAACGCCCAGGGCGCTGGCTAAGTTGACGGCCGTAGTCGTCTTTCCGACTCCGCCTTTTTGGTTTGCAACGGCAATGATTTTTCCCACAGCGGCGAAGGTAGCGCGGCAAACGGAGCTGCTTGCGGCTTGTGGAAAACTTAATCCGTGGCTCCGGTGCGCGGGGACAGCGTTCGGCGCACGACGCCGCAGTTCAGCATTTCGTCGCCGAAGTAGGGGTTCATGACCGCTTTCTCGCGGCTGATCCACGTGGCGCCCTCGTAGTCAAAGGCCATGGGGCAAAACTGAAGGTACAGGCTGTCGGTCGGAGGCTGCTGCTCCAGCGACACCAAGTAGGCCTGGGTTAGGGAGTAAAAGGCCTTGCGCTGTTCGTTGAGGTCCGCGCTTGCCGCAATTTGCCGAACGGCCGACTGCAGCTGCTCGCCGGGGCTGTTCGTCGTCCAGAGCGAGTCCAGGTGCTGGGCGGCTGCTTGGGCCTCCGTGGGGTTCGACGACACCAGCGCGTCTTTGATCCGCAGGTACTGGTCCAGCGGAACCTCAGCGTAGGCTTCCTTGAGGTAGGAATGCGCCACAGGGGCCTCTGCCGAGGCGTTTTCGTTGGCTTTGGGTTGGGAACAGGCGGCCAGAAGAGCGGCCGCGGCAATCAGCGAATACTTCATGCCCCAAAATTAGGCCCTAGTTCCGTGCGTCGCGCATCGGATTGCTCCGCCACAGCTGCGCACCGGTCGGCTTCGGGAGCGCTTCCAAGTGAAGGTCGGCGTCGCCGCCCCATACGTTGTTGTACAGGTCGATGTCGGCGAGTTCGCGGAACGGATCCAAGTCAATGGACACCGCTTTTTTGGGCAGGAACACCGTTTTGGTGAATTCTTGTTCGCTCTGAATCCAGATCTCGGCGGGCCAGCGTTCGATGTGCGAACTGCCGTCGGCAAAGGTGTAGCGCACAACCACCGGCATGATGAGTCCGCCGACGTTCTTCACCGTGACTTCGTGCAGGTAGCCGCTGGGACCGGGTTTGAGGCCCGCCAAACGCTTGGCGTCGGCTTTGCTCACGGCGTGGCGGTTGTACTCGGTCACGTAAAAATCGCGGTAGGCCGGGTCCTTGTCCACTTTGGTGGGGCGGTTGCTGGTTTCGTTGCGCTGGTTGCCAATAAATGCGCCGTACTCGGCATCGGCTTCAGCTTTGCGCTGGGCTTCGAGTTCCTTAGGGTCAAGCGTCGGAACCGCCGCAATGCGCACTTTGCTCAGCTCTTGATCCACGGCTTCTGTGGTGTAAAACCATCCGCGCCAAAACCAGTCGAGGTCCACGCCGCTGGCGTCTTCCATCGTCCTGAAAAAGTCGGCAGGCGAGGGGTGCTTGAAGGCCCAACGGGTGCAGTAGGTTTTGAACGCATGGTCAAAAAGTTCGCGACCCATCACGGTTTCGCGCAAAATATTGAGTGCCGTAGCGGGCTTTCCGTAGGCGTTGTTGCCGAACTGAAGAATGCTCTCGGAATTCGTCATAATGGGCACTTGGTTCAAGGCCGGAGAGCGCATGTACTCCACAATTTTGTAGGCGGGTCCGCGGCGAGAAGGGTAGTTGACGTCCCATTCTTGCTCGGTGAGGTACTGCACAAAGGTGTTGAGTCCCTCGTCCATCCACGTCCATTGGCGCTCGTCGCTGTTGATGATCATGGGAAAGAAGTTGTGGCCCACCTCGTGGATGATGACGCTGATCATGCTGAGCTTCTCCGCTTCAGAATACGTTCCGTCGGGGTCGGGGCGGCCGCCGTTAAAGCAAATCATCGGGTATTCCATGCCGATGTCGTCGGTATGGACCGAAATGGCGCGCTCGTAGGGGTAATCGACGGTGAATTTGGAGTAGGTCTCAATGGTCTGCGCCACGGCACGGGTCGAGAACTGCTCCCAAAGCGGATTCCCTTCTTTGGGGTAGAACG
>JAURMB010000029.1 GCA_030831045.1 Schleiferiaceae bacterium
GACCTCCTCTCAAGAATGTCTACTAGGAAACCAAACCCAGGCCCCACGGCCTGGGTTTTTTCATTGGTAGCCGAGCCAAGCTCGCGTGAGCGAGGGATACCAATGAAAAAACGTCGCGACGGAGTCGCGGGTTTGGTTTTCTAGTCAGCACACCCCAAAAGCGGTCCGCCGCGCGAATGCGCGGCAATTTGGCCCCGATTTACACGCCAATATATAATTTGCTCAACCACAACGTTTGAACATTAAAGTCCTTTGTAAAAGCCTAAATAAAAAATGTTAACTTTAGACATCATTGGGCAAATTCCCCGCTAAACGTGTCAACTATGAAACGTACCACTCAATTACTTGGAATAGCAATACTCCTGATTGCTTTCGCTTTTACCCCAACCCCTAAGAAAATCGTCGTCATTGACGTAGGCCATGGCGGCAACGATTCAGGAGCTCAAGTAGGGTCAGCCCTCGAAAAAGAGGTTGTAATGAGCGTTGCACTCAAAGTTCAAGAGCTTAATACCAATTCGAATATTAAAATTATCCTAAGTCGAGATCAGGACCAATTCAAGTCTCTTTCTGAGCGAACTCAATTTATCAACAGTCTGAATCCTGACCTTGTTATTTCTCTGCACGCTGGTATTTCGAACAACCCACAATTATCTGGTACTGATATTTTCATCAGCAACCAAAACATTAAAAAGAATCAATCAGGTGCCCTAGCCCTAAATCTGCTTTACAGCATTAACAGCGAAAAAGTAGAGATTAAAAAAGCCGATTTCTATGTGCTTAAAAATTCATTAGCTCCTGCTGCCCTTGTTGAATTAGGGTTATTAAGTAATAATGAGGACCGCACATACCTGACCAGCGAAGCAGGGCAAAAGGAATTGGCACAATCCATTCTTAACGCCATAGACACGGAGAGCAAGGAATAATTTTGATTTCGAAGTGTTCAACCTAAGCCAGTCTTTACGACTGGTTTTTTTGTTCTCAAAACGAACTTAGCCCCATGCCCACCACCGACGAACGCATTGCTGCCATGACCCTCGCCTCGGTCTATCCGCACTACCGAGCGAAACTCGAGCGCAAGGGAGTCGACCCAGGCCTCACGGACAATGCCATACGGTGGCTAACCCAGTGCGCGCCGAACCACCTCCAAATGTGGCTCAACGAAAAATGGACGTTTGCGCAAATTTTTGACTCCGTCCAACTGCACCCCAACGCATCACTCATTAAGGGCGTGATCTGCGGATGGCGGGTAGAGGAAATTGAGAATCCGCTTTCGCAAAAGGTGCGCTACCTCGACAAGCTCATCGACGAACTGGCGAAGGGGCGCGCGCCCGAAAAAGTGTTCCGCACCGCTTAGGCGCGCAACGCCACCGATTCCTGTTCCACAATTTCAACGGGCATGGAGACGTGCTCCGTTCCGCCCTCTTGAGTGCGAACGCGCGAAACCATCAGCCCCGCGAGCCAACCCATGTCGTAGCCCGAGGTTTTGACGTAGCTAATGCTCGGAACCGACACCATTGGAAACTTTCCGTCGCTAACACCCAGCACCGACACGTCTTCTGGGATTCGAAGGCCCATGCGCTGAAGGTAGCGCATGCTGTGCGCGAGAAGTTCATCAGACATGGCAAACAATGCAGAAGGCCGCCCCTCGGCCCGCGAAAACTGCTTGGCAAGCAGCAATTCTAGTTCCCCAACTTGCTCGACGTGAATCACGTTGGGCGACTTTTGGCTGCCTGCGAACTGAGCTACGCCCGCGCGAAAGCCCGCCTCCCGCTCTTGGGTAAGCCGCCAATTGCAGCTTCCGAGGATCGCGACCAGGTCGCGATGTCCCTTAGCGACCAAATAGCGCACCGCTTGGTAGCCCGCTTGATAGCCGTCAAATCGCACGCTGTGGAGCTGGGTGTCGTCTGCCGTTTTGTCAATTAATATGCACGGAACCTCATTCTGAATCAACGGCTTCAAATGATCTAAACCCACTGAAGTTGAGGCGAGCGACAGCAGCACCCCCTCGACCTGCAGGTCAACGCACTGCTGCACGACTTCGGCCTCAAGCTCGCTACGGTCCTGGGTCAAGAAAATTTGGAGCATCCGGCCCGACTGGCGCAAGGAAGCGCTCAGGCCGGCGATCAGCGAGGGCGAAAAGTAGTCGTTGACTTCAGGCAAAATCAGCGCAACGATGCCCGAATGCTGCTGGCGAAAGCCACGGGCTAAGAGATTTGCCCGGTACCCCAACTGGGACGCGGCCTCAGCTACTCGATTCTTGGTTTGTGCGCTGATGTCGGGGTGATCCGACAGCGCTCGGGAGACGGTCGAGATGGACAAGCTCAGCACCCGAGCAATGTCTTTGATGGTGGTTCTGCGGTTCACGGTAGCGATTCTTGAGTCCTAAGTTATCAACAACAAACATTCCCGCAAACGTTTGCACTGACGCGACCCCATTCGTCGCTTTAAATCATTTAATACAATTGTGTTGCCAAAACACTTTATTCACCTAACACGACTTGGCATGAACAAAACAACCACCAAATTAATCGGCACATTGTGCGCCCTCGGAGTTCCGGCTTTGAGCGCGTTTGCGGCAAATTCCGCAGCAATGCAGTCCGATACTACCCTGAGCGCTGGCCTGAACGAGGTCGTCATTACGGGGGTAACTAGCGAATCGAGCAAGCTCAAATCAAGTGTAAGCATTACCACTTTGAAGCCGAGCAGCATCGAGCAAGCAACGCCGAGAACTACCGCAGAAATCTTCCGCAGCATCCCCGGTATCCGCTCGGAATCGTCGGGCGGCGAGGGCAACACCAACATCACCGTGCGCGGGGTACCCATTTCGGCGGGCGGTTCCAAATACCTGCAGCTTCAAGAAGACGGACTCCCCGTGTTCTTGTTTGGCGATATGGCCTTTGCCACATCCGACATCTTCCTGCGTTTCGATCAATCGGTTGACCGCATCGAAGCCATTCGCGGGGGTTCAGCGTCTACCATGGCGTCGAACTCTCCTGCCGGTATCATCAACTTCGTCAGCAAGACGGGCAGCAAAGAAGGCGGAAGCATTAGCAGCACCTTCGGCTTGGACTACGACCAGTTCCGCACCGACTTTGACTTCGGAACCCCGTTGACCAAAGACGTTAGCCTTCACGTAGGCGGATTCTTCCGCAACGGAGAGGGTCCGCGCAAAACCGGCTTCAACGCCAACAACGGCGGCCAAATCAAAGCCAACATGACCAAGCGCTTTGAGAACGGCTACGCCCGCGTCTACTTTAAGCACCTTAACGACCGCACCGCGGCCTACATGCCTCAGCCCATGCAGGTTACGGGAACCAACGCCGCACCGATTTGGGAAGGCATTGGCGACTTCAGCGCGAACCAAGACGCTTTGCACAGCGTATTCTTGAGCAGCAACTACGGTATTGGCGGCAACGGCGAGCGCCGCATCGTCGACGTGGCCGACGGTATGCATCCGAAGTCGACGGCGGTAGGAACCGAATTCGTCTACAACCTTGAGAACGGTTGGCGCGCCGAAAGCCGCAGCCGCTGGGCCAGCAATTCCGGCCGCTTCGTGGCTCCGTTTACCGCCGCTGTAGGAACGACCGACGCCATGCTTACCACGGTGGGTGGCGCCATTGGCCGCGACCTGACCGGAGCTACCCTGACCCGCGCCAGCAACGGCAGCGCCTTCACTGACGGCCTCGCTCAAGTGGTTCACATTTTTGATACCGAACTCGAGAACTTTAACACCATGGTGAGCGACAACAACTTGTCGAAAACCTTTGGCAACTTGAAAGTTAAACTCGGCTACTACCGCGCCCTTCAAGACGTCAACATGTCGTGGCTGTGGAACTCCTACCTGACCGAAATCAAAGGTGGCGGACAAGCGTCTCCCTTGGACATCACGATGGCCGACGGAACCAAAATCTCCGAGAGCGGACAGTACGCCTACGGTGTACCCGTGTGGGGTAACTGCTGCCAGGTCAAGTACAACTCGGCTTACAGCGTTTCTGCTCCCTACGCCGCGTTTGTGTACGAAGCCAGCGATAAAATCACGGTCGACGCCAGCGTTCGCCAAGACAACGGTCGCGTGCGCGGAGTCGGATTCGGAACCAAAGTGGGCGAGCTCGACGTCAACAACGACGGCGTAATTTCAGCCCTTGAAGAGGCCGTTGCCGTCGTCGACAACGCCCAAAAGAATCCGGTGAACTACAACTACGGCTACCTGTCGTACTCGGTGGGCGCCAACTACCTGCTCGGCAGCAACCAGTCAGCCTACGCCCGCTACAGCCGTGGCGGTGCCGCCAAGGCCGACCGCGCCGTGTGGCCCGCTGCTTCGCACCTGTCGCTGGGCAACCCCAAAGACATGATCAACCAAGCTGAATTGGGCTGGAAGCGCAGCTTCTCCAACGCCATTCTGTACGTAACCGGTTTCTACGCCGCTACGACGGAAGAAGGCGGATTTGAAGCCACGACCCAGCGCGTCATCGAGAACGACTACACGGCCTACGGTCTTGAAGTTGAGGGCGCTTACCGCAAAGGCAACTTTGACCTTCGCGGCGCCGCCACCTACACTAAGGCCGACATCACCACGCTCAACGCCGACGGAACCCAGGGAGCCAACTACGGAAACACGCCGCGCCGTCAGCCCGGCTTGATGTACAGCATCATGCCCTCGTACACCGTGGGCAAGCACATGCTCGGACTGAGCGCCATCGGCCAAACCAAAGCCTACGCCCAAGACAACAACGCGCTGGTTATGCCGGGCTACATGGTCCTCAACGGATTTGTGTCGTTCAACCTCGGCAAAGGCCTCGACTTTGGAATCAACGGCAACAACTTGCTGAATGCCATCGGCATCACGGAGTCTGAAGAAGGTTCTATGGTGGACGGACAGGTGAACTACCTGCGTGCGCGCTCGATCACGGGCCGCTCGATCTCCGCGTCACTGCGCTACCGTTTCTAAGAGCTTTGGCCCGCCCCGCGGGCCAAAGTTTACCTTTACCGGGGGAATGAAGCGCAGCTTCATTCCCCCGTTCTTCTACCCCCACTACCCCATGAACCTCCGCAAAACATTTGGCGACATTTGGACCATGAACTTTGGATTCTTCGGCATCCAGTTCAGCTTCGGCTTACAGCAGTCCAACATGAGCCCTATCTACCAATACTTGGGGGCCGACGAAGGATCGCTCCCGATGCTTTGGCTCGCGGGGCCCGTGACCGGCCTACTGGTGCAGCCCGTCATTGGCGCCTTGAGCGACGAAACCTGGAGTCCGCGTTGGGGACGCCGAAAGCCCTACATCCTCGTCGGCGCGCTCATCGCCAGCCTTGGACTGATCCTAATGCCCTTCTCGCAAACGCTTTGGATGGCGGCGAGCCTGCTTTGGATCCTCGACGCCGCCAACAACATGGCCATGGAGCCCTACCGCGCCTTTGTTTCTGACGAACTCACCGCGGAACAGCAGCCCACCGGATTTTTAATGCAGAGCTTTTTTACAGGTCTCGGCATCACCCTGGCCAACTTCACCCCGGCCATCCTCATCACCTTGGGTCTTGTGGGGCTCAACGACCAGTTCGCCAACGGAATCCCCGCGACCACCTACTGGGCTTTTGGCATCGGCGCCTTCGCCTCCATCGCCACGGTGCTCTACAGCATGAGCAGCACCCGTGAGCATGCCCCCACCGCCGAGCAACATCAGCAAATCGCCGCGCGCAAATCCAGCGGCGGCATCGTACAGCGTTCCCTGCGCGAAATCACCGAATCCCTTCGCGAAATGCCTTTGGGTATGAAGCGCTTGATTCCCGTCAAATTTTTCACGTGGTACGCTATGTTTTGCTACTGGCAGTACGTTACCTCGGCCCTAGCCAAGTCGCAGTTTCAGACCAGCGACGTCCACAGCGAGGGCTTTCGGGCCGCGCAGGTGCTCACGGGCCAACTCAACGGAACCTACAACATCGTGACCTTTGCGCTGGCCTTCGCGCTGGTGCCGCTGGCCCGTCGCTGGGGCGCCGCGTGGGTGCATGCCTTGGCGCTGACCTTGGGCGGACTGGGCATCCTCCTCATTCCCTACCTGAGCGCGAGCGATTCCGCACTTTTTGGACTGCCCAGCATCTACCTCTACACCGTGGGCCTCGGAATCGCCTGGGCCTCGATCATGGCCATGCCCTACCAAATGCTGGCGGCGTCGGTTCCCAAAGAGCGGACCGGCGTGTTCATGGGCATTTTTAACATGTTCATCGTGATTCCGATGATGATTCAAATCGGAACCATGCAGTGGTTTGTTTTTGATTGGCTGGGTGAAGACAGCCGGCAGGTGCTGAATTTGGGCGGAATTTTTCTGCTGCTCGGCGCCCTGTTTAGCCTACGTTTGATTCCTCGATTTATGCCCGATGTACGCTAAGCTGCTTCACTACGCTTCTGAGGCGCAACAGATTCTGTACCAGGCCCAATCGGAACTGGGCACCAAGGCCTCGGTGGCCCAAATGGCCAACTACCAGGCGGTTTTTTGCCGCGATGCCGTGGTGGTCGGACTCCTGGGCATCGACGAGGGCGACCCCGTGTTAATCGACGGTCTGGTGCGCAGCCTGACGACCCTGCGCAACCACCAGGGACCGCAAGGCCAAATTCCGTCTAATGTGCGCCTCGAGGGAGGCCATACGTCGGTGAGTTTTGGAAAGCTTTCGCCCAAGCTCGACTCGGTTTCGTGGTACCTGTTGGGCTGCGCACGCCTCGTGTCGGCAGGCCACAGCAACCCGGCCCTTTGGCTCCCCAGCGTGCGCGCGGCCGCTGACCTGCTTGAGGCCCTCGAATACAACCAGCGCCACCTGCTGTACGTTCCGCGGGGCGGAAACTGGGCCGACGAGTACCTGACCGAAGGCTACACGCTTTTTGACCAAGCGCTGCGGTGCTGGGCGCTCCGCGAAGCGGCCAACGCATTCCAGCAACCCCGCTGGGCCGCCAAGTCGGAGCAGATCGCGCACTTGATTCTCAGCCACTACCCGCTCGAAAACGGACTGTTTGCCTCTTCGCTTTTGCCTGGAGCCGTCGATCGCCGGGTGGACCTGGCGGCGCACTGCATGCTCGGAATGGCCTTGGGGCCCTCCAACCCGTCGGTCCACCGAGCGCTCGCGGTTCTCCACGAAACGACGTTGGGCGCTGGGGCGCTTCCGCCCGCTTTTTGGCCCATCATCCAGCCCGACGATCCCCGCTGGCCCGAACTCGAGGGTTTTCACCTTTTTGGCATGAAAAACCGGCCGCACCACTACCACAACGGCGGAATTTGGTGGGTTTGGCTGGGGTTCCTTGGCCAATCGCTGCGCCGCCACGGGATCCAAACAACCACCCTAACCGCGGCGGCAGAGGGACTTTTGCAGCGCTTCGCGGCGTTTGACTTTGAGGAATACGTGAATTCCGATTCCCTCGAACCCGGCGGAACGCCCAAACTTTGCTTTACGGCTGCGGGAATCCGTATGCTTCACCACGTGACCCAGAACTCCCTGTGAACGAGCCCCTCGAAATTCACCCCTCGGCCCAGCGTGCAGCCGTGGCACTCTGCGATGCGCTGTCGATTGCTGCCGGCTCGCGCTACGTGATTGCGGTCGGCGGCGAGTCTGGAAGCGGAAAATCCACCACAGCCCTAGCCCTCAAGGCCGAGTTCGAAGATCGAGGGATGCGGGCCGAAGTTCTCCACATGGACGGATACTTCAAGCTGCCTCCGCGCGAAAACCACCAAGCGCGGCTCGACTCCTTGGACTGGGTGGGGCTTAACGAAGTACGTCTGGATCTGCTTCAAGACCACCTCGATGCATTTCGACGCGGGGCGTCACGCATCTTGGTGCCCGAGGTGGACTACTTCGCCAACGAGCTTTCGGTGCGCGAGCTCGACCTCAGCGACGTCGACGTGCTCATCGCCGAGGGAACCTACACGCTCTACCTCACCGGGCTTGACGCCGGAATTTTTATGCCCACCACCTACCAGCAGACCCGGGCGGTCCGCATGAAGCGGGTGCGGGAACCTTACGACCCATTTGTTGAACGGGTGCTGCACCTCGAGCACGCGTTGGTACGAGCTAGCGCCCCACGGGCCAACTGGGTGGTTCACCCCGACTTTAGCGTTGAAGCCTTCACGCCGTCGCTTCCGCACTAAAAAGGCACATTCGGTTGCCCAGTTCGCCACATTTGTGCACCTTTAGCTTATGAACCGAGCGCTTATTGAACGCGGACTGATGCTGATCGGTGCCGCCTTATTGGTGCTTTTTGTGCTGAGCTTTAGCGTCTCGGCACTCGAAGCATGGAACGACGAAATTCGGCTTGCCACGGTAGGCGCCGTGGTGCTCTACGGAGCTTACAGCTTTTGGGGTCAGCCGCGCGAAGTCCAGGATTTAGCTCCGCAACCCAACGAAGCCCTGAAGCGCGAAAACGAACAGCTTCGTCGCCGCGTGGTTGAACTAGAGCAGGCCTTAAGGGATGCCCACGAACGCGCAGACTGAGCGAGCAGGCATAAAAAAAGCCCGCCGCATGCGCGGCGGGCCTCCCGACGGTGTAGCCCTGGCAGGAATCGAACCTGCATCTTAGGCTCCGGAAACCCACATACTATCCATTGTACTACAGAGCCGTCCTAAAGCCGGGCGCTGGGCGCTCCTGCTCGGGGCGGCAAAGGTACAATACCGCTCGAGAGAATGATTCCTGCCCCAACCTAGATCAAGGTGGTCCAACACTGCAGCATCACCCATAAAAAAACCCAGGCAGTTTCTGCCTGGGTTCCGCGCCAAACTGGCGAAAAATGAAGGACCGAAACCTACTGCTTGGCGAAGCTGAACTCGAGGTTGAGCGTGCCCTCAGCCGGGGTCGTAATGTCGGTTGTCGTGCGCAGGCGAATAGCCGTTTCAAGAATGCTCAGCACCTCGTAGCGGGTAATCGTTCCGTCGGTTGCGGTAATAATCACCGAATCGGGCGCCACGCCGTTGCCTGATTTGGCGAGCCAGGTTCCGTTGCCCGACTGCTGCCAGGGGAACGGAATGGTAAGCGCTCCGGCCACTACTTCAAGCTCCGCGTCAATGGCGTAGTTCACGCTGTTGGGCTCCTGAACCATGGTGAAGAGCGACGTCGCCGCGATGGTCTTGTCGCTCGCCACGATGGGCGTAACCCCGATGGTCGGAATGTTCACGGTACCGGCAGCCGTGATGTCGTTCACCAGCCAGGTGCCTTCAAGCTTGTCGGCGAGGGTCGGCTCCTTTTTGCACGAAGCCAAAGCGAGGGCGGACACCGCCACGAGAAGTAGTTTTTTCATAGGTCTAATGTAGCAAAAAGTTGGCTTGCAAACTGAACATGCGCGGCTCGGCCAGCAGTGCGGGGCGCGGACTCACCACGCGGTTGGTCAGGTTCGTAACCGCTGCAACAACGGTCCACCGGTCGCTGGCCTTGAACTGCAGGCGGGCGTCGGCGACAAAGTCTCCGCCCGAAGTGAAGTAGCGCGAATCTGCCACCCCCGGCACATAAATGGCGACCAGGGGCGAGGTGAAAATGCCGTCGATGTTCTCCATGAAGCTGTTGGCGCGAATGCTGATCGCACCCGTCACGCGGCGCCAGGTGTAGGCGAGGTCGGCCTTGCCCACATGGCGGTACCGGTACTTGAGCACCTTGCTGCTCGGGTCCAACGACGTCGAGGTGTAGGTCAGTGCGGAGCCTGCGGCATCCGAGGCATAGACCTTCTCAGGATCAAGAGCGACCGGCTGCGCATAGGTGTACGAAACCAAGGCCTGAAGGGTGCCGGGTCCGAGCTTGGCTTCGCCCACCGCGGTGGCCTCGAGGCCCTGAATGCGGGTGGGGCCGACGTTGAGTGAGGTAAATCCGAAGTTGGCTAAGCCCGCGTTGGGCACGTTGGCCCACTGGCCAAAGCTGAATTCGAGCATGTCGCGAAACTCGGTGCGGAACAGGGCCAGGTCGGCGTAGCCCTTGAGGCCTCCGCGTCCCTTAAATGCTTGACGCAGGGCGAGTTCAGCCGTCCAGCCCTGCTCGGGCTTGAGTCCTGGCCGTGGAAAAACCTGAAGCACGCCCGCCGCAGAGGCACTGTACAGCTCCGCGATTGAAGGGTAGCGAAAGCCTTGGGCCCACGAGGCGCGCAGGTGGGTGGCGCGTCCGAGGGCGCGGTGGGCTCCGGCCCGCAAAACCGGCCGCTTGAACGCCTCGAGGTCGTCAATGGCAAACGCTTCGTAGCGCAGGCCCACGTGGGCATCCCAGCGGGCGCGGGTGTAGTCGACTTGAAGGAGTCCGCCCAGATTGGCGCTGCGGTGGTCGCCCGAAAAGAGCGGCGAGGTCATTTGGCTGGCCGACCCCTGAAGGCCCGCTGTGACCGCCCAATTACCCCGGTAGGCCTGGGCGAGGTATTCGCCGAGCAGCTGCTGCGACGTGTTGGAGTAGTCGTTGCTGTCCAAGAAGCTTTTGGTGTCGATGCCCAGGGCGCGCAGGCGCAGGGTGTGCTTGATTCCGTCGCCCCGCACAATTAGGTGGCCGGCCAAAGCGCCAATGCGGCTGTCGGTCTTGGTCGCCGACGAGTCGAGCGGCGTGTAGCCGTAGCGAAAATCTTCCCAGAGCAGGGCGGACCGGCTGCTGCGGTCGAGGTACTGCGCGTTGAGGCCCCATTCCGTGCGGGCATTGGGGCGAAACCGGTACTTGGCGTGCAGGCGGCCGCTGGTTTCGCCAACGCCGTACTGGTAGCCTTGGTCGCCAAAGGCCTGACCGTGCACCACCCAGCCGTGGCGGCCGGTGGAATCGCTTCCGCTGGCGGCGAAGCGCAGGGCTCCGCGGCCGCGCGGACTGTCGTACCACCGCAGGCCCAGTCGGGGCGGTTGGCCGTAGGATTCCGCTAACGTGCTCACCATGACGCGCGGTTTGGCCGAGGGTTCCCACGTGCGCAGGTGAATGACGCCGTTGAGCGCCGACGAGCCGTACAGCGACGAGGACGCGCCTTTGACCACTTCGACTTGGTCCAGGGCCTCCATCGGAAGCGCGGACCACTGCACCCCTCCGGCGTCGGGACTTAGGGCCGGAAGGTCGTCGACCAAGACCAGCACGCGGGACCCGCTGCCGAGCGACCAACCGCTGCCCGCGCGGATGTTGGCCTGGCCGTCTTGCATGGTTACCCCCGGAGCCATTTGAAGCGTTTGCTCGATGCGGCCGTTGGGTTTGTCAAGGGCCAAGCGGCTCGGTAGCACGTCCACCGAAACATAGGTGGCCGCCAAGTTGGTCGCGTTGCGGCTTACCGTCACGACGGTCTCGTCGAGGGTAATGAGGCTGTCCTTTGGTGCGGCGTTCGGGCGCTGCTGGGCGGCGAGTTCTGAAACGGTTAACGCGGCTACAGTGAATAAAATAATTCGGCGCATTGCAGGTGTTGTGGCTAAGTTTACCAAAGTATGAAAACGGTTTGGATTACCGGCGCTTCGTCGGGTTTTGGAGCGGCCAGCGTGCGCTGGTTTGCCGAGCGCGGATGGCGCGTGGGGGCGTGGGCCCGCCGGGGCGATCGCTTGGCCCAGCTGCGCGACGAGGTATTGGCGGCGGTCCCCGGAGCGGAACTTTGGTTCGACACGGTCGACGTGCGCGACGCGGCGGCCGTGCAGTCCGCGTGGGACCGTCGGCCCTTTGCCGAGGTCGACGTGCTCGTGAACAACGCCGGGCTCGCGCGCGGACGCGAGTCCATCGAAGAAGGTTCGCTGCAGGACTGGGACGAAATGATCGACACCAACCTCAAAGGCCTGCTGTACGTTACTCGAGCAGTCGCCCCAAGCATGGTGGCCCGAGGCCACGGTCACATCATCAACATCGGCAGCTTGGCAGGCCGCGAGGCGTACCCGGGCGGAAACGTTTACGGCGCCTCGAAATTCGCCGTCGACGGACTAACGGACGGAATGCGCCTCGACCTCACCCCCAAGGGCATCAAAGTCAGCCAAATCGCCCCCGGGCTGGCCGACACCGAGTTTTCCTCGGTGCGCTTTCATGGGGACCGCGCCAAGGCCAACTCGGTGTACTCGGGCATGCAGCCTTTGCGCCCCGAAGACGTCGCCGAAGTCATCGGCTATGTTGCCACCGCCCCCTCGCACGTCAATCTGGCTGACGTGCTGCTGATGCCCTCCGCCCAAGCTTCGTCAACCCTCGTTCGCCGATCATGAACCCCATTATTCGCCTCCCACTGCAGCTTTTGAGCATCGGATTTCTGCTCTTGGGCGTTAAAGTCTATGCCTACTTCAGCACGCACTCCATCGCCATTTTGTCGGACGTGCTCGAGTCCACCGTACACCTTTTGGCCGGAGCCCTTACCATCTTCAGCGTGTGGTACGCCCGCCAGCCCCGCGACGCCTCGCACCCCTACGGACACGGCAAAATCGAATTCATTTCGGCGGCATTTGAAGGCCTGCTCATGGCCATTACCGCGCTTGGAATCTTCTATCAGGCCATCATGCACCTCGCCGAGGGCAAAATGCCCGAGCACCTGAGTACTGGGCTCATTCTTACCCTCGCGGCCGGAATGGTAAACGGCGGTATCGGTCTGGTCTACAAGCGCATGGGCCGCAAGCAGCTTTCGGTGGCATTCACCGCCGAGGGCGAACATCTGCTTTCGGATTTTTACTCGTCTGTGGGCGTAACTCTGGGACTCGGGCTGGTGCTCTGGACCGGAATTCCGTGGATTGATCCTGCCATCGGCTTGGTCATGGGCGGAATCGTGGGCTACCAGAGCTTTTCGGTCCTGCGAAAGGCCCTTGCCGGCCTCATGGACGCGGCCGACGTCAACGTGCTCGAAAAGGTGGTGGCAACGCTTGACCAGCAGCGCAAACGGGAGTGGATTGACGTGCACCACTTTCGCTTGGTCCACTACGGCGGGCAGTACCACGTCGACGCGCACCTTACCCTGCCCCACTACTGGGACCTGCAGCGCGTTCACGACGAAGTCGACGCGATGGAAGAGTTAATTTCGAGCACTTTTGAGCACGAAGTCGAATTTTCGGTTCACGCGGACCCCTGCGTTCCCGATTCCTGCTCGCTTTGCCAGGTCGCCGATTGCGGAGTTCGGGGCCACGCCTTCGAACGCACGATTCCCTGGACCGTCGATAACGTGCTGGTCAACGGCAAGCACAGCTTGACCCGTACCGACTTATGAGTTCCGCCCTCGAACGCCTGCTTCGCTACGTTCAGATTGACACGCAGAGCGATCCGCACTCGACCGCGTCGCCCACCACCGAGAAGCAAAAAGACTTGGGGCGCCTGCTCGTGGCTGAGCTCCATGCTTTGGGCCTCCGCGACGCCGAGCTCGACGAACACGGCTACGTTTATGCTGCACTGGCGGCGACGACCGACCGCGACGTGCCGGTCATTTGCTGGTGCGCCCACATGGACACGTCGCCTGAGGCGCCTGGAGCCGGGGTACAGCCGATGGTGCACCGCGGCTACGACGGAGGAGTGATTCCCCTGCCCCACGAAGGCATCGAGCTGGACCCGGCGGAGCATCCGGATTTGCGGGATCAGGTAGGTTCCGCCATCGTAACGGCCGACGGCCGCACCCTGCTCGGCGCCGACAACAAAGCGGGTATTGCCGAAATAATGGCCGCCGTGGAATGGCTCGTTGCGCACCCCGAGGTGGCCCACGGCACGATTAAAATCCTATTTACCCCCGACGAAGAGGTCGGTCGCGGAACCGCCCACCCCGACCTCGCCCGCCTGGGCGCCGAATTCGCCTACACCGTCGACGGCGAGCGCCGCGGAACCCTTGAGGACGAGACCTTTAGCGCTGACGGCGCCGTACTCACGTTTACCGGCGCGAACACCCACCCCGGTTTTGCCAAAGGCAAAATGGTCAATGCGCTCAAAGGCGCCGGGGACCTCCTCAACCGCCTTCCGCACGACTGGAGCCCCGAGGGCACCGACGGAACCGATGGATTCGTGCACCCCTACGAGGTAAAGGGTAGCGTGGAGTCCGTGCAGATTCACTTCATTTTGCGCAGCTTTCGCTCCGCCGACCTGGCGACTTATGCCGAGCGCCTCCGCAGCCTAGCAGCCGAAGTGTGCGCCGAGCGTCCGGGACTGGAATACTCGCTCGACGTGCGCGAACAGTACCGCAACATGAAGGAAGTGCTGGACCGCCACCCCGAGGTGGCCAACCACGCCGAAACGGCCATGCGCCGAGCCGGACTCACCCCCCAACGCGGCCGAATCCGCGGCGGAACCGACGGCAGCCAGCTCAGCTTCATGGGCCTGCCTACGGTCAACCTATTCGCGGGCGAGCACGCCTTTCACAGCCGCTACGAATGGGTCAGCGAGGCCGACATGGAGTACGCGGTCCAAACGCTCATCGAACTAGCCCAAGTCTGGGCGGAAGCCAGAAACTAGAAACGAGCAACTTGCTACTTGCTACGTGCGGCGGAGCGCCCAAGCGTCCAGCGAGTAGCCGCCGGCTCCCAGCAGCATCGTCGCTAAGAACGGAATCGCAAAGAGCAGCGAGTGCTCCTTGTCGCCCAAGGCGTCGGCCCAGTGGGCCCCAAAGGCAGCCACAAGCATGGTGAAGGCGGCGGGGGCCGCAAACCAACGGGTTTTGAAGCCGACAATCAAGGCCAGCGGAGCGACGAATTCGCCAAATACCGCCAGGGCGAGGCTGAGTTCGGGCCCCAGGCCGGCAAAGTCGTAAAACTGAATTTCGCCCCCGGCGAGCAGCTTGAGCAGCTTCGGGTACCCGTGGGTGAGCATGAGGGCGGCCGGACCGATGCGCAGCAGGGCGAGTCCGAGATCGTTGAAAAATTCGCGGTTCATGGGGTCCAAGTTACGTGAGGGTGAAGATTTAGCGTATCATGACCTAAAGCACCCAATAGTTCGTGAAATTTTTCGTACTTGGGGGTATGAAGTTGATTCCCAAAGGCTTTGGCGAATGCTCGCCCCGCAGTCCACTCCACGTGCGCCACATCCTGCGCGACGGCCAACTGATTCCGTGGACCGGCCCGGTTCTACCTGTCGAATCACCGCTGTGCGACCCTGTCACCGGGCAGCGCTACGAACTCGGAAGCCTACCGCGAATGGATTCCGACGCTGGAAATAAAGCGCTTGAATCGGCAGAGCGCGCCTTTAACCAAGGTCTAGGCGAATGGCCTTCGGCTTCATCCGCGCAACGCATTGACGCCGTAGAGCGTTTTATCGAGTCGATGCTCGCCGTGCGGAGCGAAGTGGTCGACTTGCTGATGTGGGAAATTGGTAAACCCGAGGCCGATGCGGCCAAAGAATTTGACCGAACCGTAGACTATCTGCGCGACACGATACAAAGCGTCAAAGAAATGGATCGAAACGCCATTCGCTTTGGCGAAGATTCCGGATTTGTGGCTCAAGTTCGCCGCGTACCGTTGGGGGTTTCGCTCATTATGGGACCCTATAATTATCCGCTAAATGAAACGTTTACTACGCTCTTCCCCGCCCTGCTGATGGGAAACACCGTAGTGTTCAAGCCAGCTAAGTACGGGGTGTTGCTCGTTGCTCCGCTGCTGCAGGCGTTTTGCCATTGTTTTCCGCCAGGAGTAGTCAATATTCTGTTTGGCAAGGGGCGCGAAACCGTCAGCGACATCATGGCCTCAGGCAAGATTTCGGTGCTCTCGTTTATCGGAACCAACCAAGGTGCCAACGATCTTAAGCGGTTGCACCCGCACAGCCACCGCTTGCGCGCCGTGTTGGGCCTCGATGCCAAAAATCCGGGAATCATCCTTGCTGACGCAGACCTCAACTTAGCAGTGAATCAAACACTTGCGGGAGCACTCAGCTTCAACGGCCAGCGGTGCACAGCACTCAAAATTCAGTGGGTGCACCGAAGCCTTCACGACGCCTTTGTAGCTCAACTCGTCGAAGGAGTAGAACAGCTTCAGTGGGGTGCTCCGTGGGATTCAGGGGTGAAAATCACTGCACTTCCGGAGCACGGAAAAACAGACTACCTGCAAGCCTTGGTGGACGATGCACTCGCGCACGGCGCACAGATTGCCAATCCAAGCGGAGGGCAGCGTTCCGCCACATTTTACAGCCCCACGGTGCTCGTAGGAGTGACCTCAGCCATGCGAATCTACCACGAAGAGCAGTTTGGCCCGATTGTACCTGTGGTGGCATTTGACGACGTTGCCGAGCCTCAGAACTACCTCATTCAGTCTCCTTTCGGTCAGCAGGTGAGCATTTTTGGCCGAGATCCCAAAGTGATTGGTCCGCTCGTCGACGCCTGCGCACACCAGGTCGGACGCATCAACCTCAATGCCCAAGCACAGCGGGGACCGGACGCGTTTCCGTTCACAGGCCGCAAGGATTCGGCCGAAGGAACCCTCAGCGTTCACGACGCGCTGCGCGCATTCTCGATCCGGAGCATGGTTGCCTTCCCCGCAACTTCCGCCAACAAAGAAGTGGTTTCAAGCGTTTTGCGCGAACGGACCAGCAGCTTCTTATCTACCGACTTTTACTTGTGACTGTCGACGCCTACCTCGAATCCCTTCCTGAAGTCCAGCGCCAGCGCGCCGAGGCGCTCCGCGACCTGATTCAGCGCACCGCCCCAGAGGCCGTAGAGTATTTTGGCTACGGCATGCCGGGGTACAAACTGGATGGCAAACCGCTGGTCTACTTCGCAGCCTTCAAAAACCACTTGGGGGTCTATGCCCTTCCGGCGGCCCATGCCGAATTCGCCGCGGAACTTGCCCGCTTCAAGCAGGGCAAGGGTTCGGTGCAGTTTCCGTGGGCCGAGCCGCTGCCGCTGGAGCTTATTGGGCGCATGGTCCGCTTCAATATCGCCCGCCGCGAAGCGCCCTAAACCTACCCGATTTTTCGGTACCTTAGGGCTATGCGTACCCTACTTACCACCCTTTTTGCGGCTGCGACCTTGAGCGGAGCCTTCGGCCAAGGCATTGTGTTTGAGACCGATTGGACCAAAGCACTCGAGCGGGCCAAGGCCGAAAAAAAACCCATGCTCATTGACTTTTACACCGACTGGTGCGGATGGTGCAAAGTCCAAGACACCACCACATGGAAGGACCTCAACGTGGCCCGCTTTGCCAACAACTACCTGGTTCCGGTGAAGCTCGACGCCGAGCGCGGGGGCGGTGCGGCCGCCGTTCGGTTCCGCCCCACCGGCTACCCGACCGTGGTCCTTTACGACCCCAACAGCACCCCCCAGCGGGCCGCCTACTACGTGGGCTACAACGCTGATGCCGCCAAGTATTTGGAGCAAATTAAGGCGGACGCCTACAGCAGCAACGGCGCCATTGGGTTCATGCCCGACCAGGCCAGCCCCGAGTTTCCGGACTTTGTTCGCAGCCGCTACAGCAAGCAGCGGGTGAAGGCTCCCGCCCCTGAAGTCGTAGAGGCTTGGCTTGCGGAGCATCCCGACGCGCCTACCGAAGTGCAGTGGGCGGTGCTATCGCTTGCAAACCTGACCACAGAACGAGCCGACGCCGTGGTGGCCGACGCGAGCCGCTGGAAAACGTTTGCGGGGGAGTCCGCGTGGAACGGCTTCATCGAAAACCAGATTTTCAAACGCGTCATGGCGGCGCCGACCCAAATAGAGCTGTCCGCCGCACTCCAGTTTGCGGCCAAGCACGGCGGACCCAACATCGACCCAACCCAACTTGCGGCGCAGTGGGGAGCGCGCAAAAAAGACTGGGCCTACCTGCTGCTCTTGCTCAATTCTGACTGGGGCGCCAAGCTCGAGCTCGCGCAGCTCAACAGCCTGCTTTGGCCGATCGCCGAGACTGAGGGCATCGACACCGAACTGGCGCTGAGGGCTGCCCATTTCATGGCGGCGAAGCTTACGGGCAACGCAGACCCGAGCTTCCGCGACACCTATGCGTGGCTGCTGTTCCGCGCCGGCAAAACCAAAGAGGCTAAGGCGCAGGCCAAGCAAGCCATCGCCGAATCGGGCGGCAAGCTGGATTCGAGCGAAGAACTTTTGGCTAAGATGAAATGAACACGCGCTTTTTCTTAGGGGTGTTTGCCGTTGCGGGATCGGTCGCTTTTGCCCAAGCGCCGCAGAACGCCTTGGCATTTGACAAAGTAGACGATTACGTGTCAGTCGCCAACGCCTCCAACCTCATCGCAGGCAAGACGACGATGTCGCTGACCGCGTGGGTCTACCCAACCAATGCCAACCCGGGTTGGCCAGCCTTTGACGGGATTTTGGGAATTCGAAACGACGCAAACGCTGACTTTTACATGCTCCAGTTGAGCGGAACGCAGTACGAACTTCGGTTTCGCAACAGCAGCGGAACCCCCTACACGATTACGTCTCCCAGCGTAAGCCTCAACGAATGGCAGCACTTGGCCCTTGTGTACGACGGCAGCACCCTTAAATTCTACAAAAACGGCTCGCTTCAGTCGAGCATCTCCGCAACCGGATCAATTAGCACCACCGGCCTTCCGCTCAATATGGGCCGCCTTCCATTCAGCTCTTCGACCACGTTTTACTTCAGCGGACGACTCGACGACGTGGCCCTATGGGGCTCGGCCCTTAGCGCGAGCGATGTGCTTTGCTTGACCGCTGATGATGTAGACCCGGCCGCTTCTGGCCTCCTCGCCTACTACCCGTTTAATGCAGGCGTTGCCGGCGGGGCGAATTCAAGCATAACTCAGCTTGCCGCAGCCACAGGCAGTACGCCCGCGGTGATCAGCAACATGAGCATGTCGGGGTCCAACTCCAACTTGGTGGCAGGCGTAGGCGACTGGGGCTACCTAACGGGGGCCGTCTGCGGCGGATCGAGCTTTTCGTTGGGCGGACAAACGTTTTCCACACCGGGGTCCTACTTGGTAGCCGTGTCCACCGCCACGTCGTGTGATTCAGTAGTTGAATTAGTCCTCAGCGCGGACTCGGTCAACTTCTCGGTAAGCGCAACGCCCGTCGCCTGCAAGGGGCGCGCCACGGGTTCCGCAACGGCTGCGCCGATTGGAACCGGTCCCTTCACGTATGCATGGAACACCGTACCCGTGCAAACGAGCGCCACCGCAACGGGCCTCGCCGCCGGAAGCTACCAGTGCACCGTAACCAACGCCACCGGGTGCAGCGCTACGCAAACGGTGACCGTGACCGAACCCGCAACCGGCCTTGATCCGGTCGCCACCTGGAACAACGGTAGCTTGACGGCGACCCACAACGGCGGAACTTCCACACTCTACCAGTGGGTAAGCTGCCCCAACTTTACCGCGTTGGCCAACCAAACCAATCCGGCCTTTAGTCCGCTTCAAAACGGCACCTACGCCGTAATCGTCACCGACGGGGCCTGTTCCGACACCTCAGACTGCGTGACCGTCAGCAACATTGGCATGGACGAGTCGCTCATTCGCCGCATCAAGGTGCATCCGAACCCCGCTCGCGACGAAGTGCACGTTGCCGGGCTTCCTGCCCACACGGCCGTGCAGGTATTCCTCATTCACGGACCACTCGTAGCCTCCATGGTTACGGACGATCGCGGCAGCCTTGAATGGTCCGTTCGCGATTGGCCCGCAGGCTGCTACCTCCTTCACGCAAATGCTCAGGGGGTCGGTCGGCTCGTGGTCACCCACTAGTCTGCGGTCAAACCTTGCCGAGTCATACCCGCTTGCCTAAGGCATCAATTCCCCGCCCAGGGGGTGCCAAAAAGGCCGACGGCCAATTCGCCCCAGACCAGAACGAGCAAAAAGAGCACGGCGGCCAGCGCGATGAGGCGGGTTCGGCGGTTGCGCAGTCGGCTCCAAATGAGGTCGCTGACGAAGGCGGTTCCGCCCAGCAGCACCGCGGCCACGACGAAATCAAACGGGCTCCAGCGCACCTCGTCGGTGAACAGCATGGCAACGGCGGGAAGCAGGAGCAGGGCAGCAACGCCCAAAAAGAGGTAGGTACGGCGGTTCATGTCAGGATGTTTAGGGGTTAACGCAAAGAAATGCGCTTTAGCGCCTGCCGACCGAGGAGCGCGCTGTACCTTCGGGCCGGCTGCGCCAGCGCGCACCCCTTTTGCGCCACCGACCAACTGCCCCTAGATGAAGCTCGCCTCCTTCGCCGGTACCGTTTCCCGTGCCTTTGCCCAGATTCCGGGCGGATTTTATGTCGCTAAGCTGCTCAAGAACCTTTTTCATTCCGGGCTTAAGCACCAAGCGGGCTTCACTACCTACCGTTCCGCCGGCATGACCTTTCGGGTTGAGCTGTCGACCAACCTCGGCGCCAAGATGTTTTGGCGCGGAGCCCACTCATGGCCACCCATTTTTGTGCTGCAGCGCTACGTCAAGCCGGGTTTTACCTGCGTCGACTTGGGCGCCAACCAAGGCGAGTATACCCTGTGGATGAGTAAGTTGGCGGGTCCTGCTGGCGAGGTTCACTCGTTTGAACCCTCGAATAAAATGCTGGAGCAGCTGCGTGCTACGCTGGCCCTGAATTCCGCCCAAGCGCAGACCGTCACGGTACATCCGTTTGGCCTGAGCGACGCCAACGCGACCGTAGAGCTCTTTTTGCCCCAGGCGGGCAGCGCCGCACACAACGAAGGAGCGGCTACGGTGTTCCGCACAAGTACTGCCGACGAATCGCTGGGGTCAATCGAGCTTCGCAACGCAGGAGAAGCCTTGCAGTCCGCCACCGCGCGCAAGCTCGACTTTATCAAAATCGACATCGAAGGCTCGGAACTTCGGGCACTCCGCGGCATGCGGGAACGCTTGGAGCGCGATCGCCCGCTGATTTTGATTGAAATTAACCGGACCGCCCTCGAGCTCGCCGAAACCAGCCCGCGCGAACTTGCAACGTTCTTGACCGACCTGGGGTACCGGCTAAACCTTATCGGTACGCGCGGACGCCTGATGCCCTACTCCGCCGAACGGGCCAACGAGTTTGACGACGTCAACGTACTCGCCATCTAGCACTTCGAGCCTGAGGCGCAAACAATTAGGCCGGTTTAGGGGTTAACCAACGGTACCCCAATGAAGCCCAAAATCGTGTGGACCCTCGCAGCCCTTGGCGCCGCAACCCTCATCGGGGTGGCCGCCTACAGCCTCTCGTCGCCCGGAATCGAAACCCCCGAATACCGCGTTCTACGCACCTTCGATAAGGTCGAAATTCGCTACTACCCGTCGATGGTGGTGGCGCGCACTCCCGTGAACTCGGCCTCGTTTGACCAGTCAGGCTCCAACGGGTTTCGCGAAATCGCGGGCTACATTTTTGGCGGAAACGCCCGCAACCAAAAAATCGCCATGACCGCCCCGGTGGTCATGAACTTGAGCGATTCCGCCACCATGTACTTTGTGATGCCTAAGCAGTACGCGGCAACCGACCTCCCGCAACCGAATTCGGGCCGCGTGGTCGTGGCCGAAGAAGCCCCCAAAGTGCTGGCCGTGCTGCGCTACGGTGGCTTCACCAACGACCGCGAAATCAGCGCCAAATGCAGCGAGTTGGGCGAAACCCTAGCGCTCCAAGGCCTGCAGCCCGAGGGCGCCTTTATGTACATGGGCTACAACGCCCCCTGGGACGTCGTCAACCGCCGCAACGAGGTGGCCGTGGCCATTCAGTGGCCGACGGAGGAGCGTTAGGTAGCGTTTTTTAAACTCCTACTTATTTAGTCGGAATTTAATACCTTCGCGGTATGAATTCCTCGTCGTGCACCCACCTGATTGTCGGCGGCGGCCTGAGCGGCAGCCTCGCCTTGATTGAATTGCTTCGCACCCAACCGAACCCCATGTCGGTGGTCCTGCTCGAAGAAAATCCGCACCGACTGTTCAAAGGAAAGGCCTATTCGGCAGAGGTTTCGGAGCAAATTCTCAACGTTCCGGCCGACCACATGAGCGCGTATGCCGACCAACCCCTGCACCTGGTCGAGTGGCTGAAGGCGCGCGGATTTACGTTCGAGCCCAGCGACTTTATTCCGCGCCAACTTTTTGGCCGCTACCTCGCCGAAACCGTGCACGATGCCCTCGGCGCCCACCCGCAGCACCGCGTTCAGTTTGTGCTTGAACGGCTCGAAGACGTGACGTTATCAGGCGACCAATTCATTGCGCACACCGCGAACCACGAGGTGCGCGCGCAGCACGTTTGGATCGCCACCGGCAACTTCAGCCCCGCCGATCTGGTAACCGAGCCCGGTGTGGTTCGGCACCCCAACTACCTAGGCGATCCTTGGCGGGGCGCTGGGCTTAAAATGATTCCGCGCGACGCCACGGTGCTGCTGGTCGGAACCGGCCTTACCATGGTCGACCAAGTCCTCGCCCTTCAGGCCCAAGGGCACCGAGGGCAGATTCACGCGCTTTCACGGCGCGGAATGTACCCGCAGCCGCACCAACCCAGCCCCGCCTATGCGTGGTTTGCTGAGCATGCCCACCAGAAGTGGAGTCCGCTGGACCTGTTCCGGCTCGTTCGGACCGAAGCCGCTCGCGCCGCCCAGCAGGGTACGCCCTGGACCTCAGTGGTCAACGACCTCAGGACCTATACACCGGGCATTTGGCAGCAGTGGAACCTCGAGCAGCGCCGCCAGTTCTTGAGGCACCTCAGGCCCTACTGGGAGGTGCACCGCCACCGCCTGCCCGCCGCCAGCATTGACGCCCTCCACGAGCTCGAGCGCTCCGGGCAGCTCACGCGCTACGCGGCCCGCCTTCGCGATGTCGCTCCGATCCAATCGGGTTTTGACGTTCGGCTTTCTGCCCGCGGAACATCTGTGCCCCTCACGCTGCGCGTGGATTGGTTGATCAACTGCACGGGCCCGCAGTCCTTCGCCAAAAAGCTCGACCTACCTTGGCTTCAAAGCGGATTTGAGCACGGGCTGCTCGCTCCCGATCCGCTCGCCTTAGGCATCCAGCGCGGACCTCGATCCACCGAGCGCCTGCACCTCATTGGGCCGCCCCGCAAGGGCAGCGCCTGGGAAAGCACCGCGCTGCGCGAAATCCGCCAGCAGGTTGGCGAGGAGGTGGCGCTCGTGCCGCCGAACTAAATTCCGGTTTCGTGCCCTTCCGCTGCGAAAAGTGCTCCTTTACCTAGGGCTATCTGCGCGGAATCACGATTTGCAGCGATCACGCGCCGCCGTACACCGGGCACTCACTCCATAATTTTTGCAAATTAAGGTCATTAATTAACTAAAATCATTCAAGTTAGGCTCAAGTTATTGAAGCCATTCACGTGGATTACAACGCATTGAGGCGCTTCCCGTTAACTTTAGATTGATTTTGTATTCATTTTGCACCACCAAGCACCTTGATGACCTCCCCTTTTAACCCGTACTCAAGGGGTTTCTTCACCTACTTTTTAGTAATCCTGCTCGCAAGTGTTACTCCCGTTTGTGCACAAAAATTGAGTCCATTTTTTTGGTTTCCTCAGGCCGCTACACCTGAGTCTTACCGGCTACCAGAAGAGGAGTGGATCAAGCGTGCTGCTGCGCTTGACTTAGCCCCTTCCCTGACCGAACGCAAGGTATCCGAGGCTCGGCTACACAGCCAATATGCGAAGCAATCAGCCATTTTAAACGGCAGTTTGTCGTTTGACCATCCGCTGGCGACGTACCTAACTGAAATAAAAAACTACGTGCTTCGCGACAATCCCGGTTTGCGAGATAGCATTACCGTTACCGTAGAAGTCACCCCAAATCCCGGAGCCTACATGAGCATCACTGGGGAATTGCGCTTCACGACCGGCCTGTTCAATCGCTGCCACACGGAGGCGCAAATCGCGGGAATTGTTGCCCACGAAGTAATCCACCTCCGCGAAAAACACAGCGAGAACGCCATTCGTTCCCCCTTTGGCACCAACGATTCTGATGTGGTTCAACTCGCCAGCCTTTCTACGCGGTACAGCCACCGCCGAGAACTTGAAGCCGACTCCAAAGCCCTCGAATCCTTCATGCAGCAATCCGACTACCAGCTCGAAGACGTTGCGGCCATTTTTGACATTCTCGCCTACAGCTACCTTCCTTTATTCGACGAGCCGATTCCCTATGAGCGGCTTTTTTCCGATTGCTACGCCCCCGTGGCGAACAGCTTTATTGAGTCACCGCGGCCGATTACGCCCAAAGAAAAGCTTGACGACTCGCGCTCCTCACACCCCAATGCATACCGCAGGCAAGTAGCGTACCTAAAAAAACTGGAAGAGTCTAACTACACATTAGGCAGCGGAAAATTATTTGTGCTCAAAAGCGCCTCCGAATTCAAATCGCTTCAAGCCCAACTGCAGTACGAAGAACGCTACATGCAAGCGGTCAACCATAATTACTTGCACGTACTATTTGATGAATTGCTCACCTCGAATGGGGCACCAACTATCCTTAAAGTCCATTCACTATGGGCATTGACGACTTTGCGGAACGACCAACTGTACGACCGCGAATTGGGCGTTTTTTCTGATTACGAAGGGGAACTTTCCACTCTTTATTGGTTCATGCGGACCATTCCAAAAAAAGACCTCACGCTTTTGGCGTACCGTCACGCATTCGAAGCAAAAAAAGCATTCCCTGAAAGTCAACTAATCGATCGGGTGCTGCTCAGTTTGGCCCACCAAGCCTCCAAGCTGAACTCCGTCACCGAGCTCGACTGGTCCAACCCGGCCCTTTGCGGAATTTTAGATACCGCCGGGTTTAAGCAATCATTCAACGAAGGCGTAGCTCGTGCTGCAGAGAGCGCCTATTTTTCGAAAGCCCCAGACGTCAGCGACTTGAAGTCAGCCGCAAAACGCAGCGTCACCCCTGGCGCCTCCACCTTACTTCCGGTCCAGATTTATCTGAGGTCGTACGGACTTCCAGATCCCAAACAAATGAACAAGTACCGCGTCAATATTGAAGCCTACTTAACCAAAAAATTGACCCCCGAAATACCCGGAACCTTCTTTCCTCACGAGGCCACTCGCCTTGAGCCAAATCCTCAATTAAGGAACCAAGTTTGGGCTATGGAATACTTCTTTTTTGATGTCATCCAAATGGCCAATTGGAACTCCGCCGTCTCCCTATTCACCGACGAAGTGAGTTATTGGGAAGGTCGAATTACTACCGATCGACTTTCTCGAATTTCAGCCTTGTCTGAGCCGCGACGGCTCGCTTTGCTCACAATCGACCTGAAATCGCAACGCGCCGTAGACGCGGTGATTTCTGAATACTACCCTAGTTATGGGAGAACGCGCAAGCTGGCCGATTATTGGCTTCAATCCTTGACTTTGGAACCCTAATTTCTGCAACCTCAAATAGAACGAACATGAGCATTCGCCCCTTACTTCTCGTACCCGTCGTCCTTTTCTTGGGCTCCTGCGCAACCTACTTTAAGACCCAGCAGTACGTCCAACTTCAAATCGATTCCGATGTGCCAATGGACGTGTGGAACAACGATGAAGTCCTTGGCAGTACCGATGAATACCTAAAAGTGTTAAAGTACGGATCGCGCAAATTTGAATGGTACCTCAAAGTTGAAAACACCGTGGTGGACACGGTCCATTTGCGCCGAAGGCTTCCCGTTTACAACAAGGCCGTACTGGGTGCCGTCGCGGTAGTCCCTCTGTACACCGCAAATAAGTTGAGAGAAGTCGACAACACCATACCGTTTGGCACAGCCTATGTGGTCGGTGCGGCTCCGCTGCTTTTAATCGCAGGGGTTGACCGGCTCTTTGACCCCACCCCGTGGGACCTTCCTGCCGCTTCAGTTTCGAGCCACACCTTGCCGGCCCACAAAGTGGAACAGTACCAAAAGCTCATTGCCGAAGTCAACGAAGCCGATCGAAAGGCAAACGAGCGTGTGCCTGCGTCGGAACTCACCACAGTTGATTATCTGCCTCAAGCGTTGCGAGCCAAATTTGGACTTTCGGCAATTCCGCTTTCAGCGCCGTCGTCTACCAATGCGGGTTCCGCCGACCTTGCTGCTGGAACACCGGGATCAACTGCTGCTTCAGGCCCAGAGGTCCGGGTCCAACTCAAAAACACGGGCACTGCCTCGATCCGCGTTTATGCTTCGGTTGAAAAAAGTTGGGTCGTGCGCGGGCAATCTACGCTCGACATTGACGCTCCCGCCGGCGCCAAACTTTTCCTCGCAAAGAGCAGCCGACCCCTGGTGCTCGAGGCCATTGCCGTAGTTCCGAAATCGGGCGAACCGCAACTTATCATTGACCTTGTTCAAGCCAAATCAGCGTGGTAAATCTCAAATGCTTTCGTCCAGCCGTTCTCCTCGCTGGTGTTCTTCTCGTGACCAACGCAGCACCGATTTGGGGTCAACTCTCGCTCCGTCAGGTGCGTGCATACAACGTTAATGGCCCCGACACAGCCTTCTTCTACTTCGCGGCAACTGAAGAGTTCTCTCCTTATTTTTCTGCGACACTCTACGCGGCCATGCGCTACACGCGCCCCATACGGCGTTTGTCCCTCGGTGTACGCAGCGCGTATTCCCATCTAAATAAATGGTTTGTATTTAGCAATCTCGAGTACGCCAGCGGCATATCCTTAGAATTCCCTGACGGCGTTGCAGGTTTCAATGGGTCCGCCGTTTGGGCAAAAACCTACAAGCGCACGCTTAAGCCGGGTCAAGGAACAATGAATCTTTCCAGAAGCACCGACCGCATACATTTCTTGATGACCTACGAAAGCGAACGGCAAAAATTCTCAACTTGGCGAATTGGCCTGGCGCAAGAGGCCAACCCCAGAGGGGGATATAATCTCGACGGATCACCAAGTAAAGTCCTCGGGTACCGCTACCAAGCCTTGCGTTTGGGTTTTGGCAAGGTCACGACGGAGAGTGTTGTTTACCAGCTCAAACGAAATGAAGGCAAGACGTCTCAAGTGGAAATGGGCACCACCTATTTAGACGTTTTGATTCCTTTGGCAAGTCAAATACGGTACTACAATGATGTTCCACCTAACATCTTAGAGGACCCGATAAATTTTGCCCCAGGCGTTGAAGTTGGTGCGTTGTGGAACAAATCACGTCAAGGTGTTAAGTCGAACCACACGAGCATCGACATTTTTGCAGGCATTCACGGGGTGTACTACCCCAACGCATTAGCCTTTTACATCGGACTTCGCGCAAGCAGTATCGGAACCGCTCGCCACGGAAAAAATCCGCACCAATTTGCCGTAAAGTAGTTACGACTTTTTCTTAAGACCCCAATAAAATCAAGGCTAATGATCACTATTCCTCAATCGCGCACCTTCCCTAGGTTGCACCACCAGGTACTTCTTCTAGTTGCGCTGCTCTTCGCGAGTTCGCACGCGTTCGCGCAATCTATCGTACTTGAAGAGCGCATTGCCTTTCCTATGAAGAGTATTCCTAAGGGCCACATTATTCAGGCAGTCCATACCGGAAAGCTCGATAGTACCAACGTTCACATCTCGCTATCGACAAGCTTTACTAAGGGTCAAAACGACCAGAGCGTGGAAAGCACCAAGTTCTACGGTCGTTTTAACGCAGCCGAACTGAGTTGCGACTCTATTGAACAAATTAATAATTTAATTTTCAAGGCCTTAGGTACAAAAGTGTATCCCGCAGGAATGACCGTTCTTCCCGAACAAGTAGCCTACATTTTTACGCAGTACGACGACAAAAAGAACACCTTTTCACTTTATGTGGTGGGAATTTCTAAAAAAGAACGCCGTTCCGATATCAACGTGCAAAAACTCTTCGAAGCCATCGTTGCCAATCCGAACCAAATTAGCTACCGAATGACCCAATCTGGGGGGAATTTGGGGTTAGTTTTTATGCAGCTCGAAGACAAAGAAAACCACCGGGCCACCTTGCAATGGCAGATTTACGACGGCGACCTCAAGCCGGTATATCAACGTTCTGAAAAGCTCAACTTCGGGGGTGGCTCCGTAGGACTCCTCGATTTTAGTCTCTCTCCCGAGCTCGTGTGCCTCACCACTATTAAGCACCAAAATTCTAAAACCACACAGGACGCCATCGACTACTATGTAGTGTCCAAAGAACGGACCTCCGTTTATCAAGGGATGGCCATCGCGCTCCGCAAACGGGACGCCACGGGTACCTGGATTCGGTACTATTCTGATTCGGCCTGTTTTGAACTAGGCGGACTGTTGGCCCCCTCGAACAAGCGCATACCCGAGCACGCCTTTCACTACCGCATTCCGTTACAGCGCGTAGACTTAATCCGTGGCGGTCGATTTGACCTACCCGCAGAATGGGTTCGTGCTTGGAAAAACGACACGCGCGAGTTCGCATTCCGATACTTTCGCATGCCCACCACGAACTTCAAATTTGACCCCTACAAAAAAGGTACGCTTGCCGTGGTTTATGGTTTTGAGGGCGGATACAACAACGAACCCTTTCAATCGGACTTATTGGTTCTGGAAACAACTCCTGCTGGAGTCGTAGGGGGCGCCCGAACCGAGCGAAACTTAATTGTGAATAAAATAAACTCAGGCTTTGGCTACCTAAAATCAACGACCTTGGGCAACGTTCTCGTTTCTGCTGGATTTACCGCTCTTGAACCAGGCAGTAAAACACCCGTTCGTTCCACCGGTCCGCGTTTAGTGCAGGTCGCTCCCGACGCAAACTTTCAGCCCTTCATGCTTCCGGAGCCCAGCGACAACATCGGATTATATTTCTACGAAGGTCTAGAGCAGATTGGCGAAGATCGATTCATCTTACCGTACCGAACGTCAAAAGGACTATCCATCGCCGTATACCGAATCAAGCCCTAACGCAATTTGCACCTCCTGCAATTTCCAATTAGCGCTCGTACCCTAAAGGCCAACCGTTACCTGGTTCTTGACTACGCTGCTACGCGAAATCGCAAGCTTAACATTGAACTTCAGCATCCCGTGAAAGGAATTATTAGCCTTCTCGCCCTTGCATGTGCACTGAATGCGTTTGCGCAGGTCGATCCTAACGATAAGAATGACGGGTTACCCGCTTTTAAGATCGACTCGGTAGAACAACGCCCAATTTGGCCCGGCTGCGAGGAACTCACTTCTGAAGACGAGCGTTTTAAGTGCTTCAACTACCAAATGATACGCTACATCCAGCAGAACTTCACTTTGCCCAGCGCAAAAAACCGCAAAGAGGAGTTGGAACGAACGGGGAAAGTCTACGTCCAGTTCATTATCGAAAAAAATGGACGCGTTAATGAGGCAAAAATCATTCGGGGAGTGCACCCCGACGTTGACCAAGAGGCCCAACGCATGGTCGAGAGCATTCCAAAAATGGCCGATCCAGCACGGGTCAATGGTAAACCCGTTCGCATGCTCTATACCTTACCTATTAAGGTCCAGTACAGGTAAGTAAGTTGCCCATCTTTTGGGCTCTAGAGCCGTCGAATCGATGCTTATTATTCCTGTGACTTGGAAACTACCGCAAAGAAAAAATGCTGTTATCGGTGGTCGCCGATCAGGGGAGATATCGCGAATTCATTTAACTGAAAACTGCCGACGGATCTCATTTTACGGTGTAAATTCAGTGATTATGAAATTGATTACAAGTGCTTTGAAGCATGTCGCAACCGTATAGGGAGGGCTTTTGGTGGGAACATTATGGAGTCAGACGATCACGGCACAGACTTCAACGAATTATCGCTTAAAGGATTTTGACTACCCCGTGTCGGTGTAAATGGGACTACGCCCGGGCCTCTGGCGCTTCGGTGGGATTGAATTGGTCTGCTAGCACCATTGCTCAAGATTTTGGCCGAGGTGACGAGGGATTATTTAACGGTCCGGGGCTCTTTCTTAATAAGTTATTTATGGGAGGCCATATACTGGATGCCAAAGCAGCCTATAACTATGGGCTACTGAGCCATTACCCTGCGGGAGATCGAGTGTCCAGTCGTGTGAATTGCCAGGTGACTGTGGCTCATTGGAAAAGGGACCAAGGACAGACAGTCGGTCCACTCTACTATGCTCGATTACCAGAAAACAAGGTGATATCGGGCTATTCACTCAAAGGTGTCGAGGTCAATGTGATGAACATGATCCAGATCTCTGGTGGATTGTCGTACCACCCGATGCAGTACGGAACTCGTAACGTTTTGGCGCATACCGGCATAGTCTGGTCTCGGGGGACAGCCACCTACGTGGAGGTCAATGGAGAAGGTTTTGCGGCGCAAGCGCAGTCTAAGGAGTTGAAAATGAATTTGCTGTGGTATCCCAACTTGAGCATAATGAAGTTTCCGGGGCTTGAGGTTGCATTGGGGCTTCATTCATTTGATATTCAGCACCCCATCAATAAAAGTGCATGGTATCGCAATGTGCTCAGCCGAGCACACGGTGACGTATTTATCGGCTTTTCCCCCTTCACGAACACAGGCCCCAGCGGACAAACCCAGGTGTACTATTTATTTGGATACCGTTCAGGCCTAGTGAACATTGGGGGTGGAACGATTAATTAAGACCTAGTTTATTCCCCCATCACCTAAAAAACCTCAACCGAGCAAAGTGCAATAGTCACTTTCTCGCCGGCGCTGCTCCCAAAGTTTGCTCAAACTTTTGCTCAAACCGAGTAAAATCAACCAAGTTGAATGACCCGAACTATCAACCTAACTCGTTGATAATCATAAAGTAGCAGCCCCGAGCGGAATCGAACCGCTATCAAACGTTTAGGAAACGCTTATTCTAAATATTGACCTCTTATCACCTGATTATCAGTTAGTTACAATTTCAGGAGAGGTCAAAAAGAGAGCAAAATAGTAAAGTTTGCGCTCACTTTTGCGCTGACCTGGTGGACGAGGCTAGTTCGGTTCAAAATGTTCACTTATACCTATAAGTGCAAATTCTTAATTCTTACCTTTTTCCCGTCCACGAACCAATAGGTCTTTGACAATGCGGTCTCGTACTTCGAGACGTCCAATTAAACAATTGTCTACAGAATGACTGTAGGTGGCTGCTGGAAACGCATGATATAACAGAGTATTGAGGAAGAGCTCAATGCGGATTGAGGTAACTTGGGCGTAAAGTTGGTAAAAGGGTTAAAGAGTGATTTGAAACATGAAGGCAACGCGGCAGCCATAAAAAAAGGGCCGACTCTTGAAAGTCGGCCCTTCGAACACAATGCTCGAGAACTCCTTATTGCCAAATAGGCGTTTTAACAAAAGTTCCTGGCTGAGGCGTTGGAATGTTTGCGTTGGCATTGATCTCGCTCTGCGGATAGATCATGCGCTGAGGCAATTCTGATCCGATGTACGGAGCAATACCCAAGGCATTTCCGGTGCGGCGTACTTCGTTGAATCCCTCGATGTGGCCAAACATGGAGATGTACTTCTCCGTGTAAATTTCCTTCATCAAGGCGTCTTTTTGCGTCGCTCCCGGGATCAAGGCGCTCGGGCCAAAATCCGTCAAGGCATAGGCATCAAAACCACCGAACTGAGCATCGTGGGAAGCACGTACGTTGTTCAAAGCCACTAAGGCATCTGCCAAGTTGTTTTCGCGGGCGTAGCACTCCGCCAAGATCATTTGGTTCTCTACGTAAGACACCAACAAGTAGTTGTTGTCCGACGCGAAAATACCGTAGTGATCGCCGTAGTAGGCATCGTCCCAGTTGGGATCCAACGCCGTGTAACCGCCGGGGAAGAAGTAGTAGTTGAAACGCTCGGTTTCGTCCGTCTTGCTGTTTCCGCGGTAATCCGCACTGCTAGCGTCCATCAACTTCTCGATGTGCGAACCGGCGCAGCTCATGTAGCCAGCTCGGTTCCAATCCAGGAAGTCGTAAAACAAGTTGTGCTTGCCCGGGGTGTATCCTGCATTGTGCAAAGCATACATATCATTGCCCTCAGAAATACCGGCCATCGCTGCCGCTTTAGCTGCCGCGTAATTGCCTAAGTGCAAGTAGGCACGCGCTTTCAACGTGTTGGCTACTTCTTCCCAGTTAAAGGACCCCGCATAGGCTGCCCGGTATTTGGTTGAACCGCCAACCCCGTTGCCGATGGCAGCATCCAACAACGCAATAGCAGCGGCGTATACGTCCGCTTGGTTGTCGTACGATGGATTGGGGAAGTTCTCCACATCGCATGCCTCTACATTGGGAACATTGCCCCACAAGGCGGCGGCGGTCATCAACAACTGCGCCTCATTGATCTGGGCAACACCTTTCAAAACCAGGTCGTTCTTGGCGGCTGCCTTGGTCTGGATAATACGGGACTGGGCAATGCCCTCCGCGTATAACGTGCCCCAGATGTTGTCCAAGTCGCCGGCAACTACGTTGTATTGGCCTACGGAAATGTACTGACGGTCTGAACCCGTAAAATAACCGGCAAAAATGCCGCCCATTCGAGCCAATTCGCCTTCTTGGACCATAACGTTGGCCAATTGAGCGCCAGTAATCATCAATTCAGGAGCAGCGTCCGAGAATTGATTGGGGTTTTTGGAGTTGATGTCGTTGGGTTCGCAGGCCGTCAACAAGACCGCCGCTAATCCGACTGCTCTCCCGAATTTCACGAAATTTTTCATGTCTTACGAATTAATGGGAGTTAATTAAAGGCCCAGGCGGACCGAGAAAATGAACGACTTGGTTCCGGGGTTGGTAAAGTAATCCAAACCGCGGCCGTTGGAAACACCGGTCAAGTTCAACTCAGGATCTACCCCTTTGAAGGGCGACCAAAGAAGCAAATTGCGGCCGGTGAAGCCCAAGTCCAAGGAGGACAAGCCCATACGCTTGGCCGTTGCACGTGGCACGCTGTAGCCGAGGCTCAGCTCGCGCAAGCGGGTCCAAGAACCGTCCACGATGAAGTCTTCTGCAACCGGGCCAAAACCACCGCCCAAACCGGTGTACCACTCTTGATCCAACCAAACGTCTCCTGCGCCAAAATTTTTGATGTTGCCGCGGAAGGTATAAGTACCGTCGGCGTTGGCCGTAGTTACGTCGGCAACAGACTCGCCGTAGATGTTCTTCAATTCAGCTGCTCGCTCCGCAGAAACCGTCTGCTCGTTGGCGGTTACCGGGTCAATGCCGAAGTAGTTCAATACCCCGGTGGTACCTGCCCACATTTGCTGACCTTGTGATGTTTCAAACAAAACATTCATGGAAACACCTTTGTAAGTAAGTGACGTACCGTAACCAGCGCGGTATCCGGGGTTGGGGTCGCCCAATACGCCTTCAGCGATGGCCTGCTGCGGGAATCCGTTCGCATCCAAAACCAAAGCGCCCGATGCATCGCGCTCCCACTTGCCGCCCCAAAGCGCTCCAAGCGCATGGTCTTCTACAGCACGGGATGAAGCGCCGGTGAATCCAGCCAAGAAAATGGACTTAACGCCTTTCAAGTCGTCCACGTTGTTGCGGTTGCGGGTTACGTTACCGTACAGGTTCCACTTCAAATCACGGGTATCGACGACGTCCAGTTTTGCATCAAATTCCAAACCTTTGTTTGAAATGGTTGCCGCATTGTCCCACTTGGAAGAGTATCCGGTAGAAGCCGGTACGTCAACGGCGAAAATGGCGCCAGTGGTTACGTTCTGGTAGTAGGTACCGCTGAGGCTGAACTTGTTGTTGAAGAAGCGGGCATCAAATCCTGCTTCGTACTCGGTCTTGCGTTCGGGGTTGATGTCCGGATTTCCTTGAACGGTAGAACGATACAAAGAACCGCCGTAGTAGCTGGCGTCCAATATTTCGCCCCAACCGGAGGTAGAGCTAGCGGAAACGTAGTTGGTGGTCCAAATGTATGCGGGGGGTTCTACCCCTACCGTACCGGCCGAACCGCGCAACTTGAAGAAAGACAACCCACTGGGATCCATGTTCAAGTCTTTGGTTAGGTCGTACGCTACGTTGGCAGACGGATAGAAGAACTGACCTTTAAAGGTTGAAGCGGCTTCCGCTGCACCCGTTAATTCCACGAATAAGCGGTCGTTCCAATCCAAGTTCACCACCGCATAACCGCGGTTGTTGATCACGTACGAGCGGTTGTTGAACGGATTGCTGTTGGCCGTAGTGGTGTTGTTGAAGGAAAAACGCTCCTGATCGCGGATGATGAAATTAAAAGCGGTACCTCCAATGGAACGGAACCGACGGGCATTGGTTGTGTAACCCACCGTCACAGCCATGTTGGTTTGCTCGTTCAACTTGTAGGTTGCGCGGTCAAACACCAACAAGGAGGACTCGGACTCTTGAATGCTCTCGTCGGTCAATTGGCCGTTGGCGTAGCTTCCTGCAGACAATACCGGGAAGTACGTGATGCGGTCATCGGCACTGAAGTCCAAACCGTAACGGGCCGTCAATTGGTGCACACCGCCCCAACGCAAGTTCAGCTCAGGGGTGAAGATAACGCGGTTAACTTCGGAAGTGTTCACCTGCTCGTTCAAAGTCCAACCGGGGTTGTTGTACGAAGGTGCGGCATTGCCCAAGTACCGGCGGTAGGCGCGGTGGGCGTTGAAGGTCGGAACACCTGTTGCGTTGTAGTAAGTACCGGTGTAGTCCGAGTTGTCAAAGTCGGCCGGGGTACGCAAGTAACCCAGGTACAGACCATTGAGGTTCGAACCTTGCTGAATCCGGTTGGAGCTCACTTTAGACACAAACGTATTCACCCCGACCCGCAAGTTGTTGTTCAGGTTGTTGGTGAAGTTGATGCGACCGGTGGTGCGGCGGTAGTCGGACATGCCGTTCATGACGCCTTTCTGATCCCAATCCGACAGACTGACAAACAAGTTGCCGCGCTCGCTGCCTCCAGACAAGCTGATGCTCTTGTCTAGGGTCAAGCCGTCGCGGAAAACCTGGTCTCGATTGGACTGGTTGAATACCTCCCGGCTGTTTTTTTGGATAATGGGGTAGTATTTTGATCCGTCGGCTGCTTCAAAGTAGGCTCCGCTCGTATTGACCGAATCCGCTGCTCCGCTGCGGTCTGTAATGCGATCACCCCAACTCAAAGCGCTGGTGGGAGAATACCTGCCGTAGGCACCTTGACCAAATTTGCTCTGCTTTTCGTACTCGCGGTTGATGCGGTCTACGCCAACAGAGTAACGCGCTTCCACGTTGTAACCTTTGGCATTCGCCTTGCCCTTCTTGGTGGTGATCATGATCACGCCGTTGGCTGCACGGGTGCCCCACACAGCTGCTGCTGCGGCTCCTTTCAGCACCTCTACAGAAGCAATATCGTCCGGGTTCAAGTCGTTCAAACGGCTTTGCTGCACAACGCCGTCAACGCCCTGTCCCACACTTGAGTTGCTCACGGGAATACCGTCAACCACAATCAACGGCTGCAAGCTGCCGGTGATGGTCGATTGACCCCGAATTTGAATGAAGGCGCCCGCACCTGGATCACCGGAGTTTCGGGTGATGGAGATACCCGAGCCCTTGCCCGAAAGACCTTGAATGATCCCGCTTTCGCCGGACTTCTGGACGCTTCCTCCCGCTACACTCACGGAAGCAATGCCCTTCTTGTCTTTGCTGCTTTGAACCCCCAAAGCAGATACGGTGACTTCACCGAGTTGACCGGACTTCGTGGTATCCCGTTGATCGGGGAATCCCGTTGAAGCCGCCCGAACCGGTGCCACACCTGCGCCAACCGCCATCACAGCGCCCAGCACACCAGCAATAAGTTTGTTTGACATAAAGGTTATTTTTGTGTTAAGTGGTGAAATGTAAGGAATTTTTAATACCAACACCACTTTTGTTCACAAATTCATAGCCTTCAGTTCAATTCCTTGCGTCGCTGCAAATCCAGCGCTACCAGCAATGCCGCGAATCCCCACACCGGAGCGGAGGCATTGTCCGTATCTAAAAAAAATTTGAGGACCCCCGGAGAGAGCGGGATTCAAAACTTCTAGCCATTAAAAATCTGGTTACAAGTTAGATAAACTCTGAACAAGTCCCACTTTTGAAAACAGCAAGTTGGAATTTTGGGCGTTTCCAGCGGCCATCTACAGTGAAGTTGTACTCGCCCCTCCCACATCGTCTGC
>JAURMB010000030.1 GCA_030831045.1 Schleiferiaceae bacterium
AGCTTGCTCAATTAAATCATTTGCTTGGCGTAGTGCCAGAGCCTTCATTGCTTTTTTCACAACCTAAAGGTACAAAATATAAATTTTATTTACACCTTAAAGTTTAAAATTATACGTTTTATTTAGACCTTTAGGTTGAAAAAATGAGCCTCAATGCGCCTTTAGTGCCCTCCTCGCCAACGAGCCAACGAGCCAATATCAGCTAACCTCGCCAGAATTACCGAAGCGAAAAAAGCGAATCCACGCCCAATCGGCGCGGCGCAATGAATCCTTCGGCGTGGGCAACGCCCATAATTCGGCCCCATTCCGCGGTGCGGGCGGTGAGCGAATCCCAAAACCACTTTGACGAAATCACCGTTTCGGGACCGTGGGAGCCCTCTTGGTAAAACTGCGACGCGTGGGCGGCTAGTGAAGCCATTTTGGCATCAATGTAGCCTGAAATGTCGACGGTAAAGTCCGCCTGAAGGTCATAAAACTGAATGTAGTGGTAGACGTGCTCGGGGCGGAACGGCGCCTGCGGCTGGCCGTCTTCGCCTACCGATTCCCACTTGTGCAGTCCGGCCCTGAAGCAGGCCTCCACGACTAACGACGAGGCCACAGCGTGGTCCGGGTGGCGGTCGCGCGGAGCGTTGCACAGCACAATGCGCGGACGGTGCGCCCGCACCAGTTCAATGATTCGCTGCTGGCTGCCGAAGTCGTTCACAAGGCGTCCGTCGGGCAGATCGAGGTTCACGCGAAACGACGCCCCCAGAATTTGGGCCGCCTTAACGGCTTCGGCGTCGCGCTCCAGTACGGTTCCGCGGCTGCCCATCTCGCCGCGCGTTAAATCGACCAAACCCACGCTGTGCCCGAGGGCCACGTGCTTGGCTAAGGTTCCGCCGCAGCCCAACTCAATGTCGTCGGGGTGGGCGCCTATGGCGAGAATATCTACGTTCATGCTCGGTTACTTTCCGAGCGCAAAGTTCCGAATTTCAGAATTAGTGGGCGACACCGTCGACAGGTGGCTGCTCACCCATTGGCCTTTTTCGTTGACCAGGAACTTGTGAAAATTCCAACGAACCGTCGCATCCTTGGCGCCGTTCTTCGTCTTACTGGTCAACCATTGGTAAACGGGGTGCGGGTTGCCGCCCTTGATCGCGACCTTTTCCATCATCAAAAAGGTGACGCCGTAGTTCTTTTGGCAAAAGGCGCCAATTTCGGTTGCGGACCCCTTTTCTTGGCCTCCAAAGTCGTTGCACGGAAAGCCGAGGATGACAAAGTTTCCGCCCTTAGCCTCGTCCCAAAGGGCCTGAAGCTCTTTGTATTGCGGGGTAAATCCGCACTCCGAAGCGGTGTTAACGATGAGCACGCGCTTGCCCTTGAGCTGGGCAAAGTCGTACCGTTCGCCATCAAGGGTGCGCGCCTGGAGGGTGTAAAAATCAACGGGGGCGTCGACGGGTTGCGCCATCGAGCGGCTGCAGCCAAGCAGCGTGGTGAGTAGGGACATGGCCAATAGGTTCTTCATCATGATAGGGGTATAACCGCAAAACGAAGTTAGGGTTCACTGCGCGGACTACCTTTGGCGCATGAAGCGCTGGTGGAAGCTTGGTCAATGGGCAGTGCGCGCCGACGTGCGCCGCGGCGCGGACTACCTCCAATTCCTGCTTTTTACGGCGGTGGCAACCTACCTCGTGTACCAAATGGTTCCGGCGCCCAGCCCGAGCGTTTGGCTCGCGTTGCTTTGGGTGGCCGTGCTGTTCAGCGCGATGCAGGCGGCATTTCGCGCGTTTCACGAGCCCGATGCGCTGTGGTCCTACCTCAATCAACTGGTGCGCCCCGAAGAACTTTTTTGGGTGAAAAGCGCCCAAATCGCCGTGCATACGCTTGCCACAGCCGCGGCGGCCCTCCTGCTTTTTGCGCTGTTTTTTGGACTGCCTGATTCGGCGCAAACGTTCGGCGCTGCAGCCAAAATCGGCACCGCCTTGGGCTTGGGCTCGCTGGCCTTGGCGGCGACCATGAGCTTTACGTCAGCGCTGGCAAGTCGGGCGGGATCCAATCCCACGTTGATGGCGACGTTGAGCCTTCCGCTTCTTATGCCGACCGTGCTCGTAGTTCGGCGGGCGAGTTCGCTGGCGGCGGCCAACCAAGAGTGGTCCGAACTGGCGATGCCCCTATTTGGCGAACTGGTCGTGTGGGCGCTTCCGCTCGCCTTAGGTAGCGTGCTTATGCCCTACCTTTGGAAGCAGTGAAAAACGGCTTTTCAATCGCATGGAAAACCGCGGCGGCAGCGCTCGTGAGCTACAGCCTTGTCGCGGGTTTTATGGCGCCGGTACCCCGGCTTTTTATCTTAAACGAAACCATTCGCAACCTCTACTTTCACGTGCCCATGTGGTTCACGATGATCGCCCTCATGGGGGTATCGCTGGGCCACAGCATCGCTAGCCTTCGAACGCCCGGAACCGCCGCCTTGGAATCCGACCGCAAAGCGCGCCTTTCGGCAGAGGTTGCCTTGGTCTTTGCCGCCCTCGGACTCCTTACGGGCATGATTTGGGCGCGATTTACCTGGGGCGCCTACTGGACCAACGACCCCAAACTCAACGGGACGGCGGTGGCCGTGCTGATCTACCTCGCCTATTTTGTGCTGCGCAGCAGCGTGGAAGATCCTGAAAAACGCGCCCGGCTTGCGGGGACGTACAACATCTTTGCGTTTGTACTCATGCTGGTGTTCATTGGCATTTTACCCCGCATGACCGATTCGCTTCACCCGGGCAACGGGGGCAACCCGGCGTTTGGTTCCTACGACCTCGACAACGGAATGCGGGCGGTGTTCTACCCCGCCGTACTCGGATGGATTGGAATCGGTTTATGGATCGTTGAACTCCGCGACCGTTTGGCGCGTTTAACCCAGTAAATGCATATGATTCGTTTTTTGCAGCAAGCTCCTCCCGTAGAGATGGCCGACGCCCTTCGCGCCAACGGCAAAATCGGGGTCGTTGTGGCCGTCGTTGCCATCATTTTGGCCGGCCTGTTCGCCTACCTATCGTGGCTAGATGTTCGGCTGCGCAAAGCCGAGAATTCCGCGAAGTAAATGAAGCGCGGACACCTCATCGCGCTCGTCGTCATTGCACTGCTCGTCGGCGCACTCATGGTGACGATTCAAGACGCCAGCACGTACGCCACGTTTGAACTCGCCGAACGCAAAGCGCCCGAACAGGTGACCGTAGTCGGCCAGCTCGACCTCGACCAACCCATAACGTTCAATGCCCAAACCTCGATGCTGCGCTTTACCGCCATCGACAAAGACGGCCAGCGCTGCGTGGTGTACTTCAATCAACCCAAGCCTACGGATTTTGAGCGCGCTGAAGAAGTCACGCTCACCGGCATGAGCTCGGGCGACACGGCCTTTTTTGCCCAAGATATTTTAATGAAGTGCCCGTCGAAGTACGCCGACGAGGCCAAGCTGAGCGCGCCCTAATGGACTACATCGGAGAACACACGTTTTGGGCCCTCGCCGGGCGGTTTTTTACCTACCTCGCCTTTACCGGCGCCTTGGGGACGGCCCTTTTTTATGGCGTAAACTGGCTTCGTCCCGGGGCCTGCAGCGGACCCGACGAACTCGGACGCACCAAAGCTCCCGACCCCGCCTACCTCAAGGCCGGCCGAGGAGCCTTCGCGCTGCACAGCCTTGGGGTACTGGGCGTGCTTGGCGTTTTGTTGACCGCCATTCTTAGCCGTTGGTTTGAGTTTGACTACGTGTGGCGGCACTCGTCGCGCGACCTTCCAATAGAGTACGTGTTCAGCGCCCTCTGGGAAGGTCAGGAGGGCAGCTTCTTGATTTGGATGGTGTGGCACGTAGTTCTGGGGTGGATACTTCTGCGCAGCGCCCGCTCCTGGGAGCACGGAACCATGACCGTGGTAGGACTCGTTCAGTTGCTGCTCACCAGCATGCTGCTCGGCGTGTACGTTTTTGGCACCAAAATCGGTTCCAGCCCCTTCACCCTAATTCGCGAACTTCCTGAAAACCTGGGACTTCCCTGGACTACCATCAAGGACTACTTGATCCGAATTCCGGCATTTCGCGACGGCCAAGGCCTCAATCCGTTGCTGCAAAACTACTGGATGGTCATCCACCCGCCCACGCTGTTTTTGGGCTTCGCCGCGACCTTAATTCCCTTTGCCTATGCGGTCGCCGGATGGGTGGAGCGCCGTCCGGTGGAATGGGTCACCCCCGCCCTTCCGTGGGTATTTTTTGGCGTGGGCGTGCTCGGCACCGGAATCCTCATGGGGGGCGCTTGGGCCTATGAAGCCTTGAGTTTTGGGGGATTTTGGGCCTGGGACCCCGTAGAAAACGCCTCTCTGGTGCCGTGGATCACGCTTGTTGCTGCGGGTCACGTCATGTTCATCGTCAAGAAAAAGAAGTCTTCGGGCGGACTCACCGCGATTTTGACTTTTTTATCGTTTATCCTGGTTCTTTACTCAACCTTTTTGACGCGCAGCGGGGTGCTAGGTGACAGTTCCGTCCACTCGTTTGTTGACCTGGGGCTCAACGGCCAGCTCATGCTCCTCCTCGGTTTTTTTGCGGCCGGAAGCCTGCTGTTGCTGCTGCTTCGATGGAACGCCCTACCCAAAAACGCGGCTGACGAAGCCTTTTCGTCCCGCGAATTTTGGCTGGTCATCGGAAGCCTTGTGCTCCTGCTAAGCGCCGTGCAAATCAGTTTTAGCACCAGCATCCCCGTACTCAACAAACTCATTGGCCCCGACGGACTGATTCCGATCCTTGGAGAAGCCATGGCGCCCCCGGCCGACGTGTTCCGCCACTACCATTCGATTCAGATTCCGGTGGCCATTGTGGTTTCGCTGTTTATGGCGGCGGTCCCCTTTTTGCGCTGGGACGCTACCCCCAACGAGCTGCTGCGCCGCGTACTGCCGTCGCTCGCCGTGTCGTTGGTGCTCAGTGCGCTGGCCGCCTGGGGGCTGAAGTTTGATCAACCTATGTACACCGTGCTGCTGTTTACCGGCATGTTTGCGGCGGTGGCCAACCTGGACTACTGGCTGCGGTACTTGCGCGGAACCTGGCGCAGCGGCGGACTAGCCTTGGCGCACCTCGGCTTTGCCCTCATCTTGCTCGGAGCGCTGATCAGCAACGGTAAAAAGCAAGCTATCAGCCAAAACCCGGTGTTTTTGCACAAGGATTTCCCCGCCAACGAGCACATTCTTCTTCCGCTTCGCGACACCGTATCTATGCACCCCTACTGGGTCGAATGGAGCGGCGAGCGCCGGGAGGGGCACTTTCAGCTCTACGACGTTCACTTTTACGGCACCAACCCCGACCAAATGCCGGGCAAAGAGTTGTTTACGCTGTCGCCGTACATTCAGCTGAATCCGCGCATGGGCAACGTGCGCGAACCCTCAACCAAGCACTTCTGGGATCGCGACATCTACACCTACGTCAGTTTTGCCGACATGCGATCGAGCGAAGAAAAAGCCAGCGGTTGGTCCGAAGAAATGGTGGCCACGATGGGGCGCGGCGAAGAGGTGTTTGTGTTCGACGAGTTCATGATGCGCTGCGACAGCATCATCGTGAACGACGCCCTGATGGTGCAGGAGACCGGCGACCTAGCCACCCTGGACATGGCTGCCCGCCTGACGCTCAAGCACATGGACGGCCGGCGCGAGACCGTCGATGTCCCGTACCAGGTGCGCGGAAACCAAGCGAGTCCCGGCGAAGCAGAATTCCCTAAGTTGGGCGTGAAGGCCCGGTTTGAAGGGGTATCCGACGAACCCGGCCGCTTTAAAATGACGTTTTGGCGCAAAACACCCGAAGAACAAGAGTTTATTTTGCTCCAGGCCTTTATTTTTCCCTACATCAACGTGCTTTGGTTGGGCGTAGTACTCCTCGCCATCGGCTCGGGAATGGCCGTTGCCAAACGCTTAGCTGGTCCTAAAGCGGCACCCAAGGCGTGAGGTACGTGGTCGGCCGTGGACGCGTTGGGAGCGCTCTGGTGGCGGCCCTCACCGATGCTGTTCCGGTTCAAGGCCGGGGGTTCGCGGGAATTCCAGAACTCCGCGCACACGATGCCGTACTCCTCTGCGTGCCTGACGCCGCCCTAGCTGACGTAGCCTCAGTCCTGATCGATTCGCCTGCCGTGGTGCTTCACTGCGCGGGTGCGGTGCCCGTTTCGGCCCTGGGCTCTGGTTCCAAGGGTGTTTTTTACCCCATGGTGTCGTTTCGCCAAAACGTTTCGTGGCGCGACGTTCCGGTGTTTGCCGAGGCCAACGACGGGCGAACCCGCGCGGCCATCGGCGACCTTGTCCGCGACTTGGGCACCCCCGAGCCTACGTGGACCGATTCCGCCACCCGGGCGTCCTACCACCTCGGAGCGGTGTTTGCCAACAACTTTAGCAACCACCTCGTAGCCCTACTTCAGGCCTACTGCCGCCAGGCCGGACTCGATTCCGCGGCCTATTCCGCCATGCTGACCCAAACCGTCGAAGCGGCGCAGCGCGGCGAGGCCCGTAGCTTGCAAACCGGTCCCGCAGCCCGTGGCGACCAACCGACGCTGGAGCGCCACCTCAGCATGCTCCCCGAGGAGCTGCGCGAAGTTTACCGCGCCCTAAGCGCCTCCATCCAGCGGACTACCTTATGAACTACAAAACCAAGCTTTCGGGCATCAAAGCCCTCGCTTTTGACGTCGACGGCGTGTTTACCGACGGAACGGTGCAGATTCTTCCTGGCCAAGAGCCGATCCGAAGCTTTCACAGCAAAGACGGGTATGCCGTTCAAGTCGCCGCGCGGCAAGGGCTGCAGCTGGCGGTAATTACGGGGGGCAAATCCGAAACGGTCAAGGAACGCCTTCTGGCCCTCGGAATCCAAGACGTCTGGCTGGGCGCCCGCCATAAGATTGACGCCTACGAAGAGTGGTTGGCGCGCTACGAACTTCGCGACGAAGAGGTTCTGTACATGGGCGACGACCTGCCCGACACCGAGGTGCTTTTGCGCGCCGGATTGTCCTGCTGTCCGCACGATTCCGCGCCCGAAATTCGAGCCCTTGTCGATTACATTTCGCCCATTGACGGCGGAAAAGGCTGCGTTCGTGAGGTCATCGAACAGGTGCTCCGCGCTCAAGGCCGTTGGAACCTCGAAGAATTTCGCAACTGGTGATCAAGCTCCCCTTTGAACTTCACGGATCGCTGGTGCTCGGCAGCGCTTCGCCGCGGCGACGCGAACTCCTGTCCGTGCTTGGAATTCCCTACGTCGTGCGGACCAGCGACGCCGACGAATCGGCGCCCGACGGCCTGAGCGACCTCGAAACCGTGCGCTACGTGGCCCGCGCCAAAGCCGAAGCCCTTTTGGCCACGCGGTCAGAAGGCGAAGTGCTGCTCACCGCCGACACCGAAGTATGGTACCAGGGCAAACGCTTTGGCAAGCCCCACGATCTGGCCCATGCCGAAGAAATGCTCCAAACCCTCAGCGGCCAAACGCACCGGGTCATTACCGCGGTGTGCGCCACCGACGGCCGACGTTGGTCCCAGTTCGAGGCCGTCGCTGAAGTGCGCTTTCACCCGGTGAGCGCGGAATTTATTAACCACTACGTCCAAACGTTTAAGCCGTTGGACAAGGCTGGGGCCTACGGCGCACAAGAGTGGTTTGGGCAGTTGGGCATTGCGCAAATCGTCGGCACGTTCGACAACGTCAAAGGCCTTCCCCTCGACACCGTCGTGCAGGCCTTGGAGCCTTGGTTGCACACGGCCTGACGCATTCCGCGTTTATCCCGATATTGCAGCCCATGCTTCGCGCCCTTACCCCCTTGCTCTTTCTCGTAGCCGCGTTGGTCGTCAACGTTCACGTTTATGGTGACCGTAGCCTCGAAGGCAGCAACCAACTCATCTTGCTCGCCGCCGCCGGCATCGCCGCCCTGCTCGCCCCCAAAGACCGAACAACCCAGCTATGGCATGGGATTCAGGGAACCATTTCGGACTCGACCAAGGCCATTCTCATCTTGCTTATGGTGGGCGCCCTCGCCGGCACCTGGATGGTCAGCGGAATCATTCCCACCCTTATCGTGTACGGCCTCAAGCTGTTCACCCCCGGCAGCTTCTTGCTCGCCGCCGCCGTCCTGAGCGCCGCCGTGAGCCTGGCCACGGGATCGTCGTGGTCCACCTCGGCAACCGTGGGCATCGCCCTCATGGGCATCGGACAAAGCCTTGGACTTTCCCCCGGGTGGATCGCTGGTGCCGTTGTGTCGGGCGCCTACTTCGGCGACAAAATGTCGCCCGTCAGCGACACCACCAACATCGCCGCGGCCATGGCGGGCGCGGAACTCACCGACCACATTCGCCACATGCTGTGGACCTCGGGTCCCGCGATCCTCATCTCCCTCGCCGTCTTTGGCATCAAAGGCCTCAGCGCCGGCGAAGCAGGCGACCTGAGCCAGGTAGCCATTATCTCAGAACTCCTGCGCGCCAAATTCACCATCAGCCTGTGGCTGCTCCTGATCCCTGTAGTGAGCATCGTCCTCATTGCCCGAAACGTCGACGCCTTAGCTGCTATGGGCATCGGCACGCTCGCCGGCGCCCTGGCTGCCCTGTGGCTTCAACCCAACATCATAGCTGAAATCGCAGGGCACCGCGGTCCCTCCGCTTGGTACGAAGGAATTACCCAAGCCATGTACGGCAACACCCAAATTGCCATCGACCACCCCATGCTTGCCGAACTGCTCAAAGGCAAGGGCATGGCGGGAATGCTCGGGACCGTTTGGTTGATCCTCTGCGCCCTCACGTTTGGCGGAATCATGGACGCCGCAGGCTTCCTCGCTACCCTGACCAAAGGACTCCTGCGTGTCGCCCACGGAGCGGCGGGCCTCATCGGGGCGACCCTGGCCTCGTGCGGACTTCTTAACCTGACCGCTTCAGACCAGTACCTGGCCATCGTAGTTCCCGGACGAATGTTCAAGAAAGCCTACGAAGAGCGCGGACTCAAACCCGAAAACCTCTCGCGGGCCCTTGAAGACTCGGGAACCGTAACGTCGGCCCTCGTACCGTGGAACACCTGCGGCGCATACCAATCCAGCGTGCTGGGAGTTGCCACGGGCGATTACTTCATGTACGCCATTTTCAACTGGATGAGTCCGCTGATCAGCATGCTGCTCGCCGCAACCGGTTGGACCATTACCAGAACTTCTTCTGGCGCATCCACCAAACCATCGAGCCCGCAATAAGCAGCATTAGGCCCCAAACGGCCGGGTAGGCCCAGGGCCATTCGAGCTCGGGCATCCCAGTGAAGTTCATGCCGTACACGCCTACGATGAACGTCAAGGGCATAAAAACCGCCGAAAACACGGTTAAAATGCGCATCACGTCGTTGGTGCGTTGACCCACGGACGACACATGTAGGCTTTCGAGCGATTCCAGAAGGCTGCGCTGCGCGTCGAGGCGTTCGTTGAGCGCCTGAACTTTACCCCGCACGTCGCGCACGTAGGGTCGATTTTCGCGCTTGATCAATGGGTGCGTTGAAGCCTCCAAACTGCTGAGTACGTCGCGAAGCGGCGTTAGGTGCCGGCGGAGAAGACTGAGCTGCCGCTTGACCTTCAAAATTTTTACCACGATGCGCTGGCTCGGACGGTGAACCACCTCGGCCTCTAGCGCATCGAGCGCCATCTCAAGCTCGTCAAAGTAGTTTTCGTAGGGCTTCAAGACCGATTCAATCAGGCGCACAAACAGGTAGTCGGGGCCCTTGGCGCGAATGAGTCCGCGGCTGGTAACCAATCGATCGACCAATCCCTCAAACAGTCGAGCGTCACCCAGCGAAACCACCCCGTGCGCATGGACTACCAGGCCGACTTGGGCAAACTCCACGCGCTCGAGCTTGCTCGATTTAAGCGTGTGCACATCGACGTAAATCTGTTCTGGGTACTCCTCGAGGTTGGCCCGCGCCTCTGTGTCGAGCAGGTCGGTGGCCACGTGCGGATGAAAGCCCCATTGGGCAACTGCTCCGCGCAACCAAGCTTCTGAGGGCGGAACCGGCAGCGCCAGCCAGCGCACGGTTTCGGGCCCTTGAAGCTGGGGGACCTCTTTGGCCTCTTGCACGTCGGACCGCTGAATTTGGTCCAACCCATAGTCGATTAGGTGCATCATGAAATGAAGGTACGCTGAAGTACGTACTTTTGCCGCTATGCCCGTACTCAGCATCGTCATGCCGGCCTACAACGAAGCCGCGACCATTCACCTCATTCTGGACAAAGTCCGCGACTGCCGCCTGCCCGAGGGTTGGACCAAAGAGCTCATCGTCGTCAACGACTGCAGCAAAGACGCCACCGAGGAGGCCATCGAGCGCTACGCGTCAGCCAACCCCATGCTGCCCCTCACCTACCGCAAGCATGAGGTAAACAAGGGCAAGGGCGCCGCGCTGCACACCGGCATCGCGATGGCCACTGGCGACTACGTCATCATTCAAGACGCCGACCTCGAGTACGACCCCAACGAATACGTCGCGCTGCTGCAGCCCGTGGTTGACGGCCACGCCGACGTCGTCTTCGGTTCGCGGTTTATGGGCGGAAACGCCCACCGCATCCTCTTCTTCTGGCACTCCATCGGCAACAAGTTCTTGACCTTCCTGTCGAACATGTTCACCAGCCTGAACCTTACCGGCATGGAGACCTGCTACAAACGCTTACGCCGCGACCTCATTCAGTCACGCCAACTGCGCGAAAATCGCTTCG
>JAURMB010000031.1 GCA_030831045.1 Schleiferiaceae bacterium
CCGTCTTCAAGCGCCAGCCTACATGGCATTTCATCCCGCGAGGTTTACCAAGCCATCAAAATTGCTTTTGACGCTGGTGGGCTCTTACCCCACCTTTTCACCCTTGCCCCCGGTACTCGTACGATGCATCCGTTGGCGGTTTCCCTCTCTGTGGCACTAGCTGTCAGCCCCAAGTTCCCCGTGGACTGCCTACCCGTTAGGTAGCGCGGTGCTCTGTGATGTCCGGACTTTCCTCCCTTTGGTGCCGAAGCGCTTCAAGGCGGCAAGGCGGACGATATGCGGGCGCAAAGGTACGCTAAATAAAAAGACCGCCCGATTTACCGGGCGGTCTTGATCGCTGGCGGGCGCTTCTGCCCTACTTCTGGACCGAAATGCGGCGCGTTGCCACGCCGTCTTCGGTGGTCACTTGCACCACATAAATTCCCGAGGCACAAGCGCTTAGGTCCACCGTTTCGCGGCGAATTTCGCGCGCGGAATCCCAAGTGCGTGACCAAACCGTTTGGCCGGTGGCGCTAAGCACCTTGACCTGAATGGGCTGCGCTGATCCCAGCTCGAGATCAAACTGGAAGGCTCCATTCGTCGGATTTGGGTACATGACGAGGCTGCGGTCGAGCGGGGTTTCGCCCACGCTAATGCCCGCGACCGTGACCGGCACGACCAGGGTGTCGCTGCCGCAGACTCCCGTAACCACGAGGGTAACGTTGTAGGTTCCGTTGGCTGCGTAGGCATGGCTGGTGAGCGTCCCTGTACCCGTCGAACCGTCGCCGAAGTTCCAATCGAAGCTCGACGCACTGGCGGCATTGGTGCTTGCGGTGGCGTCAAAGTCCACCGTAAGGTTGGTTGCCGTGGCCGCCTGCGGCGTACCCGTGAAGCTCGCGGTCGGAGCGGGCTGGTGGTAAAGCGTTACTTCTCCGTCAGGGCGCGGACAACCTCCGCCGCCCAGCTGCCAGTTGTAGAAGTAGTAGTACGAAGTCGCGTTAAACGTCGAACCGGTAATGGTCACGCTGCCGTCGGTCGACAGGTAGGGGTATGAGGCCCCCGCTGAGTTGCGCTGGAGTCCGCCCGCGTTGTTGGTCGTCGTACTGCCCATGCGGTAGGTACCCGGAGGCAGCGATATGTTGACCACCAAGCGGTTGAAGCCGGCGCCCGTCGAAGACACCGTGACGGTTTGCACCGTCGCCAGCGTGGTCGCATTCTGAATCACGACGTCGATCAATCCGGCACCTTGCGCAAACACGTCGACGCTGTAAATGGTTGTCGGCGCGTTCACCGTGAACAGCAGGTAGTGGTTCATCGCGGTGTAGTTACCGGTAGTACCGATGGTATTGTCGAGCGGACCCACCTGACCTGAGGTCGAGGTCTGGCGAAGGACAAACGTGGTGTCGGCGGCGCTCATCGGACCCACGAGAAGGCTGTCAGAGGTACCGAGGGTGTCGCCCGCGGTGGTCAGCCAGAGGTAGGATTCCGTGGTCGTACCCGCAGGGAAGTACAGCGTGGCGAATCCACCCGCACAGACGGTATCGCTCGAAGCCACCGGAATGCGGGGAAGCGCATCGAGCAAGCTGCGGCTCGCCACTAAGGTGTCGTTGGAGGTCTTTCCGTCGTTCGCCAAGTTCACGTAGCCGGTGAAGGTGAAGGTTCCGCCAACTACCGTGTTGACGGTGCCCACCGCTACGGTATCGGTCGTCAGCGAGGCCAGTGTGCCGGTGTAGGTGGCCGTAAGGCTCGCCGTAGCCGCGCCCGAAACGTTAGCGCCCACCGCAAAGTTGGTCTGCGCAGCCGTGCCCAGGTTGCGCACAATCACCGAAACGGCACTGTTTGAATCTCCGCACGAGTTGTTGCCCGGAACCAGCAAGCCCAGCAGCTGAAGGTCGTTGGCCAACGGCGTGAATTCGTCGGCACCCATGTCGGGTGTGGTGGCGGAACGGCTGTCGCCGTCAATATCCACCGCGACGCTCGCAATCGGCGTACCCAGGTTGTTGGGGCCGTTGTTGACCACGTGCAGGTCGTCGCTGGCCGCAAAAATTACCGGGTTGTCGGTCGAATTCACGTTGAGCGCAGGGTACGCCGTCTTCCATGCTGCTAAACTTGCTTGGGCCGTGTTGTAGTAGACAAACGTTGCCGCGCTTGAGTTGTAGAGGTTGTAGTCGAGCGTGATCGAATCGGGCAGCGAACTTTGGTAAAGTGCGTAGGTTCCGCCCTTAAAAATGTTGTTGCGAATGTTCAGGTTTTTCGACGTCAACGTAGCCGTCGTGCTCGAAAGCAGGTAGGCCCCGTAGCTGCTGCCCGAGAACGTGTTGTGGTACATGTTCACGTGGCGCGGATACGGGAAGTAGCCGCCGTAGCTCGTGGTGGAAGCAAACATGTTGTTCGCAATCACGCTGTTGGCAGCGGGCTTCGCCTGGTTATTCAGGTAGCCCAACGTGATCGCGTAGTACGAGACAAACACGTCGTTGCGTTCCATGGTTACGTTGCCCACGTAGTACAGGTAATGACCGTAGTTGGTAGAATTGCGGAGTCCGCGCACCACGTTATCGTTCACGGTCAAGTTGCCCATGTAGTAGAAGTAGGTGCCGTAGTAGTAGGCCTTCGTGATGGTGTTGCCCGAGAGGTTAATGCCGGTAGAGAACGAAGTCGTGCTGGTGCCGTTGAAGCGCACGCCGTAGTAACCGCCTTTAATCACGTTATCGGTGATGGTGATGTTGTTGGCGTTGTTGCCGTAGCCCGTTACCGAGGTAAGGTTGGCCGACGAAGCAATGGCCGCCACCGTGCTGGTCGTGCCCACGGTATCGGCAATAATCTCGTTTTCGTCAATGACGATGTCGTGGGCGCCGCCCGTTAACACGATGCCCGAGGCGGTGGGGTGCACGATGCGGAGCTTGCGCAGGGTTAAGTAATCGGTTCCGTTCAGGACCACCGCGGCAAACTGGCCGGCGGCACCCTGAATGGTAGCCGTTCCCGTTGCGGGCCCCTGGAAGGTCACGGTGTTGGTCGCCGAAGCTCCGTTGAGCGTGGTCAAGTTGAGTCCGCCCAAGTGCACATAAGGAGCCAGGGTAAACGTTACCGGCCCGGCAATGCCGCAGGTCGTGATGGCCGCCAACGCGCTTTGGAGCGACGTGAAGTTGCTCGCACCGGTTCCGTTGGAATCAATGGTGTAGTTTCCGCTCAAGGTCGACGTACACGGAGTCGCAAAGGTGATCGGACCCACCCACTGGCCGAGCGTCGCCGCACACGTTGACTGCACATAAACTTGGTAGACGTTGCCCGGCTGCAATCCGGTAATCGTGTAGGGGTTGGTTGTAGCGTTGGCTTGGTTTGCGCCCGAACCGCCCGAGCCGATTACGAAGCCTAAGGGGCCCCACGCAACCGTTGCCGGCGTGGTGGCCTGACCCGCGACCGTCCACGAAACCACCGCGGTCGTCGTCGTGGGCACAACGCTGACCGAGGCCGCCGGGCAGGGAGCCGCCGTAGCCGTAAGCGCGGTATTGTCGATGAAGAGGTCGTAGTCGTTCGCCCCAATGTGGGTGGCGCTGCTGGTCTGGCTCTCGATGTAGAAGGCAAGCTTCACCAAGCCCGTGTAAGCACTCAGGTTGACCGAGTAGGTTCCGCCAAAGCGGCTCAAACCCGAGCCGCGGTGGTACTTGGCCAAGGCTTGGTTGCGGTTCCAGGTGGTTCCGTTGTCGGTTGAAATGAAGACAAACAAGGTATCGTCGGTTCCAAGCACGGCCGAGGTGGTACCGTTAGCCACCGTAGCTCCCATGTTCCACTGGAAGTAGGTGGTGTGAGCCACGTCGCCCAGGTCAATCGAGGGGGTAATGGTCCAACCCTGTGTGGCGTTGGAGGTAACCGGAACTTGGTTGCGCACCGCACCCGCGGTTCCGACGTTGAGGAACCCGTCGAGCATCCATGCCGAGGTATTGGTTCCGATCGCGGTCGGATTGGCGGCTACCGCGTTGCGTTCGGTCCAGCCCTTGGGCTTGGGAACGGCAGCCAAGGGGTCGTAGCCCGCCGTGAAGGGTTCTGACCAGCCTACCTGAATGGGCGTGATGAAGCTGTAGGGTCCGACCCAAACCGAGGTAGTAGCTCCGCAGTTGCCGGCAAGGTAGAGGTCGTATTCGGTGTAGCCGGTTAATCCGGTTATCGTGTGGGTAAGCGTTGAAACGGTAACGCCCTGGCCCGTTCCCGGGATAAATCCTTTGGGACCCCACTGCAAATTCGTAGAAGGTGCTGTTCCGCTGTACGTTACGGTCGCGGAATTAGCCCGCACGTTGGTTACGCTCACGTTGAAGGGTGCCGCGCACCCGGAGGGAGTGTATTCTACCGCTCCGATGTCGGGGGTAGCACTGCGTGCGGCTCGGTTGAGGTCGAGCGGAACTTTGGCCAACTGGTTTTCGCCCGCGTTGTTGTAGGCAAACGAAATCGGCGTCAAATCACCCGCCAGCACGTTGGTGAAGATGGGGTCGCTTGAAATGCTGTTGGCGTCGCGTGCCGTTGCCGAGGTCCATGCCGCAAGAGTTGGGTAGGTCACGGTGGTGCTGCGGGCGGCGACAAAGTTGCTCGTTCCGCCCACCGAAGCCGCAAAGCGAATCGCGTTGTAGTTGGAGGTGATCAGCGCCGTCGTCGAGGCATTGAACAGGCCATACTTCGAACCAGTGCCCGACGAGCCGATTTGGATGATGTTGTTCTTGAAGTTGAACTGCGTCATGTTTCCGCTGATGTAGGCACCATAGACGGTGGCCGTACCCGTGCCGGAATTGGAATTGATGTCGAGCGTATTGTGCAGTACGTCAATGGTGTCGGTCGTCAACATGTACATCCCATAAAGGGTGCTTCCGAGGTTGTTGATGTTGTAAATGGCGTTGTTGGCCACGAGTACCGGGCTCGCGGCGGTGCCCGAGGTGCTCGATAGGTACAGCAGGTAGCCGGTGAAGGCCGTGGTACCAAGGCTTCCGCCCAAGTCATGAATGCGGTTGGCCAAAATTTTAAGGCCGGGATTGCGACCGTAGTTGTACAAGCCGTAGCACGTGCTTACCGCAGACCGCGTCAAGCGGTTAATGTCGTTGTACTCAATGCTCAGGTTGTTTTGGCCGTAGGAGTAAATGCCGTAGAGGTAAAAATTGCTGACGATGCTGTTGCGTACGGTGTTATTGGACGGAGTTGTGGACCCCAGGGTCAAACCCGTTCCGTTTAAGCAAAGACCGTAGTAGCCGCCCACAATCTGGCACGAATCGATGAGAAGGTTTGAGGCGGTTCCCGCTTGGGTTCCCGTAGCAGCCGTTGGGGACTGCGTCAGGGTAAAGGCGACGTAGTTCGACGAGGTTGCCGTTTCGCTCGCCTTTATGATGCAGCGCTTAAAGGTGTTGCTGTTGGCGTTGTTGCTCATACGGACTGCCCAACCTTCGGTAGCACCTGTTGACTCAATGATAAGATCTTCAAAGCGAATAAAGTCAGCACCGTTCAAATGCAACGTATGCCGAACGCTCGCATTAGTAGATGCAAACGTCAACGTATTGTTGTTGCCTTTGACCGTAATCGTGTTGGTCGCCGACATTCCGGGAATCTCGTTGATGGTGATCTGCTCATTAAACGGCGCGGAATTGGACAGCACCTGAAACACCACGGGTCCTGAAACCCCGCAGGCCGCTGCCGCAAAGGCTGCGGTGAAGGTTGGGTAGGTTCCGCCGGAACCGATGGTGTAGGTTCCGCCCGCGAGGTTGGGCAAGGTGGTCACCTGCACCGGAGTTGAGTACGCCGATGTGCTCGAGGGCGTACACGTTACTTCGCAGCGGTACCAGGTGTCTAGCGTTTGCGAAACGCTGGCGATACCGGTGGTTGCACCCGTGATGTTGGTCCAAGGGCCCGTTGACGAAGACGCCGACTGCCACTGATAGGCCAACCCTCCTGCTGCGGTAGCTCCCGAAAGCGACAGGCTGAAGTTCTGGAGGGGGCAGACGGCCGTGGCGCTGGCCACCGTGGTTCCCGCGGTCGGTGCGCCCGTACAAGCGGCTTGGGGTATGTAGGTTATTGATCCGCAAAAGGCTCGCGAAGCGATGAAACTTGTGAGGGTTCCGCCAAATCCGTTGGGCATGGTGTTTACGCTTACGCTGCCGTCGGTAAAGGTTGTCGGAGTTCCCGTTACCCACGACATGTAGCGGCAACCCAAGGTTCCGGTTCCGTTGATGCAAATGCCAATAGGCTGGTTGGCCGGCAAGGCCAGCATCGTGCTACCGAAGGGAATAGTGGCCGCGGTCGTGTTGCCGGCGCTGGTGGCCGTGGTCGTGTAGCCCAAAACCCATCCGTTGGCCGCGGTAATGCTTGGCGTTGTTTGTCCTGTGGGTAGGACTCCTCCCAAGCGGTACCAAATTTCGACGGTTCCTGAGGTGCCCGCCGCCGCCGAAAAGACGTTGGTCATACCCGTTAAAAAGATGGGTTGGTTGGCATTGATCTCAAACGTAACGACCGACGAACCGTTGTTGGGGTTGGTCGCAGGCATGGTGGTTACGGTGCTTTGAGCCATCAATGTGACTGAAGACCAAGCAAGTAGTGCCGCAGAGCGTAGAGTTTTAAGCATGTCAAGGATTTTTGGAAGGTTCAATATACGTTTTCCCCGAGTACCACTGCGCCCGAATTTGGATTTTTTATACTCGGGATTGAGGGAACGGCAATTTTGGCCTCGCTGCAAATGACCCCTAATTGCCTACCTTTGCGGCCCTCGGGAAGTAGCGCAGGTGGTAGCGCATCTGGTTTGGGACCAGAGGGTCGCAGGTTCGAATCCTGTCTTCCCGACGTAAAAAGGCGCCTTTTTGGGCGCCTTTTTTGTTGTGATCCCGGGTAGAATTCGTAAATTAATACATGGATTCTCTCCCCTTAAAAAAGTGCTCTAGTTGCCTGGTAACCAATTATATATCTGAATTTTACAAGCAAAAATGCCACAGTAATGAAGTAATGGTTTACTGCAAGCGGTGCTTTAATCAAAAAGTTCAAGATCGCTGGGTTCGGCGAAAAATCGAAGTCATTAAACTACTTGGTGGCCAATGCCTTGATTGCCATATCGGGCTCTCCGATGGTCATTACTCAATATTTGAACTTCATCATCGCGACCCACTCCAAAAAAGGTTTAATTGGACCAAGTTGCGCCTACTGAAGTGGCAAACCGTTTTGGAAGAAGCTCAACGGTGCGACCTCCTTTGCGCCAACTGCCATCGAATCAGGCATTGGAAAAAAGAGCAGCCCCGGCAGGATTCAAACCTGCACTCGTCGCATTAGAAGTGCGATGCATTATTCAGTTATGCTACGGGGCCGAATGCTCTAACGGCATGCGTTAAAAGCTGCAGCAAAAGTACGACAAAGCCAAGGTTTCGGCTACTTTTGACCCCACGTGATGCGACGCTCGCTCTTCTTCCTCTTGATCCTCTCGGCTTATTGGGCAACAGCCCAGTCGGACACGGTTCGTGCGCCAAAATCGTGGGAGCAACCCGAAAAAGCGGCACTTGCCAGCGCGCTGGTTCCTGGCGCCGGTCAAATCCTAAACCGGCAAATATGGAAGGCCCCCATCGCCTGGGGCATCATGGCCGGAAGCGGCTACTACCTCTACATTAACCAAAAGAGTTTTAACCGCCTAAGTACGGCCATTGACCTGAGGCTCGACAGCGATCCCTTGACCGTCGACGAATTTGACGGGCAGTTCTCCACCAACCAACTTTTTTCGCTTCAAAACGACTACCGCCGCCGCCGGGATTACGCGGTGCTGGGCGTTGGCGCCGGTTACCTTTTTCAGGTTCTCGACGCCTATGCCGCCGGACACCTGGTCGATTTTGACGTATCGCCAAACTTAAATGCCCAAGTCCGCCCTTCGTTCGGACCACAAACTACCTTTGGGGCGCAACTAACGCTCGCATGGCACTGAAGCTCGCACTTATTGGCTACGGAAAAATGGGTCAAGCCATTGAGGCTGAAGCCTCGGCGCGCGGACACCTCGTGGTTGCGCGGATCCGCCGCGGTGACGCCTGGGAATTCAACGGCGCCGACGCGGTAATCGAATTTACCCAGCCCGACGCCGCGGCTGCCAACCTTAAACGCCTCGCCGCCCTGCAAACCCCGGTGGTGTGCGGAACTACGGGCTGGTTTGACGAACTTCCTTCGGTGGCCGAAGCCTTCGTGCGGGGCGCCAACCGACTGGTGTACGCATCGAATTTCAGCCTTGGGGTGCAGCTCGCCCTAAAGGCCAACGAAGAACTGGCACGTTTGATGGCGCCCTATTCCGCCCAATACACCGCGAGCATTGAAGAAGTGCACCACACGGCTAAAAAAGATGCGCCGAGCGGGACCGCAATAAGCTTTGCTGAGGGCCTCCTGCCCCACTTCACACAACTCAACGGTTGGTCGCTTGACGGCCAAACACCTGGAGCCCTTGCTGTCTATGCCCGCCGCGAGGACCCCGTTCCGGGCACCCACACGGTTCGCTACGAGTCAAGCATCGACCGAATTGAATTGGTGCACACGGCCCACAACCGCCGCGGATTCGCTCTGGGCGCGGTTTTGGCAGCTGAGGGCATCACGAAGCTCAACCCGGGCGCGCACCATTTCTCCAAATTGTTGTTTGCATAACATGTCGCGGAGGCTCAAAGAACTTACCGAAAGCACGTGGATGGACGTTCTCGGCGTCGTCACGGTCATAGCCGCTTCGGTAGCGCTGGGCTTCCACAAAACCGAAGTTGCGGGCCTGCCTATCGGAATCTTGAGCACCGTGGGCGCCGCCGTGAGCATGATGGGCACCCGATGGGCTACCAAACGCAAAAACTGGGGCAACGCCGTAGGGGTGGTAACCAGCGTCAACTCGGCGGTGGTCGACTACTTCTTGGGCAACAAGGCCGCCTTCTTGACCTACCCCGTTTCGCTGCTGGGCAACGGACTCAGCTTTCTGGTGTGGAGTCGCCGCGGCGATCGGATTCCGCGCACCCTCGACCGAGCCTACTTTGCCGTGGCCGCCGGGGCATTTGCCCTCGCCTTTGGTCTGAACTACCTCGGATTCACCGCATTCTTGAGCCAGCCCATCGCCGATGCCGACGTTTCGAAGTTTTGGGTCACCGCGCTCATCACCGGTTTGACCTTTAGCGGAACCCTCAACATGCCCCGCATGTACGCCGACACGTGGGTGTTTTGGCTAGTGTACAATTCGCTCAAACTTTACCAAAACATTTTGTTTGGCAACGTAGCCTTCGTGGCGAAGTACGTGTTTTACTTGATCAACGCCGTACTCGCATGGCGGGTGTGGCATTTTGTACGCAAAACGGAACCTCAATCGTGAACCTGACTCGACTGCGCAACCTGCTCTTTGGACTGGCCAGCGTGCTGATGCTGGGGCACAGCTTGGTTCCGCACGACCACAGCGGCAACCGCGTCCCAAAGTTCATTTTGTGGGAACTGTTCAGCGTCGACCTGGGCAGCGACCACCTGCAGCACTTTGCTCCGACGAGCTGCGAATCGGCTCCTGAAGACGCCAACCAGCAGCAGCTCCTGGCGCGTACGGAATTCCAAAGCCTTAGTCAAGTAGCCGTACCGAGGAGCACCCCAGTGCGCCGACCTTCAGGGGCCCGAGCGCGAGCCCACGGACACCTGAGTTCGTGGTCCCGACGGCCACCGCCGAGCAAAATAGCGTGACCCGTTGGCTGCGATGTCAGCCGAAACACTGTCCGTTAATTTTGCTAAGCACATATGATTCAGCGTATTATAAATTTCTCGGTACGGGCCAAAATGCTCGTATTTATGGGGACGGCGGCGATTGCCGCCTGGGGGCTCTACAGCGCCTTCAACCTGCCGATTGACGCGGTTCCCGACATCACCAACAACCAGGTTCAGGTCGTAACCACAGCGCCGGCCTTGGCTCCGCAAGACGTGGAGCAGTTCATCACCTACCCCGTTGAACTGGCCATGGCCAACCTGGCGGGCGTCGAAGAAGTGCGAAGCGTTTCGCGCTACGGCCTCTCGGTCGTGACCGTGGTATTCGGCGACGAAGTCGACAACTTGGCCGCCCGGCAGCGGGTCAACGAGCAGATCGACCAGGCCGCAGGGCAAATTCCGCCTGGAATCGAACGCCCCGGCTTGATGCCCATCACCACCGGACTCGGTGAAATCTACCAGTACACCCTTGAGGTCGACCCGCGCTACCGCTACGACTTGGCCGAACTGCGCAGCATTCACGATTGGCAGATAAAACGCCAGCTCAGCGGCATCCCGGGGGTCGTGGAACTGAGCTCGTTTGGCGGAAAACTCAAGCAGTACGAAGTTGCCGTCAACCCCGACCGCTTGAGCGAATTGGGGCTCACGATGGCCGACGTGTTTGACGCCGTCACCCAAGGAAATCAAAATGCGGGCGGTGCCTACATTGAGAAATCTGAAGAAGCCTGGTACATCCGCCTCGAAGGCCTGTACCAAGGTCTGAGCGACATCGAACACGTCGCGTTGCGCAGCCCCCTGCTGGGCACTCCGGTGCTCGTGCGCGACATCGCAGAGGTGAGCTTTGGTGCGGCTCCGCGGTACGGCGCCCTCACGCGCGA
>JAURMB010000032.1 GCA_030831045.1 Schleiferiaceae bacterium
TTAACGCAAAAGCTTTTCAGCGTTGGGTTGACGGACGCACCGGCGACGACTTCGTCGATGCCGGAATGCGCGAACTCGCAGCCACCGGCTTCAGCAGCAACCGCGCACGGCAGAACATGGCCTCCTACTTGATCCACGACATGGGCCATGACTGGCGATACGGAGCCGCGTACTTTGAATCCCAGCTGCTGGACTACGACCCCGCGAGCAACTGGGCCAACTGGGCCTACATCGCGGGCGTTGGCAACGATCCCAGACCAGTGCGTCGGTTCAACACCGCCAAACAGGCTACGGATTACGACCCCGAAGCTGCATTTCGGCGCCATTGGTTGAGGTAAATAAAGGAGCTGCACGCCCTAAATTGCAGTATGCAACACGACCTGCAGATTATCGCGCTGTACTTCCGCGGACTCTTTTACCGCTACGCCAATCCTAAAGGCGGAATCCCCTTGACGGACTCGCTCCTCATTCATGAAATGCTGCTTCGAAAGATTATCATGCCCCACCCGCTTGACGAAACCCGCGCCATCCTCACGTTTCGCGGAGAACGCTACGCCAAAGACATCGTCCACAAAATGATTCGCCCGCTGCTGTACATCGTGTTTAGCGCGCTGCTGGCAATCGCACTTTTCGGGCTGTGACCTCACTGCGCTCCACGGCTTTCACGGCTTGCTTGATTGCGTGCGCAGCCCTGCCGTCCCACGGGCAAACGCAGGTCTGGGCCTCGAGCACGCTAAAAATCAAGCTAAACAAGCGCTTTGACTTCGCTACGTCGCTGGAACAGCGCTGGCGAGCTACCGAATTTCAGCATTTTTCAGACCTCCGCGGCACCTTCGACGCGCCCCACAACTGGAAGGCCTTCTATGAGTTCCGCGCGCCGCTCAACGCCAACGTACGGGCGCGGCATACGCTAGCGATCGAAAAAAAAGTTAAACCTGAAGTCAAGGGCATTCGCCTTGCCGACATTTCGCTTGGCGTGCGCTACCACGTGAACCGCGCCGCGTCGGTACGCTACGGCCTGTACGTTGAGCGCAAGTTTGGTCCTTGGGTACCCGAGGCAAGCGCCGAAGTGTGGAACGAGCAGTTTAACCCGCTATCTCCGCTTCGAAGAAGGCGCTACACGCTCGGAATCAACTACTTCGTTACAAAGGACTGCCGAGCCACGGTCGGCTATGGAATCCAGCGCGACTACGACGCCCAAGAGGACCTCGAAGAGGCGTTCCCTATGCTGCGGCTTGGCCTGCGCTACGCGCCTTAATTCCAGTTGAACGCACCTAGCCCAGATCGCGCTACCTGGTGCTGCTCGCCCGTGCTCAGGTTTTTGAGCTGAACCACATCGTGCGCTTCTTCGTTGGCACCGGTGAGCGCAACCCACTGAGCTCCAATGCGCTCAGCATGATCGAACTGCTTCTTAATCTTGGCGGGCTCTGGATAAAGGACCGTCCGCACACCGACCGCACGAAGGTCAGAGGCGACGCGAAACGCATAATCTGCCTCGGCTTCACTGAATTGAACCACCAGCACTTGAGGACCAGCCGCTACTTCAGGAAGGAGGTTGAGTTCCTCGAGGCAGAGCACGATGCGGTCCAGGCCAAAGCTGATTCCGACTCCGCTCAAGCCCGAAACACCGAAAATGCCGGTGAGGTTGTCGTAGCGACCGCCTCCACCCACACTGCCCATCGCGACGCCTTTGGCTTGTACTTCAAAAATGCAGCCGGTGTAGTAGTTCAGTCCGCGCGCCAGCGTACAATCCAACGCGACCGCTCCGGTCTTGCTGGCGCGCTCCATCAACCATTTAAGCTCGCGTACGGCCTTGAGGCCCACCTCAGACCCCGAGAGCCAGGCCTCCATCTGGGCGAGCGCCTCCTGTGTGTCGCCTGGCGACTTCAGCGCAGGCTCGAGCGCGGCACACTGCGCTTCGGTAAACCCGCGCTCGCGCCACTCGGCCCGAACCCCGTCGGCGCCCACCTTATCCAACTTGTCTAAGGCCACAGTGAACGCAATCAACTGGTCCCCAAGACCCGCAACCTCGGCGATGCCGGCGAGCAGCCCGCGGTGGTTGATCCGCACCGTAACGTCTAACCCCAGCGCAGCAAACGCCTCGTGGTACATGGCTACGAGTTCCACCTCTTGCCACAAACTCGTACTGCCCACGACGTCGGCGTCGCACTGGTAAAACTCCCTAAAACGCCCCTTTTGGGGATTGTCTGCGCGCCAAACCGGCTGAATTTGGTAGCGGCGAAACGGCATCGCAAGCTGCCCTGCGTTCTGTGCCACATAGCGAGCAAAAGGCACCGTGAGGTCGTAGCGAAGGGCTTTGTCGGCGAGTTCCGAAGCCTTGGGTTGGGCAGGATTCGCCACCGACTTCATGAAGTCACCTGAACGCAAAATTTTAAAAATCAAGCGATCACCCTCTTCGCCGTACTTGCCCATCAAGGTATCAAGGTTCTCAAAAGAAGGGGTCTCCAGCGGACCAAATCCGTAGCGCTCAAACACCGACTGAAGTACGCCCACCACGTGGCGGCGCTTCAGCACCTCTGCCGCCGCGAAATCTCGCGTTCCCTTAGCTGGCCGGGCTTGACTCACTTGACTAACTTTTTGTACTTGAATTTCTTGGGCTCCAAACCTCCGCCGAGTCGCTTCTTCTTGTTCTCTTCGTAGTCGCTAAACGAGCCTTCGAAGTAGTACACCTCAGAA
>JAURMB010000033.1 GCA_030831045.1 Schleiferiaceae bacterium
ACCCTAAGGTCTAACCCGTAATGCTGCGGACCACAGCACTGGGCCTGATCGCCTTGACCGCATGCGCGAGCGTCGAGCTTCCCAACCTGGTGGCCGACGACGTGCGCCTTTCGGAAGGCGCTACGGCGCAAATCAAGCAGCTCAACGTCGAACTGAGCGAACCTGCGGGCCGCGCAACCTCGGCCAAAGTGGAGTTCATTGGGCAAACCGCGACGGCGGGCGAAGATTTCACCGCCTTTTCGGGAACCGTGACATGGCCCAAAGGCGAAAAGGTGGCGCAGCTCGCCCTCGAGGTTCGCGGAGACAGCACCTACGAGCCCGACGAAACCCTATGGGTCTCGTTTTCAGAGCCGGAGCACGTGCTGCTTCCCAATCCGTTTTTTACCGTTACCCTCGAGAACGACGACTCCTACGCCGGGGCCGACAGCGGCTACGTGACGCCCACGAGCTACCCGGGCAAAACCCTGGTTTGGGCCGAAGAATTTGACGGTTCGTCGCTGAGCAGTTCCTCGTGGAACTACGAGACCGGCGCCACCGGATGGGGCAACAACGAGCTCCAGTTTTACCGAAACGACCCGAGCAACGTTCGCGTCGACAACGGCCGCATGATCATCACGGCCCGCAAGGAGCAGTTCGGCGGCGCCGAATACACCTCGGCCCGCGTGACGACCAAAGGCAAGCGCGAGTTTCAGTACGGGCGCATCGACATCCGCGCCAAGCTGCCCAAGGGGCAAGGACTGTGGCCTGCCCTGTGGATGCTCGGAGCCAACATCAGCCAAGTCGGCTGGCCCGCCTGCGGCGAAACCGACATCATGGAACTCATCGGCCACCAGCCGAACAAAGTGCACGGCACGGCGCACTGGGGCGTGCAGGGCAGCGGCGTGAGCACCTACCGCACGGGGACCTACACGCTCAGCGAGGGCGACTTTTCGCAAGCCTACCACGTGTTCAGCTTGGTATGGGTTGAGAATTCCCTTCAGTTCTTGGTCGACGACCATCTCTACCACACGATCAACGTGAGCCACGTCAGCCCGGCGACCTACCGCCACAACGCCCCGTTCTTCTTCATCGCCAACATCGCGGTGGGAGGCAATTGGCCCGGAGCGCCCGACGCCAGCACCGTTTTTCCACAATCCATGTACGTGGACTACATCCGCGTATTTCAGTAACCGATAAACATACCCTTCTCAATTTCAAATTCACTTAACATGAAACAACTCCTTACTCTGGTGGCGGTGCTTTCGGCGTTTGCCGGCTTCGCCCAAAAACAGGTAACCTTTATCGTCGACATGCGCGGCTACACGGGCGCGACCTACACGGGCGTCTTCGTGAACGGAACCTGGAACAACTGGTGCGGCAGCTGCAACCCGCTGACTGACCCTGAAAACGACTCGGTGTGGACCACCACGCTTCCGCTGACCGCTGACTCGGTCGAGTACAAATTCACCCTCGACGGCTGGAGCGGACAAGAGAACCTTACCGCCGGTTCTACCTGCACCAAGACTACGGGCACGTTCACGAACCGCTTCGCGCGCCTCAACGGCGACACGATCCTTACCGGCGTGTGCTGGCAGTCGTGCGTGAGCTGCACGGGCGTGAAGTACGCCACGTGGCAAGTGAACATGGCCAACCAAACCGTGGACACCACCGGCGTGTACGTCGCAGGCGGAACGGGAATGGGCGCCCCTGGGGACCACAAAATGGCCTTGATTGCGGGCACGACGCGCTACACCAAGACGTTGCGCAAGCCCACGGGCTGGTCTTCGGACTTCACCTTCTTGAACGGCAACTGCCCAAGCTGGGGATGTAAAGAAAACCTCGCGGGCAAATCCTGCGCGGTAGGGCCCTACAACGACCGCGGCATGACGGCGATGAACAGCGACTTCCACCTGCGTACCTGCTTTGGCGAGTGCACCACCGACGGAAGTTGCCCTGCGCCTGCCACTACGCAGAACATCACCTTGCAGGTTGACATGACGGGCCTTACCAGCACCTTCACCAACCTGTACGTGAGCGGACAGTTCAACAACTGGAGCGGCAACGCCAACCAGATGACCGACCCCGACAACGACAACGTGTTCACGGTAACGCTTCCGTTGCTCACCGGCCAGTGGGAATACAAATTCTCTATGGACAACTGGGCGAGCAGCGAGCAGCTTGCTCCGAACTCGAGCGATTCGCTGTGCACCAAGACGACGGGTGGATTCACCAACCGCGTTCTGCAGAGCGTAACGGGCCAAAACACGACCCTTCCGGTAGTATGCTACGCTTCGTGCTTGGCGTGCGGTGCCGACGCATCGTTGGCGGAGGGCCTGATTTCAGCCCGCGTATTCCCGAACCCGGCCCAAGGCTACTTCGTGGTAGAGTCGGGTGTTGCAGAAGCCATCCGCGTCGAAGTAACCACGTTGACGGGTCAAGTCGTTCACGTGGCTGAAGCGGCCAACGGCATCGCGCGCATTGCGACCGAAGGCTGGGCTCCAGCGGTTTACTTCGTGCGCACGGTTAGCGAGCGCGGACAAAACATTGCCCGAGTTACGGTACAGTAATCAAAATTGGTGTTGATGTACCCCTAGGGGGAGGGGTTTTGCCCCTCCCCTTTTTAATTTAACCGAAATTATGCGCTTCAAATTCCTCGTACTCAGTTTGCTGCCCGGACTTCTGGCTGCTCAGGTCAAGCCCGTCGCCGCCCGCGTAGACAGTGTTTTGGCCCTCATGACGCTTCAGGAGCTCGTCGGCCAAACCAATCAGTACAACGGATTTTGGAACGCCACCGGACCCTTGCCGGTCGGCAACGATTGGGTGGAGCAGCGCGTTCGCGCGCTCAAGCAGGGCGGAGTCGGATCGGTCCTCAACGTCGCCGGCGTCGATCAAGTACGCGCCCTTCAAAAAGTGGCGGTCGAGGAAACCCGTCTGGGGATTCCCCTCATTTTTGGCCTGGATGTCATCCACGGCTACCAAACCCTTACGCCGATTCCGCTCGCCGA
>JAURMB010000034.1 GCA_030831045.1 Schleiferiaceae bacterium
CCGCAGCCCACAGGCTGCGAAGCAATCGCTGCATCATCTTCAGGGCGCACTCTTCCCGGCACGCTCGGATTATCGTTCGAGGCAGGTCTTCTGGCTCGTTCCCCGACACGCCCCCTTCCCGGTTGCCCAGTGGGTTGTTGCGGCGTGCGGTGGGTCTGGAACTTACAGCTGCGGGTACAGCTCCGGTATTGCACCGGATTCCCTTTTCAGCACGCGGATTGAGGCGTTCTCAGCGCGTGCACCGCGAACGCATCAAAGGTAGTTAAAAAACGCGCGGGCCGCGTTGTGGGCCGATTCCAGCGCCAGCGGCTTCACGCCAAACGTGGCTCCGCGGGCGGTAGCAAACGTGAGCAGGGCCTCTGAAGGGAGGTTGCCAACCAGGTGGTTTTGGGCAAACGGGCATCCGCCCAGGCCGAGCAGCGCCGAATCAAAGCGGCGAATTCCCGACTCCCAAGCTGCCTCGAGCAGCCCGTTCGTAAGGGCTTCAGCCGCAGGCATGTGCAGGTGCAGGCCCAGGATCGAAGCGCCGGCTGCCGTACGCACCGTGGCGACCACGTCGCGAATGCTTTGGGGAGTCGCACTTCCGACCGTGTCGCTAATGGAAAGTACCGAAGGCTGCCATTGGTTCGCGGCCTTATGCGCCCATTCGGCCACAAGGTCGAGGGTATTCGGCTCGCCGTAGGGGTTGCCGAAGGCCATCGACAGGTAGACGACAACCTCTTTGCCTGCAGAATGGGCGCGCTCAATGGACGGAGTCCATTCGTCCAATACCTGAAGCTGGCTTCGGTTGGTGTTGCGGCGCTGAAACTGTTCGCTGATTGAGAACGGAACCCCGACAACATCTACCGCCGAATGCGCCACCGCGCGGTCAATTCCCTGAGCATTGGCGGCGATGACCAGAAATTTGTTGGCACCCTTTACGGGCGCCAGGGCGTCAAGTACCTCGACCGAATCCGCCATCTGCGGAATCGCCTTGGGCGACACTAAGCTCGCCACGTCGAGGTAGTCAAAGCCCACCGCCAAAAGCCGCTTGAGGTAGGCGATTTTATCCTGCGTCGCAAAAACCGTCGGATAGCCCTGCATCGCGTCGCGCGGGCACTCGACCCAAATTAGGCGTTCCATGCGGCGGCAAGTTGGCGGACCATGGCCGGACCTTCGTAGACCAGACCGGAATAGACTTGAACGAGGTCGGCCCCGGCGTTGAGCTTGTCCTGAACGTCCTGGGCGGTGCGCACCCCTCCGACGCCGATTACCGAGGCGGAACTCCCCACCGCTTCTCGCACCCACTCCACGACTTCGGTGGAGCGGCGGGTGAGCGGAGCCCCACTGAGGCCGCCGGCGCCGATGGCATCAATGCGGACTTGCGGCGTGCGGAGGCCGTTGCGACCGACGGTGGTGTTGGTGGCGATAATTCCTCGCAGGCCGCACTCGACGGCAAGGGCCGCAGTGCGCTGCACGTGCTCTTTGCTCGAGTCCGGATCAATTTTCACGGCTACCGGCTTACCTCCGAGGCGCTTGGCTTCATCGGCAACGGCTTGCAGCAGCGCGCGCATGCTGGCTTCGGACTGCAGGTCGCGCAATCCCGGTGTGTTGGGCGACGAAACGTTGACCGCGATGTAGTCCACCACGGCATACACCGCGTTGAGTGCCGCGAGGTAGTCGTCTACGGCTTGTTCGTTGGCGGTGGTTTTGTTGCGACCGATGTTGCCGCCCACAATGAGGTTGCGGTGCTTTGATGCCTTGATTCGCAATGCGGCCGCCTCGGCGCCGCCGTTGTTGAATCCCATTCGGTTAATTAGGGCCTGGTCTTCGGGCAGGCGGAACATGCGCGGCTTCGGGTTGCCCGGTTGGGGCCTGGGAGTGACGGTTCCTATTTCGAGGTGGCTGAAGCCGAGCGCCTCCCAGGCGCGAAGGGCGACGGCGTTCTTGTCCATTCCGGCAGCCAGCCCAAGGGGGTGGCGAAAAGTCAGTCCCATTGCGTGAACTGGGGCGTCGGGGACCGAGCCCACGGCCGCGCGGAGGGCGGCCGTGGTTATTGCGCTCTGGGAAGCGAATTGAAGTCCGCGCAACGCCAAATTGTGGGCGCGCTCAGCGGAAAGCTGAAAAAGCAAGGGACGGATCAGCGAAGAATACATCATGGGCACCTCAAAGGTAGCGTCGGGGTTAGATTTGCAGCATGAATCCGGTCATTCAAAACCGCCGTGCGCGCTACGAATACGTCCTCGAAGAGGAGTTCACGGCCGGCATTATGCTTGCCGGGACCGAAGTCAAGGCCCTGCGCGACGGCAAGGCCAATTTGAGCGACGCCTACGCCTACGTTTCGGAGGCTGGCGAGGTTTGGATTAAAAACCTCCATATTTCGGAATTCAAATTCGGAACCTATGCGAACCACGCCCCGTTGCGCGAACGCAAGTTGCTCCTGAAGAAAAACGAACTTAAGAAGATTCGCAAAGAGCTACAAAACAATGGAATAACCCTAATTCCGTTAAAGCTTTACTTTAGTTCGCGCGGATGGGCCAAGTTGGACATTGCGCTGGCCAAAGGCAAGAAGTTTTACGACAAACGGGCAAGCATCAAAGAGCGCGACATTGACCGCGACGCGGCACGGGAATAGTCTACGGCGCGGCCAATTGGTGCGCAACTGTTGCCCATTAGGTCGTAGCTCTTCAGTTTTTCTTGGGTTTAGCCAAAAAATTCGAAACGATTTCCAAATATAATTTCGGTTGATCCGTGGCCATGTCGTGTCCCGACTTCCTTAGCACGGCCAACTCCGCAGATGGAATAAGATCTAGGTATTCTGCCGCGTACCCGCTTGGCTGGTTGTCGCACTCAGCCATTAATACAAGCACAGGGATTCTCAGCTGGGCAAAGGCCTCGCGCCGGTCGGCAACCTCGTTAAACCTTTGAACCGTCATGATGTGGGCAAAATACCCTGATCCAGGTTGAACCGGCACGTTTTTTTTCGCCGTACAGGTGGTTGATCGGTTCAATTCACGGTCCCACAACGCCATATATTGATCCATTTCGGTGTCGGAGCCCAATTTCGTTCCTAAAAAAATCGCGCCAGCCCTTACCCATCGTACCCGCCAGCTTTTCATGCGTTCGTTTGCGTCGTAGTTGGTTAGCTCCGGTTTAATTGGTACAAACGGTAGATTTTTGGCGGGATTCCTACGCGAAGGGTCAACCGGGAGTATCGGCCCGGGGACCTCAAAAAGTACTTTTTCAATGCGGTCCGTGGGGTAGTTCTGTAGGTAGTTGGCTACGAGAACGGCACCCCACGAGTGACCAATCAGAATGATTTTAGGGGCGTCAATTTGCTGAAGTACCGCATGAAGGTCGGCACTGTGTCGGACGACCGAGTAATCGGTTGGGTTTGCAAGTCGGGCAGAATGTCCACTACCAATTTGATCGTAGAAATACAAATCATGTCCCTGCGCCGTTAGCGGCTTTAATGCCTCGATTTGGACGTCGCGAACCATGCCCCCTGGCCCTCCATGAACGTATACAATGGGCGATTTTTTTAATTGCGAAGTGTGTTCGAGGTGCAGATAGCCAATGTGCGAACCCGTTGTAAGCTCCCAGTAGTTCGTTCCCGCTCGAGTTACGAATGCCGGCACATCATAGGTACGTGGAACACTGCAGTATACACCCCCAAGGAGGATGGCCAAAAAAATGGTCCCATAAATCGTAGTCCGCAAGGATGAGCTCATCGCTGCGTCGCCACGTCTTTGAGCATCGGAACAAAGCGAAAGCTCCCAAGGTCTTCATGAATCCAGCTTCCGTCGGGGGCCCGGCGCACGCGGAGCATGCGCTGCTCCGCCTCTACGTCGCCAACGGGCACCACCAACACGCCGTCAGGCGCCAGCTGTTCCAGCAAATCTCGGGGGAGCTCCGGAGCAGCAGCGGTAATTAAAATCCCATCAAACGGAGCAAACGCGGGTAAACCTTTGTACCCGTCTCCGAACTTCTGGGTGATGCGACGCATCCCTAATTCCGCCAGTAATCGCTTACTAAAGTCAAAAAGTGCCTTTTGCCGTTCGATAGTAAAGACTTTGTAGCCCAGTTCTTCGAGCACTGCGGCTTGGTAGCCCGAGCCCGTGCCGATTTCGAGAATTTTAGCGCCTTCGGGCAAACCCAGCGCGCTCGATTGGACGGCCACCGTGTAGGGCTGAGAAATCGTTTGGCCCGCGGCAATCGGAAAAGCCACGTCCTGGTAGGCGAATTCTTCGAAGGAACTTTCGAGGAACGCATGGCGCGGAATTCGCCCCATGGCTGATAAAACCCGTTCGTTATCAATGCCTTTGCTACGCAAGAGGGCGATGAGTTGCTGGCGTTGGCCTTGGTGGCGGGGCAAGTCGGGAGTCACGGGCCGAAAGTACAACCGTACCTTTGGCGCGTATGCGGAACTTCCGGCTTTTTTTCAACGCCCTGGGTGTGGCGGCAGCCCTGAGTACGTGGCCCTTGGTTACGGCCTGCGACCCGAGTGAGGCCAAGCCTGTGGTCTACCTCGAAATCGACAGCTTGACGCTGAAGCCAGACGCTTCACGAGGAACCTCAAGCGCCCACGTGCGCTCGGTTTGGGTAGAGTCCGAGGGGGTATACTTCGGCGTTTTTCCGCTGCCTGCACGAATTCCATTACCGGTAAACGATCCGACAGCCACAGTGCGGCTTTATCCCGGAGTTGAAGTCAACGGAACCAGCAGCTTTCAGGCGCAGTACGAGTTTTATCAGCCCTACGAACGGGCGCTGAACAGCAGTTTTGGTTCCACGGTAACGTGGCCGCCGGCGGGCCCTGCGGTTCTTGAATACGAATCGTGGGCCAACGTCGTTGTAGTAGAGGACTTTGAGGCGGCAGGCATTCAGTTTGCCCCCAGTCCGCGCAGCGACACCGTGTGGACCCGAACAACTTCTGAACGCTTTCCGGCACCGCAGGGCGAGCTCAACAGCAGCAGCGGCATGGTCATTATGAAGCCCGGCCAGCAGATTTTTGAAGCAATCACCCAGCAGGCCTATGTGCTTCCGCGCGGCGGCAGCAACGTGTACCTCGAGTTCAACTACAAGTCCACAATGCCTTTTAGCTTAGGGGTCGTGGCCAACGAGCCCGGGCAAACGACCCAACAGCCTACGGTCACGTTCCGCGACAAAGCCCAATGGTCCAAGGCCTACGTCAATTTGGTGACCGAAGTTTCGGGATTCCCCAATGCCGTGAACTACAACCTCTACCTTGGAGCAGTCCGCACGCGCCCCGACCAAGCAGACACGCTGTGGGTAGATAATTTTAAGCTGGTTTACCGGTGAGCCCACGGAGCCCACTCCTTCGCAAAATTCAGCGGCGATACACCTTGGCATATGTGCTTGCTGACGCGCTGGCTGCCGGGCTCGCTTACACTTGGTTGTACGACTACCGCAAATCGGTCGCCGAACCCGCACGCTTTGGCCTGGAGGAATTGGCTTGGGATTCGTTTTACCCGTTTGGAATGGCCCTTACCGCCCTGCTGTGGATTGCTACGTTGGGCGTGGTGGGGCTGTACCTAAGCGTTTTGCGCAAGTCGCGGCTCACGGAGCTCAGCCGACTCATTCAGGTTGGCAGCCTATTTATCCTCGGGTATTTTCTGCTGTTTTTGCTCGACGATTACGTCAAGAGCTACCAAAATTACTGGGGTGAACTTCAGCGATTGGGTGGCGGACTTCTCGCACTAAGTATTGGTTTTCGCCTGGCGTTAGGAACCCATTTGCGCTGGAAGATTACCCAGAAAAAAATTCACTTCCCCACCCTGCTGATCGGTAAGCGCGACCTCCTCGAGCTGCACCAAGCCAAGCTGCAATCGCACGCGTCGGCCTCAGGCGAGGTACTGGCCGGTTGGATGTCGGTCGCTCCCGCGAGCGCTGAGGGCCATTGCTGCGGACTCCCCCACCTCGGGCCGGCGCGGGACGTGGCTCAGTGGGCGAATCGGCTCAACATCGAAGACGTAATCATCGCCCTGCCGCCAAACGAGCACCAGGAACTCACGCCCATTTTGTTGGAACTCGAGCAGCTCAAGCTGCGGATTTTCATGATTCCCGACACCTACGGAATCTTATCGGGCATGGTTGGGCTCGACGAGCACGGCGTTCCGCTAATGGAATGGCACCACGAGCCCATGGACGCGTGGCAGCGAAACAGTAAGCGGGCCGTGGATGTGGCGCTTTCGCTCGGGGCTCTCAGCCTACTGCTGCCGGTATTTGTGGTGGTGGCGCTGGCGGTTCGGCGCACGCGCGGACCCATATTCTTCACCCAAGAACGCCTTGGCCGGGGCGGAACGCGTTTTCAAATTGTCAAGTTCCGCACCATGCGCGTCGACGCGGAGGCGCTAGGACCGCAGCTTTCGAGCGAAGACGACCCGAGAATTACGCCGGTGGGTCGCGTGCTGCGCAAGTACCGTCTGGATGAACTTCCGCAGTTTTATAACGTTTTGCTGGGCGACATGAGCATCGTTGGTCCGCGCCCGGAACGCGCACACTTTGCCGAGCAAATTCTGGCCCGCGCGCCCCAGTACCGCCACGTGTACAAGGTCCGCCCAGGCATAACGAGTTGGGGCATGGTCCGCTACGGGTACGCCAGTACGGTCGACGAAATGATTCGCCGCATGGAATTTGATCTTTTGTACATTGAAAACATGTCGTGGCGCAACGACTTGAAAGTTTTGGTGTACACCGTCTGGACGGTCCTTAAGGGGCGCGGAAAGTAGGTTTCGGGCCGTACTTTTAGGGCATGAAGCACTGTACCGTACTCGGCGCAGGCACGATGGGCAACGGAATCGCCCACGTGTTCGCCACCAGCGGATGGAACGTCTCGCTGTTTGACATCAGCGCGCCCGCCTTGGAGCGCGCCGTAGCCACCATTACCAAGAATTTAGAGCGCCAAGTTGCCAAGGAGTTGCTAACCGCCGAGGCCGCCGCAGCCGCCGTGGCGCGCATTAGCACCTACACCGAATTGGCGCCGGCCGTGGCCGGGTCCGCCCTGGTCGTCGAGGCCGCCACCGAAAACGTTGACATCAAGCTCAAGCTCTTTGCCCAGCTCGACGAACTCTGCGCGCCCGAAACGATTTTGGCATCAAACACCTCGTCAATTGCCATCGGACGCATCGCGGCGGCGACCAAGCGACCCGAACTCGTGATTGGAATGCACTTTATGAATCCGGTCCCCGTGATGAAGCTGGTCGAAATCATTCGGGGCTACAAAACGTCGGACGCCACGGCGGCTGCCGTCGTTGGGATTAGCCGCGAACTCGGTAAGATTCCAGTGGAATGCAACGATTTTCCCGGTTTCGTAGCCAACCGCATCTTAATGCCCATGATCAACGAAGCGATTGAAGCACTTCAAACGGGGGTTGGCAAGGTAGAAGCCATCGACTCGATCATGAAGCTCGGCATGGCGCACCCCATGGGTCCCCTCCAGCTCGCCGACTTTATCGGTCTGGACGTATGCTTGAGCATTTTGCGGGTGCTGCACGAAGGACTCGGACAGTCCAAGTACGCCCCAAATCCGCTCTTAGTAGCCATGGTTACGGCGGGCGACCTCGGTGTGAAGTCAGGTCGAGGTTTTTACGACTACGCCAACGGAACCAAAGACGCTCCCGTTGCTCCTAATTTTCGCTAACTGCTTTATTTCATGAAAAACCAACTTATCATTAGCGCCTTTTTGGCCACAACGGGGCTTTTTGCGCAGGTTGATTTGATCAACAAGGTTTCGGGCAATGGCGCTCGCGACGGCAAAACTTTTGAATTCACTACGATTTATGACCTCGAGGCGACTCCGGTTAAGGACCAAGGCCGTTCTGGCACCTGCTGGAGCTATTCAGCTACCGGGTTCCTCGAATCTGAGTTGCTGCGCATGGGGAAGCCCGCCATTGACCTGTCAGAGATGTATACGGTGCGCAAAGTGTACCAGGACAAAGCTGAGAAGTACGTTCGCCTGCACGGTGCGCTAAACTTTGCCCAAGGCGGAGCGTGCCCCGATCTGTTTTATGTCATTGAGCGCTACGGTGCCGTGCCTCAATCGGCCTACGCCGGCCTGAACTACGGCACGCCCGGCAACGACCACGACGAGCTTGAGGCCGCCCTGAAGGGCATTGTCGACGCAGTGGTCAACAAAAACTCGGGCACCGTTGCAACCGCCTGGAACAAGGGCTTCACGGGGTACCTCGACGCCTACCTCGGGGCCGAACCGACCTCGTTCACCTACGAAGGCAAGCCGTACACGCCGCGCAGTTTTGCTGATAAGTTTTTGGGAATCAATGTCAAAGACTACATTCAGCTAACGAGCTTCACGCACCATCCCTTTGGGTCGTGGTTTGCCGTCGAGGTTCCCGACAACTGGACGTGGGGAACCTCCTACAACGTTCCGCTCGACGAACTGATGGCGACCGTTGACCACGCCCTGGCCAACGGGTTTTCCATTGCTTGGGCCACCGACGTGTCCGAAAAAGGCTTTTCGCTGAACAACGGTGTAGCCGTATGGCCCGCCAAAGCGTGGAGCGACATGAGTGCCGAAGAAAAATCAGCCGTGTTCACCGGTCCGCACGAAGAGGCCGTCGTAACGCAAGCCTCGCGCCAGACAGCTTTTGACAACTACGAAACCCAAGATGACCACGGCATGCAAATCGTGGGCAAAGTCAAGGACCAGTCGGGGGCATCGTACTACATCGTGAAAAACTCGTGGGGTCCGCGCAAGAACGCGTACCGCGAAGGCTACATCTACGCATCTGAAGCGTTTGTTCGCGCCAAAACGATTTCGATCATGCTGCACCAAGACGGGTTACCCAAGGCAACAAAAAAAGCTGCCGGGCGGTAATTCCCTCAGGATTTAACCTAGAATCCCGGTTCAGGCTGCGCGCCCGAACCGGGATTTTTTAATTACATGCGCTCAGGAGCCTCGATGCCGAGCAGTTCCAGGGCGCTTCGCAACGCAGAGGCCGTGGTAGCGCACAACTCGAGGCGAAAGCCAACCAAGGCTTCGGTTTCGGCATTCAGGATCGGATTCACCTGGTAAAACGAATTGAAGGCTTTGGCTAGGTCGTACGCGAACTGCGCCACGACCGCCGGACTGTAGGTCCGCGCGGCCTGCTGCACCGCCTCCGGAAAACGGTCCAGAGTCTGAATCAGCTCTTTGCTGCGTTCGTCAACCGTAACCTCTGCCCACGACCAAGCTGCTGGGCGGCCCTCGGCCTTGCGCAAAATAGACTTGATCCGAGCGTGGCTGTACTGAATAAAGGGTCCTGTGTGTCCGTTAAAATCGATCGACTCCTCGGGGTTGAACACCATGCGCTTGCGCGGATCCACCTTGAGAATGAAGTACTTGAGGGCGCCATGGCCCAAAACCTGGTAGAGCTTCGCCTTCTCAGCCTCGCCGAGTCCTTCGGTCTTGCCCAGCTCTTCGCTAAGGCTGCGGGCCGTGGCCTCCATCTCGTGGAGCAGGTCGTCGGCGTCGACGACGGTGCCTTCGCGGGACTTCATTTTTCCGCTCGGAAGGTCGACCATGCCGTAGCTCAAATGGTACAACTGGTCCGCCCAGGCGTACCCCAGCTTCTTGAGAATTAAAAACAGCACTTTGAAGTGGTAGTCCTGCTCGTTCCCCACCACGTAGGTAAGTCGGTCGATCGAAAAGTCAGCGAATCGCTGAATCGCGGTGCCGATGTCCTGGGTCATGTACACCGAGGTTCCGTCGCGTCGCAGCACGAGCTTTTCGTCGAGGCCTTCTTCGCGTAGGTCAATCCACACGGAGCCGTCGTCGCGGCGGTAAAATACGCCACGCGCCAAGCCTTCTTCAATGTCGTGCTTGCCCAGCACGTAGGTTTCGGATTCGTAGTAGTTTCGGTCAAAGTGCACACCCAAACGGCGGTAGGTCTCATTAAATCCGTCGTAAACCCAGGAATTCATCGTAGCCCACAGGTGGCGCACCTCGGCGTCGCCCGCCTCCCATGCGCGGAGCATTTCTTGAACCGCACGCATGCACGGTGCCTGAGCCTTAGCTGCTTCTTCGTCGAGGCCTTGGGCCATGAGTTCGCGCACCTGACCGCGGTATTCCTGATCAAAGCGTACATAAAAATCACCTACGAGGTGGTCGCCTTTTTTGCCGGCGGATTCGGGGGTGATTCCGCCCCCGAACTGCTGCCACGCCCACATGCTCTTGCAAATGTGTACGCCTCGATCATTAATAATCTGAACCTGAACCACTTTTCGACCGCTTGCCTCGAGGATTCGGCTCACGCTGTGCCCGAGCAAAATGTTGCGAACATGGCCCAAGTGCAGGGGTTTGTTGGTGTTGGGGCTGCTGAATTCGACCATGGCCGCGGGCGCCGCAGGGTCGACCGAAGCGGTTCCCCAGGCCTCGGCAGTTCGAATCGCATCAAAGCGCGCTTGAATTTGCTCCGAACTGAGTACGAGGTTTAAAAATCCCTGAACCGCATTGTAGCGAACGACCAAGGGCGTGGCCCCGAGCAGCGCTTCACCAACCTCGCGGGCCGTGTCGGCGGGCGACTTGCGGCTCAGCTTAAGGAACGGGAAAACCACCAACGTGGCATCGCCCTCAAAATCCTTGCGGGTTTCTTGGAGTTCGACGGGGCCATCCCATCCGTACAACGTATTTAAGACCGTCGAAACGGCCGATTCTAAGGCGTCAGCCATGTGCATTAAAGATTGGTACGTCGGCTTAACCGCTCTTGAAGGCGGTACACCGTGTTTTGAAGTAAGCGGAACGCGGTGGTTCCCATAGCGTTGCCGCCCTTGTCTAAAAGCGGATTGATTTCGGTAAACTCCATGCAGCGCACGAGCGGCGCGTCGGCAAAAAGCTCCAGCAACTGCTTGGCTTCAGACTCGTCAAAACCACCCGGGACGGGCGTGCCCGTTCCCACCGAAATGCTGGGATCCATGGAATCCACATCAAACGACACATAAACCATGTCGCAGTCCTTCATTTGCGCCATCACCCGCTGCACCACGGTTGAGATTCCCAGTTCGCGAACTTCGGGCACCCGGTACACCGTCATTCCGTACTTTTCAATCAAGTAGTCTTCGGGCTGCTCCGTGCTGCGAAGGCCGATAAAGGCGATGTCTTCGGGGCGGACGCGCTGCGGGTGTCCCTTGAGTTTGGTCCATGAATCGCGGGTAACCGGACTCGGATCGTTGATTTTGCACTCGAGGTTGTCTTCTCCGAGCGCGGTGGCCAACGGCATACCGTGCATGTTGCCCGAAGGAGAGGTGTAGGGCGAATGCATGTCGGCATGGGCATCAATCCAAACCACGCCCAACCGCGCCAGCGGAAAAGCTTGCTTGATCCCGGCTATCGTGCCGCCCGCATTCGAATGGTCGCCGCTCAGCACCAACGGAAACTGGCCGTCGTCAAGGGTTTCTGCCACGACCGCCGAAATTCGGCGGTACATGCGCACGATTCCTCGAATACGCTTGCCGTAGGGCGTCTCAGGGTGACGGTACAGCAGCGCGTTGTTGGTCTGCACTTTGCGCGGCTGAAGCGCCCTAAAAAACTTGGGCTGAATGCTGAACGACGCGCTTCGAATAGCCGCATAGCCCAGGCTTGAACCTCGGGTCCCTGCGCCCAATTCAGACATCGCGGTGATTAACTGCAGCATAGTCCAAAGGTAAGAATTGGCCTACCTTTGGGCGTAGTCCATGGCCCGAACATCTTCAAACTCCCCTTCGTCGTGGTTGGCTGACGTGAAGTCGGCCTGGCAAGACGTTAAACAAAGTCCCTCCCTTCACTCCGTTTTCGGACTTATCGTGCTGCTAATCGGCATTTTGGGATTCATCGCCAGCGCGTCAACCTTGACCACCTGGACCGCTGACTACAGCGCCATGGAGCTCGGTTTTTCGCAAGTAATTAGCCAGCGCGACGTGGTGATTCACAACCTCCTCGGCTCAATCGGAGCCGCAGTGGGCATGGTCGTCACCGTGCGCGGATTCGGTGCCGCTTCCCTCCTTCTTTGGTCGGTCGTCATGGCGTTTGGCCTGCGCTGGGGCCTCGGTCTCCCCATTCGCACCCTTCGGTTTGCCCGTCGGAGTTTGCTTCGCGCCCTGCTGCTCACGAGCGGACTCGCACTGGTTCCGTGGAACGCCGGCGACGCGGTTGTTGGCGACTACGGTCGAGTAATTGCCGCATGGTCAACCCATTGGGTCGGCACCTTGGGGGCGGTCCTCAGTTGGTTCGTTTTGGGTACCGTACACGTTGTTTGGGTATTTCAACTGCGCCCGCAGCAGCTCGGAGCCCGTTTTGCGGCCCCATCGGCTGCAGATCCGATTCCGCAACCGCCCGACTTGAGCGACGACGAACTACTGGCAGACGAAGCGCCCCTTGTGGTCGACCTCATGGAACCCTTAAGCGCCGACGCCGAAGAGGCGCCCGAGCTGTCGGTGCCCGAACCACTGAGTCCTCCGTGGGACCTCGACGACCCTGAGCCCGCGCTGATCCAACCCAACGACGCGAGCAGCGTCGTGCTCGATGTCGCCCCATTGGCAGATCCCGAACCTCCGGTACTCATACCTCCTCAAGTGGCCCCTGAAGTTGCCAGCGCAGGGCCCTACGATCCGCGCCGCGACCTTTCTCGCTACCAGTTTCCGACCCTACAGCTTCTCAACGACTACGGCCAGACCGTTGCCAAGGTGGACCAAGAAGAGCTCGAGGCCAACAAAGAGCGCATCGTTGACACGCTGCGCAACTACAAAATCGAGATTGCCAAGATTAAGGCCACGGTGGGTCCGACGGTGACCTTGTACGAAATCGTGCCCGAAGCGGGAATCCGAATCAGCAAAATCAAGTCGCTTGAAGATGACATTGCTTTGAGCCTTAGCGCCTTAGGTATTCGCATTATCGCGCCGATTCCGGGCAAAGGAACCATCGGCATTGAAGTTCCCAACCGCCACCCGCAAATGGTGAGCATGCGTTCGGTGCTTGCGAGCGAGAAATTCCAAAAAACCGATATGGATCTGCCCCTCGCGCTGGGCAAAACCATTTCGAACGAGGTATTTGTTGTTGACTTAGCTAAAATGCCGCACCTGCTTATGGCGGGTGCAACCGGTCAAGGTAAGTCGGTGGGCCTCAATGCGATTTTGGCGTCGATTCTGTACAAAAAGCACCCTGCCGAAGTGAAGTTTGTTTTGGTTGACCCCAAAAAGGTTGAACTTACCCTGTTTAACACTATTGAGCGCCACTTTTTGGCCAAGCTCCCCGGAACCGACGAGGCGATCATCACCGACACGACCAAGGTGATACACACCCTGAATTCGCTGTGCATTGAAATGGACCAGCGCTACGAGCTGCTCAAGTCCGCCTTTGTGCGCAACTTAAAGGAATACAACACCAAGTTCACCGCGCGCAAGCTCAACCCCGAGGAGGGCCACCGCTACCTACCCTACATCGTGCTGGTCATTGACGAGTTTGCCGACCTCATTATGACGGCGGGCAAAGAAGTGGAAACCCCCATCGCACGCCTCGCGCAGCTCGCCCGAGCCATCGGAATTCACCTCATTGTCGCCACCCAGCGCCCCTCGGTCAACGTAATCACGGGAATCATTAAGGCCAACTTCCCCGCGCGGATTGCGTTTAAGGTGAGTGCTAAAATTGACTCGCGGACCATTTTAGACGCCGGGGGCGCCGAACAGCTCATTGGCAAGGGTGATATGCTGATTTCAAGCGGAAACGATCTGATTCGCCTGCAGTGCGCGTTCCTAGACACGCCCGAAGTCGAGCAAATTTGCGAGTTCATTGGTGGCCAGCAGGGGTACCCCGAGGCCTACCAACTTCCCGAGTACGAGTCTGAAGAAGGCGGACTCGGCGGGGGCGGAAACTACAGCGCTGACGAACGCGACAGCATGTTTGAGGAAGCCGCACGCATGGTTGTTATTCACCAGCAGGGCTCGGCATCGCTTTTGCAGCGCAAGCTCAAGCTTGGCTACAACCGCGCGGGACGCTTGATTGACCAACTCGAAGACGCCGGAATCATCGGGCCCTTCGAAGGCTCCAAGGCCCGACAGGTCCTGGTACAAGACGAAGTACAACTCAACGAACGACTCAAAAACCTATGATTTTTCGATCCTTAGCCGTTGCCGCGCTGTGCGTGGTGGGCAGTGCCGCATGGGCCCAGACCGAAACGCCACTCGCTTTTTTGCAGCGGGTTAAAAAACAAGCCCTCGCCTACTCCGACCAAAAAATTAGCTTCACGTCGGTGCTCGACGCTCCCGGACGCAACGGCCAAAGGGTGCAGCGCAAAACCAGCGGCGAGGTGTGGGTCAAAGGCGAGTCCGCCAAACTGGTGCTTCAAGGTCAGACGTTTTTTTTCAAAAGCGGCATTGTGACCACCGTTAGTCCTGAAGACGAAGAAATTGTGGTGCGCAAGCTCGATGGTGACGCCAAGCAGTATACTCCGGCGGTTTTGCTAAGCCAGTACGAAAAAAGTTCGTCGTTTGCCTGGGCAGGCACCCAAACGGTGGCGGGGCGCAGCATTAAGCTGGTGAGCATGGTTCCCAAAAACGATCCCGACGTGGCTAAAGTCATTTTGGGCGTCGACGCCAAGACCCTCAAGCTGTACAGCTACACCGAAGAAGGTAAAAACGGCACCAAGTCAACGATTACCATGGTGGCCTACGAAACCAATAAAGGGCTAACCGCCAACGACGTGGAATTCAAGCGTTCGAACTACCCGGCGAACTACGAGTATATCGCTCCCAAAACCAAGTAGCGCTTGGGCAAGCTCGATCGGTACTTCATCGGGAACTTTGTTCAGATTTTTGCCAAGACCTTGGCATTGAGCGTATTCATTCTGCTCATGCAAATGGTCTGGAAGTACATGGACGACCTAGCAGGGCGCGGAATCTCGATGCTTCGCATTCTAGAGCTGATGGGGTACTGGTCGGTGTCCATTTTGCCCATGGCTGCGCCCATCGCCGTGCTCTTTGCCGGAATAATGATCTACGGTCAGTGGGCGGAATCAAAGGAATATGCTGCCGCCAAAGCAGCGGGCTTCTCGTTCCTGCGGATGCTGCAGCCCGTCACCCTGGTTTTGGCCGTGATCGCCGTGCTCATGTTTTTTGTGAGCAACAACTTCATTCCGGTGGCCAACTTCAAAGGCGAAAACCTGCTGCTCAACATCGCCCGGCAAAAACCCACGTTTAAGCTCAAACCCGGCGTTTTTGTGGCAGGGCTTGATGGGTTTAGCGTGAAAGTGGGGCGCAAAGAAGACAACCGCATCTACGACGTGATTCTTTACGACCACCGCGAGCGGGGCCGCGGTAACACCGGGGTGCTCACCGCCCCCGAAGGCGAGATACGCTATCCAGAGGGTAGCCCCACCATGACCCTGGTTTTGCGCAACGGGCGCAGCTACCTCGACGTCAACGAATCGGTTCGCGAAGAGCGCCTGCGCCAAGGCATGCTCGCGGCAACGTTTGACAGCATGGTCGTGCGCATGGACATGTCGTCGTTTTTGCTGGGCGATTTAGGCGGAATTCAGCGCAGCAACGAGTTCAACATGCTCACGCTGTCGCAGCTCGACACCTCCATCGACGTGCTCGAGGTGCAAATCGCAGACCGAATGGCCGAAGTAAGCCAAGGAATGCGGCGCAAACTCGGCGGATGGTCCGAAGACAGCATGCGTCAAGCGCGTGCCGTCGACACCTCACTGAGGGTAGCCACCCGCCTGCAACCCATTCACCGGTACCGAGCGGTGCAAAATGCGGCATACCTCGCCCAAAGCAACCGCGACTACATGAACCAGATTGCGTCTGAACTCGATTGGCGCAACCAGCACCTTGCCCGCCACTACCTCGAATGGCACAAAAAATTCAGCGTGGCCGTGGCCTGCGTGCTGCTGTTCTTCATCGGTGCCCCCTTGGGTAGCGTGATTCAGCGCGGCGGATTCGGCTGGGCCTTCGTCGCGAGCGTGCTGCTTTTTCTGCTGCACTACGTACTCACCATGGTCTCTGAAAAGCTGGGGCGAACGTGGGTTCTCTCGCCCTTTTGGGCCATGTGGGGTCCCAACCTCGTCTTGGCGCCGGTCGCCATGGCCATGACTTGGTGGGCCTCTCGAGACGGCCGCCTCACCCTCAGCCTACCTCGCAAGCTGCGGGCAACGACTCCCGCCGCATGAACATCCTGCACCTCTGCAACAAAGTACCGTTCCCCGGCCGCGACGGGAGCAGTATAGCCATGGAGTCGCTGATTCGGATTGAAGCAGGTCTTGGCCACCGCGTGCACGTCGTGGCGTTGAATACCGAAAAACATTGGGTTGCCCACCCCAAGAGTCCGTTTCAGGGCGTAACGCTCGAAGCCCTTGCGGCAGAGACGGCCCCCAGCCTAGCTACAGCGCTGACGAATCTTTTTGCTCGCGACAGCTACTACGCCAGCCGATTCTGGTCTGCTCGAGCCGCTCAGGTCATTCGGCAGCGGGCCCAAAATGCCGACGTCGTCGTGCTCGACAGCCTGTTCATGGCGGTGTACCTAAACGAGTTGGGCTCGGTACCCATCGTTCTGCGTGCGCACAACGTGGAGCACGCCATTTGGTTGCGCGGACTCGCCGAAGAGCCTTGGTACCGAAGAAGCTACGTTGCCCTTCAGGCCCGGCGACTTCGCCGATGGGAGGCCGAAATTGCCCGACGGGTGCAGCGCATCTGGGCCATCAGCACCGAAGACGCTTCGTGGTTTGGCGGCCAAGGCGGACCCACGTGCACGGTTCCGTGCAGTTTTGATGCCCTGAACGGCCCGTGGGTTGATTCGGGGGCTGCATCGCCCCGAGCCTACCACTTGGGCGCGTTGGATTGGACCCCCAACGTTCGCGGAATGAAGTGGTTCCTCGACGAGGTTGCGCCCTGTTTGGCGCAGGCCCAAGTAGACGTGTACAGTGCCCAATGGCCCTTTGGTCCCGAGCCCAGCGGAATTCGGTACCGTTCTGACGTTCCCGATTTCGAGCACTATGGGGTATTCATCGCCCCCATTCGGAGCGGAAGCGGCATGCGCATTAAGCTCCTAGAAGCCATGGCCCGAGGAAAAGCCGTGGTTACCACGCCGCTCGGCGCGGAGGGCCTAGGGGCCAGCCACGGAACGCACCTAATCTTGGCTGAATCGGCTGCAGAATTTGCCGCGGCCCTTGACGAACTCTGCACGGATCCTGGATTGCGCCAGCGAATCGGGCGTGCCGCCGCCGACCATGCGCGTGCGCACTTCGCTGACCAGTACTTGGCCGAGCACATTGCCGCCGAACTCGCGACCTTTGCTCCGTGATGGAAGCACTAGCTTGGCTACTTTGGGGATTGGCCCTCGTACCCTACACGCTTTACCCCGCTGTGGTGCGCGTGCTGGGGCGTCGACCTGCCGCCGAACCTGAACCGCTTCGCAACGCTCCGCACGTGAGCATCGTGTTCGCCGCCTACAACGAAGAGGCGGTGATCGAAGCCAAACTCCAAAGCCTACTCGCACAGGACTACCCGGGTAGCTTTGACGTGTGGGTCGGGTCCGACCAAAGCACCGACCGCACCGACGAACTTTTGGCCGATTTTGCGGCGCGCGATGCCCGAATTCACTGGATGCGCATGTCCGAACGGAGCGGTAAAGCACAAATTATCAACCGCTTGGTTGCCGAATCGTCGGGAGCATGGGTCGTGGGGACCGACGCCAACATTTGGTTTGCGCCTGACTGCCTCAGCGAACTAATGCGCGAGGCCCAGGCCAACCCCCGCGCCACGGTTGTGGGCGGATCGCTGTTTTACCGCGGATTGACGGGGCCATCCGACCCTGCATCGCCCAGCATTGCCGACGAAGAACGCTGGTACATGAACTGGGAGAACTTTGCCAAACGCGTTGAATACGAGCGCACGGGCTGTGCCATGGGCGTTGAAGGAGGGCTCTACGCCATTCGGCGCGACGCCTTTCGCCCGATTCCCTTCGGAACCTTCATGGAGGACTTCTTTTTGAGCTTCTCGGCCATGCTTCGCGGGGAACACGTCGCGTGGTCGCTTTCGGCCCGCGGAAGCGAAGACGTAAGCCACGATCCGCACCGCGAATTCCGGCGAAAAGTGCGTATTGCTCACGGCAACTGGCAAAACGTCGGGCGATTCGCCATTTCAATGCTCCGGCTGCGCCCTTCAGTGCTCGTTGTGTTCCTTGGCCACAAACTCTTGCGTTGGTTGACTCCGTTGCTCGTTTTGGGCGGAATTTTAGCTGCTGCCGTCCCCGGCGAACCGTGGTCTGAAGCGAGCCAGTGGGCCTGGACGCTGTTTGCGAGCCTTTCGGCCTACACCCTGCTGGTGTACAGCGGAACCCTGCGGGTGCTCGACCGCATCCCTGGACTGCGCACGCTGCACCACCTCCTACTCATGAATTTGGCCCTTGGGCTCGGCTTCGTGCGCTACCTTCGCGGCGGAACCAACGGCATTTGGGAACCCACCCCGAGAACCCCATGAACACGACCCTTTTTTCCTCGATCGACGAGGCCCTTGACGACCTCCGCGCCGGAAAAATGATCATTGTGGTCGACGACGAAGACCGCGAAAACGAAGGCGATCTGGTAGCCCTCGCCGAGGGAATTACGCCCGAGACCGTCAACTTTATGGCGACCCACGCCCGCGGACTCATTTGCGTTCCACTGATTGACCAGCGCTGCGACGAGCTCGAGCTGCACGCTATGGTGGACCGCAATACCGACCCCCACGGCACTGCCTTTACGGTGAGCGTCGACCTCGAAGGCGAAGGCGTAACCACGGGCATTTCGGCCCACGACCGGGCAAAGACCATCAACGCCCTCACCCGGCCTGACACTAAGGCGGAACAATTTCGCCGTCCGGGACACATTTTTCCGCTCCGCGCACGCCCCGGAGGCGTGCTGCGCCGTGCAGGCCACACGGAAGCCGCGATCGACCTTGCCCGCCTTGCCGGAAGCCGTCCGGCCGGCGTAATCGTTGAAATCATGAACGAAGACGGCAGCATGGCTCGCCTTCCCGACCTCGAAGTGATGGCCAACCACCACGGGCTGCGGATCATAAGCATCGAGCAGCTCATACGCTACCGCATGGAGCGCGACCGGCTGGTGCACGAACTTCGTTCCTACCGCCTTGAAAGTCCAATGGGGCCCTGGCACGTGCGCGTCTACGGCCAAACCACCTCAGATCAGCGGCACGCGAGCTTTAGCTTCGGCACGTGGCACGAAGACGACGAGGTGCTCGTCCGCATGCAAAGCGGACCTTTTGCCGCTAGTCCTTGGTCGCACTTTGATCAATCGGGCGCTCCCGACAGCGCCCACTTCGCAGCCGCGATGCGCAAAATCGCGGAGCGGGACGCGGGCTGCATTGTGTGCCTCAACCAACGCGGATCGGCCACCGACTGGACGGAGTGGGATCCGTCGCTTCCGCTAAGCCCCACCCGATCCATGGGCCACGACCCGCTTGATTACGGTGTGGGCGCCCAAATACTGCACGGACTGGGCCTGCGCAACGTCGCCCTACTCACCCAGAACCCCATGCGGCGGGTTGGCATTGAGGGCTACGGGCTGCACATTGTGCGGAACGTCGCCCTTTACTGATTTCGCGCCGAGGGCGCAATCCTCACCGCTTGCCGCCTTCGAGCAGTTGCCGCCAGGTTGCTCCACTTTGCTCGAATCGCACCCCGATTCCTTGGCGCTGGCTTCCGACGACACCGGTTTGCATCATGCGGTCGTTGCGTCGCTGGTAGGCTTTGGCGCTCCAGCGGCCGTCTTCGGATAGTTGGTACCGAACCTCCACGTCGCCTAACCCGATGCTTGGCTGCGTCTGGCCAATCGGGATGCCCCATTCGGTCTGAATGCTCAGGCGGTCGTCCATGAAGCGGCGTCCGATACTCGCTTCCATTTCGCGCTGGGCTGCCGCAGAGTTGGTCGAGTAGGCCAAATTCACGTCCCAATCAGCTCCTAAGCCTTGGGTAACAAAGTTGGTGAACTGCGAAGCGAGTACCTGGGTCGTGTTGCTCTCCACCGCCTGCATGCCTTGGGCGGCGAGCGGCGAAGATCCGAGCCAAAACGAACTGATGGTGAGCAAGCTAAGTACTTGGGTGGTGCGCTCGTCGGCGTAGCTCATGCGGCTCGAAAGGGCCGCCTTGGCCACCTCGCCCGCGTTGGGCATGGCGACGTCAAAGGCCAGCTGCGGCTGAAACAAAGGTCCGGTGGCCCGAAGCCCTACGTCAATGTTTTGGCGTCCTGCATCCGGAAGACCGAGGTAGTCTGACGCATCGGCGCGGGTTCGGTAGCGCGCGGTCAAGTTCATTTGGGCCGCATACGGGTCTCCGGTCCATCGAATCGTGCCCCCGGGAACAAGGCTAAAGGGCTTATTAACTAAGTTTCCGAGGGTGAACAGGTAGGTTCCGCGGTCCAGCGTCAAGCTACCGCGGAGCGCCATATCGCCAACCCAGGGAACGTCGAGCTGAATCGGACCGCTGCCGCGGGCCTCGATCACGTCGCCAAGGGTTTCGTCCAAAATCAGGCGCGCAAGCACGTCTTGGGTCACGTCGAGGTCCAGGTGAACATCAAACGAAAAATCGTCGTTGGTCCGCTTGCGGGGCTTGGGAGCCTCGTTGCGGGTGCGGAAGTTTAGAAAGGAGACCTCGTCAAGCGATACGGGGGCATCAAGCGGCAGTGCAAATACCGACGAATCGACCGATTTGGCCCGAACATCGAGGCGGAGCGCACGGCTGCTTCCGTGGAGTCGGCCCGAACCCGACGCCACCATGTAGCCATAAAAATCGGCTTTGCGGCTTGGCGGCAGGTCGAGTACCAGCATGCGCTCCGTTTTAAAGCGGAGGTCGACGAGTTCGCTGCCCGTAAACGAGACCTTGGCCGAAATTTCGGCGGAACCTACGCCGCGGTGGTCGCCAAAACGTGCAGGCCCCAGTTTCAGACCTTGTTCGTTCAATATCCACGGCGCCGTTCCCGTCAAGCCCAAGCCAACCGTAGGAATGCGCAGGTGGGCCGAAGACCAAAATCCGCTGCCGTCGACCTCAACGTTCGAAAAATCAGCGTTGGCGGTAAGTTGCACCCGCCCCTGAAGGCGGCCGTCGAGGTCATCAACCGAACCCGCGGCAAAAGGCCTTGCCCAGCGAAGCGGAATGCTGAGCTGCTTGGTCTTCGCCGTGAATCCCTCGCCGCTCAAGTTGCCCGCTAAGTTCATAAAGACGGTGTCGTCGCGGGCCCAGAGTACCGCCAGGTCGGCCGCTTGGCGTTCTGCGACGTAGTCGAGGTCCACGTTAAGCTGACCGAGGCTTTGGCGTTTGAGGCTGAGCGAATCGGTGCGGATTCCGCCCGATACAGCCCAACCTGATAGCTGTCCGACCACAACGGCATCAAGCGCGACGCTGCCGCCCAATTCGAGGTCGCCAAGGCCCGCAACCTTTGACCAGAAGGGCACGTCGACGTTGCGGGCTTGCAGGCGCAGCACTTCGCCGTCGTTCGGGCTCAGGGCCCCGCCCACCGCGAGCTGGCCCTCGGGGCTGGTCCAGTAGAGGGCGTCGCTGAACGCCAACCGCTGGCGTTCAAAGTCGTAGCTCAGGTGCTTCGCGCCGCGAAACACGCCGTTAAGCCGCACGCTATCGCCCGCTTCAGGGCGGTACCAGGCGTCGGCGGTTCCGGCGAGAAGCCCTCCGTCCCAGACCGTTCCATAGGGCCAGATTTGGGCGCGCAGGTGGATTTGTCCGCCCCGCGCGTGGTTGGCGAGTGCCCGCAGCTCGGCGCGCAAGCTATCTCCCGGCGCCGCTTCAAGGTGTAGGCTGGCCGTTTCAGTCCCCCGCCATGCGAGCTCGTGGCGCACGGAACGCTTGTTGGCGCGATAAATCCAGTCGGCGCGCTGTCCGTCGGATTGCCACCACGCGGTGCCCACGGTTCCCGTAGGATCGTGGGCGAGGTGGAGTTGGAGTTCGGGGCCCGCGAGGTCGAGCGAGGCGAAACCTAAGGAGTCCAAAAGCCCAACTCGACCGGCGAGCGCCTGCTCCGCAAGCGCCGACGTAGCCAACTCGGGCAGGTTCCACTTATCTGGAAGGCGGTTAAACCGTGCGGTGAGCTGGTACCGGCCCCAGGAACCGCGGAGGTCCCAGACCGATTTCTGAACGGCAGCCACTAAGGAACCCGCGACCTGTACGCTATCAAAGGCCGTGATTCCCACATTATACGGCGTCGCGATTGACCACCGGCCTTCAATACGGTGCAGCGCAGGCAGTCCAAAGCCCGCCCGCAGCGGCGCCACCGGAGCCCACAGGGCCGTTACGGCCTCGAGGGCATAATCGCCTTGGGCTTGAAGTTCGCCGTAATTGGCCTCGCGAAACTTAGCTTGCCACTGCGCCTGGGTGCCCGACATCGCGAGCTCCTGAAGGTGTACCCTGCTGGACTGGAACGCCCCATAAAGGTCTCGGCCCTGGAGGGACCATGCGCCCGAGGTATAGCGGCCTTTCAGGCTTCCGTGGGCCATCCATGAAGCGGATTGGGGAATTTGTGACGAATCGGCTCGCACCCGTACGCTCAGCACCTCGTCGCGCAGCCGCATAGTGGCGTGTAGCCCTGAGCCTTCGAGCTGCAGCGCTGCCCGCGTTCCGCTCCACGAACCCTGGGCACGTACCGAGATCCCGGCCCAAGCCCAATCTTGGGTGGGTATGCGCCAGGAATCACCATCCTTTAAAACGTTGATATTGAGTGAGTTTGAAGATGTATCTTGAAGTGCTACCTTCAGTTCACTGCCTCGGTACGACGCCTGCGCCGTGTAGGCACCCCAGCCCAACTTCAGGTCGGCCGCGTCGCGAACCATGCGAAGGTCTGCCACTACCGATCCTGCTGAGGCCGGCAGCTCCAGCTCGAGATGGGCACGGGCTTGGAGCGCATTGGATTGCCACACCAGCCCGTTGAGCTGCAGCGTCGAGGGCGCAATAAGGGTATCGCCTTCAAGGCTTCGCGCCCAAAACCCAAGCTGAACCTCGCCAAATTCGAGCGCCAGATTAGACGAGCTGGTGTCGGCGGGGTCGCTCCATGGAGCAAACCATTCCGCCCAATGCGACCCCGGTACTCCCGTCACGGTTACCGAATCCAAGCGGAGTGTGCGCGCATACCAGCGCCCGTTTCGCCGCCCGAGTCCATCCAGCTCGACGGATCCAATGTAGACCCCCTCGAGTCCTCGGTGCAGTTCAACTCCGCGCAATTCGAGTCCGCGCAACGGCTTCCAGGCCACCGAGCGAAACGTCAGCTGCGCCGAATCGGCCAAGGGATGCCGCGCAAGGTAGGCCTTGGCCCAGCGCTCCGCCGGGCGGTTAACCCAGCCGGGATTCAAGCAAAGCAGCAGCACCGCCACTAAGGCCGCAGCCAGAACGCCGAAAAGGGTCCATCCGAGAATTCGTAGTCCACGCCCCGCCATGCTGCTAAGTTAGCGCCCTAATTTTGTGCCATGAAGCGGCCTGTGCCCCTAATCCTCTCGATCGAAAGCAGCTGCGACGACAGCGGAGCCGCCGTGCTGCGCGGACGCGAGGTTTTGTCCAACGTCGTCTACAGCCAAACGGTTCATGAAGCCTACGGCGGAGTGGTTCCCGAGTTAGCCTCTCGGGCGCACAGCCAAACGGTTGTTCCGACGGTGCGCGCCGCGATGGCCCAGGCTGGGGTTGCGTTCAGCGACCTCGATGCCGTGGCTGCCACCGAGGGGCCTGGACTGCTAGGCTCGCTGCTGGTGGGGCACGGGACCGCCAAAGCACTGGCCCAGTCGCTTGGGCTCCCCTTCATCGGAGTGCACCACATCCAGGCCCACGTGCTGGCGCACAGCCTTATTGAGCCGGGAATTCAGGACCGCACCCTCGAAGGTTTTCCTTTTCTGGCGCTGGTCGTCTCGGGTGGCCACACCCAGCTGTTTGACGTGCGCGCTCCGTTTGATTTTCAGCTTTTGGGCGGAACTCTTGACGACGCCGTCGGCGAAGCCTTCGACAAAGCGGCCAAAATGTTTGGCCTGCCCTACCCTGGCGGACCCGAGGTCGACCGCCGTGCCGAACTCGGCAACCCCCAGCGGTTTGCGTTTTCGCGCATGCAGACTCCGGGCCTCGACTTTAGCTACAGCGGACTAAAAACGAGCATCCTGTATGCGATCGCCAAAGAGCAAAAGCAGCGCCCGGACACCCTCGAAACCGACCTCAACGACTGGTGCGCCTCGGCCCGAGCAGCCTTGATTCAGCCCCTGCTCGACCGCTTGGACCGCGCCCTTAAGCCCGAACATCGGTACGCCGTCCTTGCCGGAGGTGTAGCCGCCAACCGCTTGCTGCGCCGTGAATTTGCCGCCTGGGGCACCGCCCGAGGAATTGACGTAGGTATTCCGCCGCTCAGCTACGCGACCGATAACGCCGCAATGATCGGGGCGGTCGCCTACTACGCCTTTGAGGAAGGGCGATTTAGCGACCTGGGGCGCGCCGCAAGCGCGCGCCTCGAAGTACCTTCACCGGCACATGGCTAGTCCCAAACGAACCCTCGGCCGAACCGAACTCGTGGACCTTCCCGAGCTCGGGTGGCTCCGCGTAGAAGCGCGAATCGACAGCGGTGCCTACCACTGCGCCGTGCACTGCATTAACTACCACCTCGACGGAACGGAACTCGTCGTGCGCTGGGCCCACGGAGCCGAAACGCGCCACCTGCAGTTTCGCCGGGCGACGGTCAAGTCGAGCTTTGGCGACCTGCAGGAACGCTACTTGGTGCACTTGACCCTTAACCTGTACGGCGAAGCCTTTACGCAGGAATTCAGCCTGTCGGACCGCTCGCGCATGCGCCATCCCATCTTGCTTGGCCGCACCTTGCTCAAGCGCGGATTTGTGGTTGATGTTCGCCGCCGTAACGCGTCGGCGAAGTACCTTTCTCGCCTAACTACCCAGCCACCTGATTCGCTATGAACCTGATTATCCTTTCGTCCAACCGCAACCTCTACTCTACCCGGCGCCTCGTAGAGGCCGCCGAAGCGCGCGGACACGTGGCCAAGGTGATGAACATCGGGCGCAGCTACGCCGTGCTTTCTGCTAACGAACTCGATATTTACTACGGCGACCACCGCATCGAAGGGGTCGACGCCGTGATTCCGCGCATTGGCGCTTCGATAACCGATTACGGCGCCGCCATGCTTCGACAGCTCGAAATGAAGCAGGTTTTTACGCCTGTCAGCAGCCTGGCCCTGGTTCGTTCGCGCGACAAACTCCGCGCGCTTCAAATTTTGGCCAAAGAGGGCGTGGCGATTCCGCGCACCGCGGTGGCCAAGCAGCCTTCAGACGTCGACGCGCTGATTAAGGAAGTGGGCGGAGCCCCGTTGGTCGTTAAGCTCCTCGAGGGCACCCAGGGCAAAGGCGTCGTTCTGGCGGAATCCAAGACGGCTGCCCGCAGCGTGATCGAAGCCTTTTATTCGCTCGACGCCAACATCTTAGTACAGGAATTCATCAAAGAAGCCAAGGGCGCCGACGTGCGGGCAATTGTCGTGGGAGGCCAAGTGGTGGCCGCCTACAAGCGGCAGGGTCGCGAGGGAGAGTTCCGCAGCAACCTTCACAGCGGCGGCAGCGGCGTGCCCATAAAGCTCAAAGCCAGCGAACGAAGCATGGCCGTGAAGGCCGCTAAGGCCCTCGGTCTCAAGGTTGCCGGGGTTGACATGCTTCAGAGCGCCCGAGGCCCGTTGATTATGGAAGTCAACTCGTCGCCCGGTCTCGAAGGCGTGGAACGCGTTACCGGCATCGATGTGGCCGGACACATTATCGACTACATCGCGGCGCACCACCGCCAGTCCAAAGCCAAGTCTAAAGACAAAATCGGCGCCTAAATGCACCACTTTTGGGGCATACGCCAAGGTTCCGACGTGGCCTTGCTCGAAGAGGAGGCTCGGCACGCGCAAACGGTTCTTCGCTTGCGGGACGGCGACGTGGTGCGGGTGCTCGACGGACTCGGTTCCGCCTGGGAGGGTCCGCTTCACCTGGTGGGCAAAAAGGGCGCCGTGGTGGCTCAGGCCCGCGAGTTGTCCGACTACGGAGCAGTTTCAGGACACCTTCATTTAGCCGTGGCTCCCACTAAAAATATGGACCGCATGGAATGGCTGCTCGAAAAAGCTGTAGAACTGGGGGTTCACGAAGTCACGCTTTTGGAATGTTCGCGCTCGGAACGCCGCCACCTTAACCTTGATCGGCTAATCCGGGTCATGCAGGCGGCCTGCAAGCAGAGCCAAAAAGGTCGTTTGCCGGCGTTGCGCGGACCGCTTCGCGTGGCAGACCTGCTGCGTGAGGCTTCGGGAAACCTGGCGATTGCTGCGCTGCGGCCCGACCAGAAAACGGAATTTCTGCCTACGTTGGTGCGCGCACGCGCCGCGGAACCCTGGACCGTGCTCATCGGCCCCGAAGGCGATTTCACCGACGCTGAGGTCGACCAAGCCCTTGCCCACGGGGCAACGATGGTGAATTTAGGTCCGCACCGGCTGCGCACCGAAACTTCGGGGCTGTACGCCGTAGCGGCCTTTGCCCAGCGCGCTGAAAACGCTTAAAACGCCTGGTTCCCGCTCGCTAGCGACGTAGCGCGAACAAACGCCAACGACGCTTCCATCGCCTCGTGGGCATAGTAATCGCCAGTCGCTGCGGGATACATCTGGCGAAATTGGGCTTTGAGTGCCTCGAGCTTTGGCCCGAGGTTGCGACCGCTGCGTTCCGAGGCCTGAACGGCGCAGAGCCATTCCATGGCGAGGATGCGCTCGACGTTGCCCAGCACTTCATACAAGTCGGTTGCGGCGTTGGCCCCCATACTGACATGGTCTTCTTGGCCAGCACTGCTGTCAATGCTGTCGGCGCTCGCAGGGGTCGCGCGCTGCTTGTTGCGGCTCACCAAGGCTGCGGCGGCGTACTGCACAATCATCAAACCGCTTTCAACGCCGCTGTCGGCGGCCAAAAACATGGGAAGTCCGCGCTTGCCCAGCGTCAACTGGTTGATGCGGCGCTCGCTGATGCTGCCCCATTCGGCGCTCGCAATTTTAGCGTAGTCAAAAGCAAGGGCCAAGGGCTGTCCGTGAAAATGGCCTGCGCTGACGCCGTCGCCGCTGTCGGTGAATACCAGCGGGTTGTCGGTCACCGAGGCGGACTCCGTTTCGAGCACGCCTACCACGTAGCGCCACGCGTCGCGGCTCGCTCCGTGAACTTGGGGCATGCAGCGAAACGAGTACGGGTCCTGCACGTGGGGCTTCTCGTAGTGCCAAAGCGGCGAAGCTTCAGCCCAATTGCGAACGTTTTGGGCCACGAGCCCTTGTCCTTGGTGCGGACGCAGCGCGTGCACGCGATCCTCAAAGGGCGAAGGCATTCCGTCGAAGGCAAGCAGCGAGGCAGTCCCCGTGGCGTCGGCCCATGCTGCGACCTCAGCAGCTTTGAGCGCCGAAGCCAGACCTACGGCCTGCATAAACTGGGTGCCGTTGATGAGCGCGAGCCCTTCTTTGGCCTCGAGTACCTGTGGTGCCTGGCCGAGCTCAGCCCAAAACTGGGCCGAGGGCTTGCGGGTTCCGCGGTGAAGCACATTGGCCTCGCCCAGCAGCGCCAGCGACAGGTGCGCCAGCGGCGCCAAGTCGCCCGACGCGCCCAACGACCCCATCAAGGGAACCTCGGGCAAGGCGTCTTCGCGGTACAGCGCGAGAACGGCGTCGAGCAATTCGGGACGGACGCCCGAGTGCGCCAGCGCTAAATTCCGCGCCTTCGACGCCAACATAAGGCGAACGATGGCAGGTTCCGCGAGCGGCCCTGCTCCTGCTGCATGACTGATGATGAGGTTGCGCTGCAGCGCCTGCAGGTCTTCGCGCGCCACCGCCGTGGTGCACAACGCGCCAAAGCCCGTGTTGACGCCGTACACGACGCGGCCCGACGCAATTCCGCGCTCTACCGCTGCTCGGTTTGCGGCCACGGCAGCCCGATCGACCGAACGGAGCTCTAGCTGCGCCGTGCCGAGGGCGACGCGCTTCCAATCTTCGAGGGTCCAAGCAGCGGTGAGGTTGAGCGGGTGTAAAGCCATGGGGTCAAGGGTTTCAACAAAAGTAGTCCCGGCGATGTTAGCCTTGGTATGAAAACCTACTTTGTCGCGGGGCACCGAAGCGGAATCGGTCGCGCCCTA
>JAURMB010000035.1 GCA_030831045.1 Schleiferiaceae bacterium
ACATGGCCAACGACCTCCCCGAAATGGTGGCCCGCCTTCCGCACATTGATCCTGCGTGGATTGCGCGCCTCGAGGCGGCCATCGACCGCATGGACCTCGACCTTGAGCCGATGCGCAACTTTCTGCTTCCGGGCGGACACGTGCTCGTCAGCCAGTGCCACGTGGTCCGCACCGTCGCCCGCCGCGCCGAACGCTGGGTGGTGCAGCTGGTCGATCAGTTGGGGGCCGAGGACGTGCCGCTGCCCGAGCCCACGGTGGCCTATTTGAACCGTTTGAGCGACTACGCGTTTACCCTGTCAAGGTGGCTGGGCAAGCAGCTGAACGCACCCGAAATCCCCTGGATTTCAAAGGCCTAAAAATTCGCTTGTACGCCTCCGAAAAAAAATTATTTTTGCGCCATGTATTGGACCCTCGAACTCGCCTCGTACCTAAGCGACGCCCCCTGGCCCGCGACCAAGGACGAACTCATTGACTACGCCATCCGCACGGGGGCTCCGCTTGAGGTCGTGGAAAACCTGCAAGCGGTTGAAGAAGAAGAAGCCGAAATCTACGAGTCCATCGAAGATATTTGGCCCGACTACCCTTCGGACGAAGACTTCCTCTGGAACGAGGAAGAGTACTGATTTTCAGGCCAAGCAGACAGTCTGTCTGCCCACGCTTAGGTGGCACAGAGGTTGTACCTTTGGCGACCTATGCTCGACAAGATTTTAAAGGTTTTTTTGGGTGATCCCTCGCAGCGCACGCTCAAGGAGATCCAGCCCTACATCGACCAAGTTCACGCCGCCGAACAGACGCTGGCGGGCCATACTGACGCAGAACTCCGCGCCGAAACGGCCGGATTCCGTGCGCGACTCCGTACCGAAACCGAAGCGAATTCCGCCGAACGCGACCAGCTTCGCATTCAGGCCGAGGCCGAGCAAGACGTCGACGCCAAAGAGGCCCTGTACCGCCAAATCGACAGCCTAGACAAAGACATTTTGGCCGAAGAAGAGCGCATTTTGCTCGAAATCCTTCCGCGCGCTTTTGCCGTTTTGCGCGAAACCGCCCGCCGCTTGTCCCAGCGCCCGCTGCAGGTCCCCGCTGAAGATTGGGACCGCCAACTCGCCAGCCGACTCGACGCCGTGCGCCTTGAGGGCGACACCGCCGTGTGGAACAACCGCTGGTCCGCAGCCGGAAACGAAATCACCTGGAATATGGTGCACTACGACGTGCAGCTCTTTGGCGGCGTAGTGCTGCACAAGGGGCGCATCGCCGAAATGGCCACGGGTGAGGGCAAAACCCTGGTCGCTACCCTGCCTGTTTACCTCAACGCATTGAGCGGACGGGGTGTGCACTTGGTGACGGTAAACGACTACCTGTCGAAGCGGGACTCCGAGTGGATGGGGCCCCTCTACCAGTTTCACGGACTGAGCGTGGACTGCATCGACAAGCATCGCCCCAATACCGAAGCGCGCCGAAAGGCCTACCTGGCCGACATCACCTTTGGCACCAACAACGAGTTTGGCTTTGACTACCTGCGCGACAACATGGCCCGAGAAGCGGCCGAGCTGGTGCAGCGCGGGCACCACTACGCCATTGTCGACGAGGTTGACTCCGTGCTGATTGACGACGCCCGGACGCCCTTAATCATTAGCGGACCCACGCCCAACGGCGACAAGCAGGAGTTTGATTCCCTCAAAGGTTTTGTAGTATCCCTCATTGCCCAGCAAAAGTCCGTAGCCCAAGATGCCCTGGCGCAGGCCAAGGAACTGCTGGCCAATGGCGACAAGACCCAAGGCGGTTTTCAGCTGCTGCGTTCGCACCGAGCGCTGCCCAAGAACAAGGCGCTCATCAAGTTTCTCTCTGAGGACGGCAACAAAGCCCTTTTGCAAAAAACCGAAGGCCTCTACCTGCAGGACCAGGGCAAGGAGATGAAAAAAATCGATGAGGCCCTGTACTTCACGATCGAAGAAAAGCACAATCAGGTAAACCTCACCAATCTTGGTCTTGGCTTTCTGGCCGACCAGACTGCCACAGACTTTTTTGTGCTTCCTGTGATTTCGGTTGAGCTGGATCTTATTGAAAAGGCGAACAGCAACGTGGCCGACCGGGCCGCCAAAAAAGAGCAGTTGCTGCGCGAGTACCGCGCCAAAAGCGAGCGGATTCACAGCATGAACCAGCTGCTAAAGGCCTACACGCTCTTTGAGAAAGACGTGGAATACGTGGTCATGGATCAGAAAGTCAAGATTGTTGACGAACAAACCGGCCGGATTATGGACGGGCGGCGCTATTCTGACGGCCTGCACCAAGCCATTGAAGCCAAGGAGGGCGTGACCATCGAGGCCGCGACCCAGACCTATGCCACGATTACGCTGCAGAACTACTTTAGAATGTACCACAAGCTGTCGGGCATGACCGGTACGGCAGAAACCGAGGCTGGCGAATTCTGGGAAATCTACAAGCTCGAGGTGACGGTGATTCCGCAAAACAAGGATTCCCAGCGCCAAGACCGCAACGATTTGGTCTTTAAAACCAAGCGAGAGAAGTACAACGCTGTGATTGACGAAATCGAGAAGCTGCGCGACGCCGGGCGGCCTGTGCTCGTGGGCACCACGTCGGTTGAAATCTCGGAATTGCTGAGCAGGACCCTGAACATTCGCAAGGTTCCGCACCAGGTACTCAACGCCAAGCTGCACCAAAAGGAGGCCGACATTGTGGCCGAGGCCGGAAGGCCCAAAACCGTGACCATCGCCACCAACATGGCCGGTCGCGGAACGGACATTAAATTGACTCCAGAGGCCAAAGAAGCCGGCGGATTGGCCATTATTGGCACGGAGCGCCACGACTCGCGCCGCGTGGACCGACAGCTGCGCGGACGCTCTGGGCGGCAAGGTGACCCGGGCTCGTCGCAGTTTTTTGTCTCGCTTGAAGACAACCTAATGCGCCTTTTTGGCTCGGAACGCATTGCCGGCCTGATGGACCGCATGGGGCACAAGGAGGGCGACATGATTGAGCACTCCATGGTGACTAAGAGCATTGAGCGCGCCCAGAAGAAGGTCGAAGAAAACAACTTCGGGAGCCGCAAACGCCTTCTCGAGTACGACGACGTGATGAATGCGCAGCGAAGCGGAATCTACCGCCGCCGCCGCAACGCCCTGTCGGGAGAGCGCCTTGCGCTGGACCTGGCCAACAGCATTTATGACTCGGCGGAATCGTTGGTGGCCGGAACCAAGCCAAGCCGCGACTACGCCGCCTATGAATTGGGCTGTTTTGAGTCCTTTGCCATGCCTGCCGCCGTCGACGCCGCAAGTTTTGAACGCCTCAGTGCCAACGAACTGTCGCAAAAAACCTACTCCGCTGCGCAGGCTGCCTACCGCAGCAAATGCGACCGAATTGCCGAGCAAGCATTCCCAGTTTTGAGCAATGTGCTCCGCGATCAAGGCGCACAATTTCAAAACATCATGGTGCCCTTCACCGACGGAGTGCGGTCCATTCAAATTCCCACCAACCTGCAGCAGGGCGTAGACAGCCGTGGCCAGTCGCTAATCCAAGACTTAGAGAAGGCCATGGTGCTCAATCTCATCGACGACCACTGGAAGGAGCACCTGCGCAACATGGACGATTTGCGCCAAAACGTGCAGGGCGCGGTCTACGAGCAAAAAGACCCTCTGCTGGTGTACAAGCACGAGTCGTTTAAGTTGTTTAAGGACATGGTCGACGAAATGAACTCCAGCATCTTGGGTTTCCTGTTTCGCGCAGGCCTGCCGCAGGAAGACCCCAACCATGCCCCTATGCGCCAGGCCTCTGCTGCACGCAGTCGGCCCGTAGAGCAACTGACCACCTCGGGGCCAGGGGCCGATGACTCCCAGGCAGAAGCTTCAAGGGGCAATGGCGTTCCTCGTGCGGCTGCGCCCAAGCAGGCCCCTGCGGTCAGCAGCAAAAAGTACGGACGCAACGACCAAGTCACGATCGTCAACCTAATGACGGGCGAGCAAAAGCAAGTAAAGTTCAAGGTGGCCGAGCCACTGCTTGCACAAGGCTGGCAGATACTTGGCTAGAAACTAGTTGCTGGTTGCTGGTTGCTAGCTGCTGGTTGCTAG
>JAURMB010000004.1 GCA_030831045.1 Schleiferiaceae bacterium
AAAATCAGGTGGGCGTTGGGATTGACCGACCAAATCGTGTCGCCGATGCGCTTAATGATCGCCTGCCGCACGGCCGAAGCCCCCGCGCTACCGTTCATAAAGCCCTTGGTGTAGTCAAAGCGAATGCCGTCGATCCGGTACTCCTGCAACCAGAACGTGGTCACGCGGTCCACATAGTCCTTGGTTGCCTGCTTTTCGTGGTTGAAATCGTAGCCCCAGCAGTACGGCGGGTGCGGACACACCGCATTAAACCACGGGCTGTTTGCGGCCGGTCGGCTGTTCGCCGCGTCCCAGTACATATTCACGAGCGGACTCTGCCCAAACGCATGATTGAACACCATGTCAGCGAGTACCGCGATGCCCTTGCTGTGGCACGAATCCACAAACTCCTTGAACTTTTCGGGGGTGCCGTAGTACTTATCGAGCGCCATGTGGAAGCTCGGATTGTACCCCCAGCTTTCGTTGTTCTCGAACTCGCTGTTGGGCATCAGCTCGATCGCATTAATGCCCAGGCGCTGCAGGTAGCCCAACGTATCAATGAGCGACTGGTAGTTCCGCGCCGTCGTGAAATCGCGAATCAGCAACTCATAAATGATCAAATCGGCCTTCCCTGGCGGGGTAAACGCGGAATTTTTCCACGCATACTCCGGGGCACCGGGGCGCAAAAGCGCACAAAATCCGGTGGTTTTACCCGTGGGATACGGATGCAGGCCGGGCCAAGTAGCCGCAGGAATGCTGCCATCTGAATTGGGATCCAAAATCAGCTCTGCAAAGGGATCGGCAACCTTGAGCGTTCCGTCAACCCAATACTGGTACGCAAACTTCTGTCCTGCCGTCACAGGTACCGCCAGCCAAAAGCGCTCGCCGTCGGGCGACTTGTTCATGAAGTAGCTGGTCTCCGGCAAAAAGTCATTAAAATCACCGAGCACGTACGCAAACTGCTTAAACGGTGCGCGGAGTACCAATCCCACAGTGCTGTCGTTCAAATAGTTGGCGCCATCTAGCCAGCCCGGCGGAACGGCCGCCACCATCTGAATCGGGTTTCCGGTGTACTGAACCGTGTCGTAGGCCGTCGACGCGCCGCTGGTCGCCTCAAGCACCACCGTGTGGGCGCCGGCCGACGTGACCACGAGGTCGTAGTTCAGGGCGCTCGCATTCAAAACCGTCGTTTTGAGCACTCCGTTGTCGTAAATCTTGAGCGTTGCGCTTTGGTTGGCGGCCGCCACCAGCTTGAGTGTGTCGCCGGGATTGGCAATCTGCGGTCCGCTCGGCGCAAAAAAAGCGGCTAGCAAGCCGCTGTTGGCGGGATAAATCGGGTAGTAAATGTCGGTCCCGTCGGCGCTCCGTCCGACGCTCGTCCCCGCCGCATTGCGGAACACAAACGCAAGCTGCTGCACCTGGGTGCCCGTCGGAAACCCATAAAACGTAGGAATGTGGTACTTAATTCGGTGCTTGTTGCTGCCCAAATCGGTCATCAGCACCTTGGGGGTGGGCTGCCCCCACGTGCCCTGCACAAACTGCCAGTTGGTCGGCGACGTCGACGCCGAAGTAATGAGGCCTGCGTGGGCGTACACCGGAGTCGTCCCAACCAGCGCTGCGTTGCCTTGGGTCGCGTCGTACACGATCGTCACCGTGTCGTTTTGCGTCGGAAAAGCCGGCGTCACGCTCAAAATTTGTGCGGAACCTGCGGTAGCGGCCACCAAAGCACCACCTAAGAGTAGTTTTCTCATCGCCTAAAAATACTAAGCGTACGCCGTACACTTTATAAAAATTCTGCAAAATGCCCTTAGATTTCGTTCATGAAATGGCATTTCGTTGCACTGGCGGCACTATTCTTCGGGAGCCTTCCGCCGATTTTGGCCCAAACGCCGCGTACCGAATTCGAACTCGGATACCTGCGGACCTGGCACGCCGACGACGTCGTGACGCGCCGCGACTGGATTCAGGTACCGGGAACCTGGCGCGACCCGGGCACCCTACCCGGGCAGAGCCAGTACGCCTTTACCTTTCGCGATACCGCATGGGCCTACCGCTTCAACCACCACCACCCCATGTTTGCGACGCGCATTCGCCTTGGCGCTCGGCCCGACGCGCGGTGGCAGTTTTTCGTGATCCAATCGGCGATGTGGAATTCGTGGCACCAGCTCTCGTTTATGCTGGGAGCTGAAGCCAGCTTCTGCCCTACCGACCGCTGGCGCTTCGCCCTTCAAGCCGGTGGGTTGTCGGGCTACCACCTCGTCCACCGACTTCAAAATTCCGCGCTGCTCTCTGTGGACGGCCCCGACGGCGGCGTGTTCGCCGGCGCGAACCTCACGGCCGACTACCAAATCACCAAGCACTGGCGTGCACGACTCGCAGGCAACCACCTCATCGCCGGACTCGGACTGTACTACGCTTGGAGCCCTAAAGCCGATCCAGCGCCACGTACCGAACCCAGGTAACCGAGGGCTGAATGCTGCGCTCGGCCACGTCGTACCATGCGCGGATGCGGAGCGACGACGCCCCCTCCCAGCCGAGGCCGAGGCCCAAAATTTGGGACTCCTGGCGGTACCACGACGCGGGATCTTCTGGGTTGCGGCTCTGAAAAAGTCCTTGACCCAACGGAGCCCGAAAATTCGCTCCCTGCCAGTAGCTGGCGTCAAGCGATGCGCGCTTGCCCACGCGAAGCTGGGCCTCTAGCGACGAGCCGTGCCCTGACTTTTCGGGCCCAAATCGCGCAAGCGGATCCGCGTACCTAAGGTGGGCCGCATGCAGCACCAAAGGCCCAAGGTTTGCGCGCCCCATTAGGCCGTAATTCAGTCGGTTTCCGTCTACCTCGGGCGACGTGTCAATTTGCCCGCCGACGTGATGGTACTGCAGGACTCCCTCGAGCCGCGCCCACTTGCCAACCCAACCGGCTGTTGCTCCGCCGTGAATGCGTTCTTTAACCGGACTTCCGTAGTCAATGGCCGACAGCCACTCCACCCAGTATTGGGCCCTAAATCCGCCGCCAGTGGCGGTTCCGCTCAACCCATATACCACCGGAACGGTGTAGCGCAAATCGGGATTCAGCAACTGCCGTGGCAGCTCGTGGCCCCGATCAGCTATGCTGCCAAAGTGAATGCTGTAGCCAGCACCTTCCGCCCGCAGCACCACCCACGGCAGCAGCTTGGGCGCAGCCCCAAAACCTTGGTTGGCCATCAACCCTAGTTCGGCGCTACGGCCATTCTTGAGCTCGTACGCACGCCGAAGCCCCAGCAGGGCGCCAAAACGAGTGCGGCCCTCTTCGGCGGGATGAAAAAATTCCGTGTTCCTGAGGTAGCCCAGCACTTCGGGGTTCCACGCCGAATCCGCGCGGTGCGACGCCCAACGCTCCAGCGCCGCCGGGGCGGCAATCTGCGCGGCAGCCTTAAACCCAAGTAGGAATAGGGCGAAAAAAAAGAGGCAGTGCCGCAGGTGCATGCCTCAAAAGTACGTGCCCAAGGCGGGAATCGAACCCGCACGGCCATCACTGGCCAAGGGATTTTAAGTCCCTCGTGTCTACCTATTTCACCACTTGGAC
>JAURMB010000001.1 GCA_030831045.1 Schleiferiaceae bacterium
ACGCCCGTGGGCATCGACGCGCTGGGATTTGCCCTTCCGCGCTTGGTGCTTCCGATGCAGGTCTTTGCCGAAGGCCGCGGAATGGAATTTGAAAAACTGCGCTTCGGCCTGGGTCTTGAAGCCATGGCAGTGCCCGATGCCGACGAAGACGGTGTGACCCTTGCGGCCCAAGCGGCGTGGAGCATCGTGGAACAGCACGGCGTCGCGCCCCACGAAATTGGGCGCATTTACCTCGGAACCGAGAGTGCCGTCGATGCCGCGAAGCCGTCGGCTACCTACGTGCACGGTCTGCTTGAGGCGCGCTTTGCCGCGGACCACGGTCCGCGCTCGCTCGCACACTGCGACGCCCTCGACATGACGTTTGCCTGCGCCGGAGGGGTGGATGCGCTGCTGAATTCCGCGGACTGGGTGCGTGCCGGCCGGGGCCGCAAGGCGCTCGTGATCGCCGCCGACGTGGCGAAGTACGCTCCGCACAGCCCGGGCGAGTACACGCAAGGGGCGGGAGCCGTGGCCTTGCTCGTGACTGAAGACCCGCGCATCCTCGTGCTCGACGACGCCGTGGGCGTAAGCGTGGAGAGCGCCGCCGACTTTTTTAAGCCCCGCCGCAGCTTTGGCAAGGCTGCGCTCGCCGCAGCCGTGGGCGGAACGGTCGATGCCGCAAGCGATCACCCCTTTTGGGCGACGCCCGACGCGGTCATTGAGCAGTTTTTGGAGTTCCCCGTGTTTGACGGTCCCTACTCGAACGACTGCTACGTCGGTCGGGTGCGCGAGGCCTTGGGCCGCTACGAATCAGAGTCGGGTCTGCGTGCCATGAACGACTGGTTTGGCATGTGCTTTCACCTGCCCTACGCCTTTCAGGGTCGCCGCATGTGGCCCGAAATCGCATTAGATCTTTATGCCGACCAGGGATTGCTCGCCCAAGTAGAAGCCGAGGCGGGCATCACGGAGGCCGAGGCCGGAGGACGCAAGGCCCTCGCCAAAGCGTGGAGCAAGTCCGCCGCCTATAAGGCCTACGTCGCTGAGAAAATCGGTCCGGGCGAGGCGGCCTCGATGCATGTCGGCAATATGTACACCGCCTCCATTTTTATGGGGCTCGTGAGCGCCCTCGCGGGCTACGCGGACCGCCGCGACCTCGGGGGCAAGCGCCTCGGGTTTTTGAGCTACGGCTCAGGCTCGAAGTCTAAGGTGTTCAGCGGCGTGCTGCGGGCCAATTTTGCGGCCCAATTGCGCGGACTCGACCTGGGTGCCGCGATGGCACGTCGCCGAAGCCTGACGTTTGCTGAGTACGAAGCCCTGCACGCGCGGACCGCAGAGGGCCCCTTGGCGCCGGCCACTCGGGGAGCGGTTCTGGACCGCATTGAAACGGAAGGCAATCTGCTCGGATACCGACGCTACCGCTGGGTGGGCTGAGCTGCTTAAGTTTGACCGATGAACGAAGCGCCCATTACGAACCGCGTTGCCCAAAGTGCCTTAGTCACCTTTGACCTCGAGGATTTTTGGCCCAAAGGCGGCGTACTGCGCCTTGCGCTGTCTGATCTAGCACCGCAGGGGTTGGTCCGCGAGGCGGATGTTCGAGAATACGTACAGAATTTAGAAAAGAATACGTACGACGGCAGCGTGGTCTGCCTCGAGGGGGCCGGCGACGTGATTGTTCCGCAGTGGTTGGGCCCTATGCTGGCGAGTGCGTTGGCTTCTCATGCTGCTTTTGTCGGGTTCGGCGCGCCGAATGAGGTGCTGTCGGCCTACTATGCTCAGGCGCTTGCCGAGGCCGATTGGACTCCGTACCGCGGAGCCAAAGTCCTTCTCAAGGGCTGCGGAACCCATCCCGTGCCCGATTCCGCCTATGCCGCGGCCGCGCTGCACCTCACCCGCATGGCCGACAAGCTCATGTACGGTGAGGCCTGCAGCAACGTACCTATCTTTAAAGTTTCTGGTTCCTAGTTTCTAGCTACCTACGCGACGAAAAATGAACAAGAAACAAGTTACGAGTAACTAAAAGACATGGAATTTCGAATCCTCTCCCTCAAGCGCCGCATAGAGCCCTTGCGCCAGGCTATTTTGAACCACGAGCTGTACCCGATGATGCAGAGCATGGCCGAGGTGCGCACCTTTATGGAGCACCACGTTTTTGCGGTGTGGGATTTCATGCGGCTGCTCAAAGCGCTTCAGCGGGAACTTACCTGCGTGGACGAGGCCTGGGTTCCGACTGAAGACCGCGCGTCGCGCCGCCTCATCAACGAAATTGTGGTGGCAGAGGAGTCCGACGTCGACCTGAACGGCCGCCCGGCGAGCCACTACGAGCTCTACCTCGACGCCATGCGCCAGGCTGGGGCCGATACCCGCGGAATCGTGCGCTTCGTGAGCAAGCTGCAGTCCGGGTTTAAGGCCAAAGACATGCTGCGCTTTAACCTCGCCGAGATCGACGAGGCAACCATGGACTTTTTGAAAGCGACCGACCGCATCCTCAAGCGCGGTAAGCTGCACCAGACGGCGGCGGCCTTCACCTTTGGGCGCGAAGATTTGATTCCCGACATGTTTACGGCACTGATTAAGAAACTCTATGCGGAGCATCCGAGCGAATTGAGCGCCTTTGTGTACTACCTCGACCGCCACATTGAACTCGACGGCGACGAACACGGTCCCATGGCGATTCAAATGATGAACAACCTGTGCAAAGAAGACGACGAACTCTGGCTGGAGGCCGAAGACGCTTGCGTCGAAGCGCTGGAGGCCCGCCTCAAGCTGTGGGACGCTATTGCGGCCAAGGTTCGAGCCGGGGAACTCGTTAGCTGATTGGAGGCTGGGGCGTACCTTTAACGCCCTATGAAAAAGCTATTTGCCCTTCTCTTAGCGGTGGCCTTTGCGCTGCCGGCTCAACTTCGCGCTGGCGAAGGAATGTGGATCCCCTTGCTGGTCCAAAAGTTGAACTACGCCCAGATGAAAAAAGAGGGCCTCAAGCTTTCGGCCAAGGACCTCTACGACATCAACCACGGTTCGCTCAAGGACGCCATTGTCTCGTTTGGCGGATTTTGCACCGGCGAAATCATTTCGTCGCAAGGCTTGCTGCTGACCAACCACCATTGCGGGTACGACGCGATTCAAAAGCACTCGACGGTGGAGCACAACTACCTCGAAGACGGGTTTTGGGCAATGGACCGCAGCCAAGAGCTTCCGAATCCGGGGCTTTTTGCCAACTTTTTGGTGCGGATCGAATACGTAACCGCCGCCGTTAACGGGTCGCTGAACGACCAAATGACCGAGGCGGAACGCGCCAAAGCCATTCAAGCCAAGGGGGCCGAATTGGCCAAAGGGGCCACCGCCGGAACGCACTACGAGGCCTCCGTCGAGACGTTTTACCACGGCAACGAGTTCTACCTGTTTGTCTACGAGAAGTTTAACGATGTGCGCCTCGTGGGAACTCCGCCCAGCAGTGTGGGCAAATTTGGTGGCGACACCGACAACTGGATGTGGCCGCGCCATACCGGAGACTTTTCGATGTTCCGCGTCTATGCCGGCAAAGACGGTAAACCCGCCGAGTACAGCGCCGAAAACGTGCCGTTGACCCCCAAGCACCACCTGCCCGTGAGCACCAAGGGCGTAAAGGACGGAGACTTCACCATGATTTTTGGCTACCCGGGCCGCACCGACCGCTACCTGAGCAGCTGGGGTGTTCAGCAGGCGATCGACCTGTACAACCCGACGGTGGTGAAAATCCGCGACCAAAAACTCGCCGTGTTGCGAAAATACATGCAGGCAGATCCCGCACTCAACATTTTGATGGCGTCAAACTACGCGTCGACGGCCAACTACTGGAAGTACTACATCGGCCAGACCGAGCAGCTCAAAAACAACAAGGTGTTCGACAAAAAGCGCGACCTCGAGAAGCAGTTTTCGGCGTGGGTGTCGGCGTCGCCCGAGCGCCAAGCCAAGTACGGCGAGGCCTTGAAGCTGATGGCGGAGTACTACGACGCGACCAACCCCACGGTGAAGAACAACGTGTTTTTGATGGAGGCCGTGCTGCGCGGACCCTCGTCGGTGCTGTTTGCCTACCGGAACGTTCGCAGCCTGGAGCGCGCCTACAAAGACAAAGCAGGATTTGCGAAGGCGCGTCCGATGATTGAAGAAATGGCTAAGGAGAACTTTGCCGAGTTCCATGCGGGCGCCGACCGCGACATGATGGTGGCCCTGTGGTCGATGTACATGGCCGACATTCCGACGGCCCAGCAGCCGAAGTTCCTTCAGGCCTTTGGCGGAAGCAAGGCGGCCCTCGAAGCTTGGGCGCAAAATGCCTTGGCTACGTCACTATTTATGGACGCCAAGCGCTTTGCCGCGTTTTTGGACAACCCCGATTCGGCTACGCTGGCCAACGATCCGTTGACCAAAGTGGCCAACGACTTCCGCACCACCTACTTCGGCGGTCAAGATGCGTCGCTCGCGGCCAAGAAGTCGAAGGCCTACCGCCTGCTGACGGCCGGAGTTCGCGAAATGGACCCCAACCGCGTATGGTCGCCCGACGCCAACTCAACGATGCGCATGACCTACGGCCACGTGGGCAGCTACGAGCCCCGCGACGGCGTTAAGTACGACTACGTGACCTACCTCGACGGCGTCTTGCAGAAAGAAGACCCGAGCAACCCCGAGTTTGTGGTTCCGGCCAAGCTGAAGGAACTGTACAAGGCCAAGGATTTTGGCCCCTACGCCGACCAAACGGGCCGACTGCCGGTGGGCATTATTTCGGGTAACGACATCACCGGGGGCAACTCCGGGTCGCCGCTGATCAACGCCAAGGGCGAGCTGATCGGGGTGGCGTTCGACGGCAACTGGGAGGCGATGTCGGGCGATATTTTCTACGAAACCAAGCTGCAGCGCACGATTTCGTGCGACATCCGCTACGTGCTCTTCATCATCGACAAGTACGCCGGCGCCGGACACTTGGTCAAGGAGATGACGCTGCGCTAGTCGTTGACGAGCTAGAATGCAAAAGCCCGCCGGTGACGGCGGGCTTTTTTGTTGGGATTCGAGCGCCAGGGGCGTACTAAAACCCTAGGTTTTTTAGCGCTTTTTGCAGCTCTTCTTCGCTTCGAAACGTCAAGGTCACGGTGCCTGATCCGTTTGCGGTTTTGCGGACTTTAGCCGGCAACCCGAGGATGTTTTTAAAGGCTTGGGCGGTTGCGAGGTCGTTGATGTTTCGACCGCGCACCGCCGTGCTGCCCGCGACCGGGGCTTCGGCGCCGGGAATTCCGTCGGGGTTTTGCACCAGGCGCACGGCTTCTTCAAGCTGGCGCACCGACCATTGCTGCGCGACGCAGTCCATGTACAGCTCGTCTTGCGCGTTGGGGTCGTCGAGGCCGACGAGGGCTTTGGCGTGACCCGCACTGATGGTGCGGTCGCGGAGTCCGGCCTGAATCAAGGGCGTAAGCTTTAGCAGGCCCACAAAGTTGGCGACGGTTGAGCGCTGCTTGCCTACGCGCTCCGCCACTTGCTGCTGGGTGAGGTTGCACTCGTCCATGAGGCGCTGGTACGAAAAAGCAACCTCCATCGGGTCCAAATCGCGGCGCTGAATGTTCTCGACCAGGGCCATTTCAAGCATCTGCTGGTCGTCAGCGAGGCGGACGTACACCGGCACGCGCTCGAGGCCCGCCAGTTGGGCGGCGCGAAAACGGCGCTCGCCCGAAATGATCTCGAAGCGGTCCGACTCGAGGCGCCGCACCGTAATGGGCTGAATGATGCCCAGTTGGCGAATGGACTCGGCCAACTCCTGGAGCGGACCCGGCTCGAACTGGGTGCGCGGCTGCCTGGGGTTGGCTTGGATTTGGCTCAGCGCCACCTCAAAAATGCTCGAGACCACGTCGCGGGCGCCCGGGTCTTGCGCCGAGACGGCGGTGTGGTCGTTAAGGAGCGCGGAGAGTCCGCGGCCCAAGGCGGGGCGTTTCGGTGTGGCCATGCGCAAATATCGGAAGTTCCGAAGAACAAGAGGCTACGCCTGAGGTTACCTTTGCAGCCTTCATGAACGACATTCGGAACTTCTGCATCATCGCCCACATCGACCACGGTAAGAGCACCTTGGCCGACCGCCTGCTCGACGTAACCCAAAGCGTGACGTCGCGCGAGAAGATGGACCAGCTCCTCGACAACATGGATTTGGAGCGCGAGCGCGGCATCACCATCAAGAGCCACGCGATCCAAATGGACTACCAGCGTGGAACCGAGAAGTTTCGCATCAACCTAATCGACACACCGGGCCACGTAGACTTTAGCTACGAGGTGAGCCGAAGCATCGCCGCCTGCGAAGGGGCCCTGCTCGTCGTAGATGCCGCACAAGGCATTCAGGCACAAACGATTAGCAACCTGTACTTGGCCATTGAGAACGACCTCGAAATCATTCCGGTCCTCAACAAAGTAGACCTTCCGAGCGCCAATCCCGAGGAAGTAGAAGACCAAATTATTGACCTCATCGGCTGCAAGCGCGAAGACATTTTGCGCGTGTCAGCCAAGACCGGCCTCGGCGTGCCCGAGCTGCTGGATGCGTTGGTAGATCGAGTTCCGGCCCCCAAAGGCAATGCCGACGCGCCCCTTCAAGCGGTCATTTTTGACAGCGTGTACAACTCGTTTCGCGGAATCGAGGCCATCTTTCGCGTGAAAAACGGCGCCATCCGCAAGGGCGAGGCCGTCAAGTTTATGGCGACCGGCAAGACGTATTTTGCCGACGAAATCGGCATCCTGCGCCTCAACAAGGAGCCGCGCGACTTCGTAGCTGCCGGTGACGTCGGCTACATCATTAGCGGAATCAAGGAAGCCAAAGAGGTAAAAGTCGGCGACACGATTACGACGGTGGCCAACCCGGCCGAAGCCGCGGTGGCGGGCTTTGAAGACGTTAAACCCATGGTTTTTGCCGGAATTTATCCGGTCGAGACCGAAGAGTTTGAGGAGCTACGTTCCGCCCTTGAAAAATTGCGCCTCAACGACGCGTCGCTCACCTTTGAGGCCGAGACCTCTGCGGCGCTTGGATTTGGTTTTCGCTGCGGATTCCTCGGGATGCTGCACATGGAAATTGTTCAGGAACGTCTGGAGCGCGAGTTCAACATGACGGTAATCACGACGGTTCCCAACGTATCGTACTTCGCCTACACCAAGGCCGACGTCGACAAGGCACTGCTCGTGACCAACCCGTCAGACTACCCCGACCCTTCGGGGCTCGACCGCATCGAAGAGCCGTTCATCAAGGCCCAAGTCATCACCAAATCGGACTACGTGGGCGCCGTAATGTCGCTGTGCATTGATAAGCGCGGAGTCATCACCGGCCAGAACTACCTCACGGCTGACCGCGTCGAGCTGAACTTCGACATGCCGCTGGCCGAAATCGTATTTGACTTTTACGACCGCCTCAAAACGATTTCGCGCGGATACGCTTCGTTTGACTACCACCCCATTGGGTACCGGGCTTCGCACCTGGTCAAGGTGGACATCATGCTCAACGGCGACCCGATCGATGCGCTTTCGGCGCTGATCCATAAGGACAAGTCCTACGACATCGGGCGCCGCCTGTGCGAAAAGCTGAAGGAACTGATTCCGCGCCAGCAGTTTGTGATCGCGATCCAAGCCGCCATTGGGGCCAAGATCATCGCCCGCGAAACCCTTTCGGCCCTGCGCAAGGACGTGACCGCTAAGTGCTACGGTGGCGACATTAGCCGCAAGCGCAAGCTGCTCGAAAAGCAAAAGGAGGGCAAGAAGCGCATGCGTCAGTTGGGGAACGTAGAGATTCCGCAGCAGGCCTTCTTGGCGGTGCTGAAGCTGAACGACTAATTTGCTAACTTAGGCTACCTAAATCAGTGAAAATGAGTTATTCTGTTCGATTGTTCACCATATTGTGCCTAATCCTTATCGTGGGCACAGCCTGTTCATCTGAAGCCGGCGACACCGAAGCCAAAGCGGAGGAGGTTGATTCGCTAGATTTGGCCGAAGAAGAACTTGACGAAGATGAGTTTGATGACGAAGACGAGTTTGACGATGAGGAGGAGTTCGACGACGACGAAGATCTGGAAGACGAAGAATACGAAGAAGAAGAGCCCGAAGTGGTTCCAGCGCCAGCCAAAGAGGTAAAGTCCAAATCCGCCCCTAAAAAAGTTGCCACCCGAACTCCTGCGGTGCAAGCCAAGCAAAAAGAGGCTAATCCGCGTTCTGCGACGAAAGCAAGAGGCTCGAACTTAGGACAACAACTAAAACCGAAGGTCAAATTTCTCGCAGCAAACGGCGGTTGGCTCGTTCAAGATCAGGAGGGTAGTGGTTTTGTGGTTTCGTTTAAAGACGAAAACGTACATCCGTTGCCGAACAACACCTTAATGGCGGGAGGTATTTCGCACAAAGGAATGTCCGATTGGCGACTTCCCACGTTTGATGAGGCCACCTACCTGATTGATGCACTTTCACTTGCAGATCTCACTGCAGGACAAAAGGAGTTTTGGACCGCTACACCTAGAAAAAGCGGGGTCTACGCTTTTGGGTTAGACAAAACGTACCGTCTGGCTACCTCCAAGGACAGCTGCGGTATCCTTTTGATTCGTGCTCTTTGATGGATCGCACCCAATCGTTTAACGCACTTGCCGCAAAGCGCGCCGAAGCCCAACTCGGCGGAGGGCAGGCCCGCATTGACGCCCAGCACGCCAAAAAGAAACTGACGGCCCGCGAACGCCTTGAACTGCTCTTTGACGAGGGCAGCTTTGAGGAATTGGGAGCGTTAGTAACCCACCGGAGCACCCTGTTTGGCCTCGACAAGCAGCAGTTTTTGGGCGACGGCGTCGTTACGGGCTACGGAACAGTCAATGGCCGACTTACCTACGCCTACGCCCAAGACTTTACGGTGCTGGGGGGCTCGCTGGCCGAGGCGCATGCCGAGAAAATTTGCCGCGTCATGGATTTGGCGCTCGACAACGGCGCTCCGATCGTGGGCCTTAACGATTCGGGTGGAGCCCGCATTCAAGAGGGGGTGGTAAGTCTTGGCGGGTATGCCGACTTGTTTTACCGGAATACCTTGGCGTCGGGCGTTATTCCGCAGCTGAGTTTGATTTTGGGCCCGTGCGCGGGTGGAGCCGTTTATTCACCGGCCCTGACGGACTTCATCGGAATGGCCGAAGGCAGTTCCTACATGTTTGTAACGGGACCCAATGTGGTCAAGACGGTGACCCACGAAGAGGTGACCTCAGAGGAGCTCGGTGGCGCCATCACCCACGCTACCAAAAGTGGCGTTACGCACTTTACCTACCCCAACGGAGTGGCGGCAATCGAAGGCTTTAAAACACTCTTGAGCTATTTGCCGCAAAACAACATGGACGGGGTTCCAAAGCTTCCCTATGCAGGCGGAGCCGACGAGCGGCGGCCCAAGCTCGACGCGGTGATCCCCGAGAGCGCCCAGCATCCCTACGGCATGCACGAAGTGATCGATGAAGTGGTGGATTCGGGGAGCTTTTTTGAAGTGCACAAGGACTACGCGCCCAACATTGTGGTGGGTTTTGCGCGCCTCGCTGGACGCTCAATCGGAATCGTCGCCAACCAGCCCGCCTACCTTGCGGGGGTATTGGACATTCATGCGTCGACCAAGGCGGCGCGCTTCGTGCGCTTTTGCGACGCCTTCAATATTCCGCTCTTGGTGCTCGAGGACGTGCCCGGATTTTTGCCCGGAACGGACCAGGAGTGGAACGGCATCATCATGCACGGCGCCAAGCTGCTCTATGCGTTCAGTGAGGCGACCGTTCCGCGCATCACGGTCATCACGCGCAAAGCCTACGGCGGGGCCTACGACGTGATGAATTCCAAGCACATTGGGGCCGACCTCAATTTTGCATGGCCTTCGGCCGAAATCGCAGTGATGGGTGCAAAAGGCGCTGCCGAAATTATTTTCAAGAACGAAATCAGCAAGGCTTCAGATCCCGCAGCGGTTTGGGCCCAAAAGGAGGCCGAGTACGCCGAGGCTTTTGCCAACCCCTACCAGGCGGCGGCACGAGGCTATGTGGACGAAGTGATTTTTCCGCACGAAACGCGGGCGAAATTAATTCGCGCCTTTGCTATGCTTGAAAACAAGTCGGTGGCGCGTCCGAAGCGCAAGCACGGGAATATTCCGCTTTAATAGCCGTTTGGGCAATTGCCCATCCCGCGCTACATTTGCCGTCCCAATAAAGATGCCCCATCGTCTAATTGGCAGGACAGCGGATTTTGGTTCCGTATGTCTAGGTTCGAGTCCTAGTGGGGCAACAAGGGACCCAAGCCGCGCAGTACCCTGCGCGGCTTTTTTTATGGCCCGCGGAGGGAAGCGCATTTCGACGGGGTGGCCCATAAAAAAAGCGGCGGCGGCGAACGCCGCCCGGCTTGGGCCCCTTGGATCATTCAACCACGTCCAGGTCCGCGCCGGGGGTTCCCGTGCAATCCTCGTGGGGCAGCAAAGCAAAACCCCTCAGTCCCGATACCGGATGCTGAGGGGATTTTAGGTGGCGTCGCCTTGGCGGTTACTCGCCGTCAAACAACTGCTCGACCGGCACGCCAAAGGTGCGGGCTAGGTTGAGCGCGAGGGGTAGGCTTGGAGCGTACTTTCCTTGCTCGATCGCATTGATCGTTTGGCGGCTGACCCCTAAGACTTCGGCGAGGTCGTGCTGCGACCAATTGCGGCGCACCCGTTCCGACTTGATGCTATTCTTCATGCTGTGCAGAATAAAAACGACGAAGCGACCACGCGAGCTGGGTGTTGAACACTACCAGGAGCGCCACGGTTTGCACGTACAGCACATAAACAAACGCAATTCCATAAACCGTCCATGTTGCAAGCAGCAAAAAGAGCGTGCTCAACACGGTGGCGTTGGCTAGGGCCTTCCAACGAATTTGGCGAATCAGCTCATCTTCAACGGGCTCTTTGGCGAAGCCAGTGAGCACGCCGCTTAGGGTGATTACGCTCAGCAGGAGCTCGTCGGTGTAGTTATTGGCCACCCAAGCCGGTCCATTGTAGGCGGGACCAAAGGGTTCGCCGTAGACCAGAGCCGGGGCGGATCCGCGCAGCCAAATCAGTCCGCCGTCGGGGGCACCCGCGATGAGCCAAAATAGCGCCGCGGCGGTACTCAGAACAAACACGGTGGCGGCGGGACGCTTCCACGATGCGGGAAATTCAAAATAAGGATTCATGGTGTTGCAGTTAATATGGACTCAAATGTAAAACAAATTAGACAAAATGTAAAAAAGGTTTTACAAAATGCGGTCCGGATTTACCACGGGCGCCCCAACCCCGTTTGCTTGGTTAGAAATCGGTCTTAATCCAGTAATTCAGCGCGCAGAGCTTCCACACCAGCTTGGCGTGGCGTCGGTCCCCGGCGTGGTAGGCGGCCAGAAGTCGGTCGAGCTTGGCGGAATCGAGCCAGTCCAGCGCGTCAAACGACGTGTGCAGCAGGTCCTTGAGCGGCCCGTTGAGCCACGCAATTTCGCCCGGAGTCACGAAGCCCTTTTTGTCGTAGCGGGTGCGAATGGCGTCGGGAATGATGCCCGCCATGCTTTCCCGCAAGATGCTCTTGGTGGCGCCTTCGGGCGAAATTTTGGCGGAGTTGGGAACCGAAAAACCGAATTCGACCAGTCGGTGGTCCAAGAAGGGCACTCGGCTCTCGATGCCAAACGACATCGAATTGCGGTCGTTGTAGTGCAAAATGGTGGGCAGCGAAGTTGTGCCCATCAAATGGTACAAAAAGTTGTCGAGGTACGACGTGCTGTAGGGTTCGAGGTCGAGGTTGAGGGCGCGGGCGCTGTGCTGCAGCACCTGGGCCAGCTCGTGGCGGCCTTTGGCTTGGTGAATTTGTTCGGTTCCGCCCAGGACCATGAGCGTTTTGAGGGCAACCGACAGGCGCTCGGCAAATCCAAATTCTTGCTTGCGGCTGTGGCCAGCAAACGTTTGAGCGAGCGCGGACCATTGGCCCCCGCGAAGCTGGTCCGCAAAGAGCGGATAAAAGCTGTGCAAGTAACCGCCCAGGTATTCGTCGGCGCCCTGGCCGTCGATGAGCACCCTCAGTCCGGTTTGCTTGACCAGGTCCATCAGCGCGTAGTGCGACAGGAACGACGAGCCGTTCACGGGCGCGTCGGCGGCGGAGCTGGCCCCGGCGAAGTAGGACTCGAGGTCGTGTCCGCTCGGACTGTAGTAGTGGGCCTCAGCCTGCGGGTAGGCGTCGAGCACCTGCTGCGCAAACGGACGTTCGTCGACGAAGTCGGCGTAGTAAATGTGAAAAACCTTTTGGGGCTGCTGCGGGCGCAGGCGGCACATGCTCGACACGATGGCGGAACTGTCGATGCCTCCGCTCAAGCAGGCCCCTACTTCAACCTGGCTGCGCAGGTGAATTTCGAGCGACTGGTTGAAGCGCTCGGCGAATTCGCGCTGGAGCTCCCGAGGGTCACCCGAACGCTTGGCCAGGGGGTCCAGCGACCAGTAGCGCTGAATGCGCGTGCCGGAGGCGTCGACGATGAGGTTGTGGGCCGGAGCCAAGGCTTCAACCCCCCGGTAGTAGGTCTGGGTGCCGTAACCGATCCAGCCGAGTCCTAAGCCCAGGTTGGCTTGGTCGACATTGAGTGTTTTTTGGAAGCCCGGACTTTGCTTGAGGGCCTTGATTTCGGAGGCGAACCACAGGCCGCCCTGTTCGTCGCGGCGGAACACAAAGGGCTTAATTCCAAAGCGATCTCGGGAACAAAACAGGCGCTGCGCGCGGTCGTCCCAAATGGCGAGCGCCCACATTCCCACAAAGTGGTTCACCGCGTCGGCGCCCCAAAAGTGGTAGCTTTTCAGTATGGCCTCGGTGTCGCTGGTCGTCTCAAAGCGGTAGCCGTGCTGCTGAAGTTCCTGGCGGAGCTCCACGTAGTTGTAGACCTCGCCGTTGAACACCATGCTCAGGTGTTCAAAGCAGAAGGGCTGGTTGGACTCCTCGGTTAAGTCCATAATTTTTAGGTGGTTGTGACCAAGGGTGACCGGGCCAACGCTCGCCAAGTGCGACCCGTCAGGGCCGCGGTGGGTTTGGGCGGCGTTCATCGACGCCACGGCGGATTCGCGCGCTTCCGCGCCTAAATGGGGTCCGTAAACGCCGGTAATTCCACACATAATTTGAGGACGTGAAGCTAGGGCAGAAACCGCGTTGCTGCAGGGGGTCTTCGGCGAATTCCTCGCCCGAGATCGAGCTTATTCTTCGAAGCGCGACTTGAAGCCGCTGCTGCGTCCGCCGCCTTCCGAGGTGCTGTTGCCCGTTCCCGAACCGCTCGGACGCTTGCGCCCGCGGCCACGGTGGCGGCGCTGGCCTGAACGGCGGTCCGACTCTTCGCGGCCGTGGGCCTTGAGGTAGCGGTAGCGGTAAATAACGGCCTGGCCAAAAATGCTGAGGCCAGCGTTGAAGGCGACCAGTCCGGCGGTGCCCAGCAGAACGTAGGCTTGCTGCGCCATTTTGGCGATAACGGCTTCGCCGACCAGCGAAAGTCCGAGTCCGGTGAGAATAAGGCCTAGAACGGCGAAGGTCAGCCAGTTGCGGCGGAGTTCAGCAGATTGTTTCACGGCCGTAAACCTACAAAAATTTGGTCAGATTAGGGCAGCATCAGGGGGCTGGAGTCGCCCGAAATTGCATACATCATCAGGCCAGACAGCCAGCCGCCGTAGGTTCCGAGGGCATAGCCCAAGACCGCCAGCAGCAC
>JAURMB010000036.1 GCA_030831045.1 Schleiferiaceae bacterium
CCCGGTAGCCTTCGAAAGCGCGACGTGTCCTGAAACAAAGTCGGCGTGAAAGTGCGTTTCGAGAATGTGCGTAATGCGCACGCCCAATGCCTCAGCGCGGTCGAGGTAGGGCTTGGTTTCGCGCAAAGGGTCAATGACCACCGCTTCGCCGTTGGACGAAATAAAGTAGGCGCCCTGCGCCAAGCAACCGGTGTAAATCTGCTCTACGTTCATCATGGGTTGAAGGTACGTTGGGTGTTGGGTTTAGACGAAAAATTCACGGCTCAAAATGAAGAGGCCCATGGCCAAGACGAACCAGCCAAATGCTTTTTGAAGGGGAGCCGACGCGACGCGCTTCGACAGTAGGGTTCCGATCACCATGCCGCAGATGGCGACGGCCGTAACGCTCAGGAGCAACGCCCAGTCCAGTTCGAGGTGCCCTAGGTCTCCCGTGAATCCAATTAAGGATTTGGCCGCGATGATGGTGAGCGACGTGCCTACTGCGACCTTCATTTCGAGCCCAGTGACCAGTACGAGGGCGGGAATGATTAAAAATCCGCCCCCAGCGCCTACCAAACCGGTTAGCACCCCGACGCCCGCGCCTTCGGCCAGGACTACGCCGATCTTAGCCGCAGACCCCATGGGCTGCTGTGGTTCAGCTTCAGCTACAGCAGGCTTGCGCCCGACGATCATTCCGCGCGCCGCGGCAAGCATCAGAACGGCAAAGAGCAGCATGAGTCCGGTCGATTTGCTCAGGGCCCACCCGTCCCCCGTCCAAATGGGGTCGGGGATCCAGGGCATCACGTAGGCTCGCGTCAGGTACACCGCCACCACGGAAGGCAGGCCAAACCAAAAGGCCGTTCGCACGTCGACGTGCCCCGCTTTGGCTTTGGGAACAATGCTCGCCAAGGCGGTAGCGCCAACGATGAACAGCGAGTAGGCGGTGGCCTCGACCGTTCCGACACCAAACAAGTACACCAGCACCGGAAGGGTGAGGATGGACCCCCCTCCGCCCAAAAGTCCGAGCGAAAGTCCGATGAGCAGCGAGGCGAAGTAGGCGAGCAGGATCATAAGTGCAAAGGTGCGTCTGTTTTATCGGTTCCACGGTGACTTCAGTCGCACGGAACAACCGACGGTCCACCGACCGGCACTACATTTTGCCGCGCAGCATTTGGTTCCAGTACAAGTAGGGCAAACCGTACTTTTTGAGCAACCACATCAGCCACGATTCTTTGGTGGTGTCGACAAAGGTGCTCAAAAGCGGATCGCTGTCGCGCACGTTGTCGTACTTAAACTCAGCGAGCACCATGCGGCCATACCCGGTTACCAGCGGGCAGCTCGAGTATCCGTTGTATTCAAAGGGCGATGCGGTGCCGGTTTCTGCCGCGCGGATCTGTTCAACGACCACGGGCACCTGCTTGCGAATCGCCGCGCCGGTTTTGGCCGTCGGTAGGGCGGCGCTGTCGCCAATGCCGAAGACGTTGGGGAACTTCGCATGGTTCAGTTTGTGAATGTCGACTTCGAGCCACCCTTTGTTGGGGCCCTCGGCCACCGCGAGCGGACTTTCTTGAATGAACTTCGGGGCCGTCTGCGGGGGCGCCAAGTGAAGCATGTCGTAGGGCATCACCATTTCGGTCTCGCCCTGCACCTCTTCGTGAAGCTTCACGTTCTTTTGGGTCATGCAGTCGTTGCCGGCCAATGCGGTGTTGTAGCGAAACGTTACGGTTTTGTTCACCCCGTCGATGCGGACCGGGGCATAAAACGGTTTAAAAATGATGTTCCGGCGGGCAATAATGTGGTTTAGGGTCTTGGCAAACTCTTTGACGCCAAAAATTACTCCGCCGGGTGTGGCCAGCACGACGTTGGTTTGTTCTCGGATTTCGCGCTTTCTGAAGTAGTGCTCTGCCAAGTACATTATTTTTTGCGGAGCCCCGCCGCACTTAATGGGCGTCGCGGGCTGCGTGAACACGGCGTTTCCGCCCTTGAATTCCTGCAAAATGCGCCAGGTTTTCTCGGGATCCAGGTAGTTGGAACACACCGAGGGGGTCTCCAGGGCCTCAGCCAGTCCTGGAATCAGACTCAAATCGTACACCAATCCGGGGCTTAGCACGAGGTAGCGGTAGGTGTAGGTCGACCCACCTTCGGTGGTGACTTGGTGCTGATCTGGCTGTAGGCTGGCGACGCGCTCCTTCACCCACGCAACGCCCTTGGGTATGTAGTCGGCTGTTTGGCGCTTGGTTGCGGCCATGTTGAAGGTGCCCGCTCCCACAAGGGTCCAGGCGGGCTGGTACCAATGGGTTTCGCTCGGTTCAAAAAGGGCGACACGCAATTGGGGCAGCTTTCGGCGAAGTTGGGCCGCGGTCATGATGCCGCCCGTTCCGCCGCCAACAATCAGTACATCAACGTGTTTCATAGTTTTTTGGGTGTTAGGGTAGGTAAACCTAACGCGGGTTGATTGGCCATTTTGTGACCCCAATCACATTTGCGGTAACGGCGATTTAACTGCACCTTTGCAATCATGGCGAATTTGCCGCGGAATTCCGCAGTTTTGGTGCTTGCATGGCCTGAGGTGACCGCCCGAGGTGAAGAAGGAATCCTAAAATTTCTTCGTTCCATCGGGGTGGTTAAAAACGTGAACATGATGGTGGGCCACGCCGCCATGATGGTGGCCGACGGCACCGACCTGCGCTACTACGATTTCGGACGCTACATTACGCCCCGCCGCATGGGACGCATTCGTTCGGGGGAAACCGATCCGGCCTTGGCGTTTGCAACGGTTCCGCAGTGGGACGCCGAAGGCAAATTAACCAACGTGGAAGCCATTTGCCACGAGCTTGAGGCGAAGTCGGCGGCCACCCACGGCGAAGGCCTGCTGCAGCTCTCGATTTACTACACGCCCAATGTGGACTTGGTCGACGCCAAAGCGCGCGAACTGCAGTTTGGCGGGCTGATTGGCTACCACGGCCTCGACCCCAAGCAGACGAACTGCGCACGCTTCGTGCAAACTTCGCTTCTGGCAGGCATTGGCCACGAGCCCAGCCACCACCGTCGCTACCGCCTACCCATAACCTACTCCGCGCCGACGCCTTTTTTTAACGTGCTTGCAGCCGCTCAAGACGGTTCCAGCTACCTAGAGTGGCGCAGCGGTCACGCGACCTGGAAGCAGGCCCCTATGGTAAAAGCTTGGTGGGACGTGACCGCCAAGATTTTTGCTTCAGCCAGCCGCAGTAAAACCACCCACCTCAACCGCGACGAGGTAGTGGGAAAGCTCGAAGCGCCGGCCCAACGGCCCGGTGACGTTCCGCTGCACGCTGAGTATTTGGGCGGAATCGGGGAGGGGGCCTGGTACGTCGCCCATCCGTCGGCCGACCAGCTGATTTATTCTGAACGCTGGTCCTACGCAGGTAACCTCGAGTACCAGGCGCACTACCTCGCTGAAGAAACCCTGGTCCGCCAACTGGCCGACCGCGAGGCCCGATTGACGCACGACAGCCATTTTGCCTGGCTGACCCTTGAACAAAGTAACGGAATGAAGCACCGGGCCTACCGGCACCACGAATGATACAGCAATGGCTTTTAGCGGGATGCGACGAACGCATCGCGCTGCGCCCCGAAACGGACGCCAACCAGTACCACCTCAACCCCATGAAGTACGAGGGGCTGTTGATGCGCGGTTCGTGCACCTGCGGCACCCTGACGCCGGCGGGTCACGAAACGGCCCGGCGCTTTGAGCGCGACTACCGCGCCGCCGACGACGCTAAGTGGATGCGCACCCAAACCAAGCGCATGCAGCAGCTTTTTGGCGGCGGGCGCAACGACGAATTCCACGTGTACTTCGGACCCTCGGGCAGCGACATGATGTACTGGCCGCTGCTGATGCAGTCGATGCTCAACCCCGGCCAACGCATCACCAACATCGTGAGCTGCCCCGAGGAACTGGGTTCAGGCTCCATTTTGGCCGCCGAAGGCAAGTACTACGCCAACCAAAACCAGTTTGGCGCTGCGGTTCCCAAGGGCGGAATGGTCACCGAGGCCCTCGACGTCGACGTGCAGTTTTTGCCCGCCCGCGAAGACAGCGGCCACATTTCTGACCGCAAGCAGGCGATTCGCGACATTATTGCGGCGCGTCCCGGTCAGCCAATCGTTGGAAATTTGGTATTTGGCTCAAAATCAGGAATTAAGGACGACCTCGACATCATCGATGAATTTCGCGACGGAGTGATGTGGGTGGTCGACATGTGCCAGTTCCGCACCCACCGCGGCTTGGTCCACGAGCTCATTTCAAAGGGCGTGATGCTCATGGTAACCGGCTCTAAGTTTTACCAGGCTCCGCCTTTTTGCGGAGCTCTTTTGGTACCCAAATTCTGGACCGAACGCTTGGCTGGGCGCCCGGCGGACCACCTTGCGGCCTACGGCGCTTTGTTTGCGTCGGCAGACGCTCCGCCCGACCTGCCGCAGCTGCGCGCCCTTTGGCCCGAGTACGCCAACGTCGGACTCCGATTGCGCTGGGAAATCGCCCTCGACGAAATGGAGGCCTACTTAGCTTACCCCCAAGAAGAAACCGACGCGCTCATTCGCCGCTGGAACCGCGTGGTGGTTGGCCGCCTCGCCCTGAGCGACCGATTTGGCATGATGCCCGATATTGAGTTGACCAACGACAGCATTATTTCGTTTACCGTATCGGCGGGTGGCCGCGAGCTCGACTACGACCAACTCAAAACCTTGTTTGACCGACTCGTGCTAACCAACCACACAGGGTTCAACGGGTTTCACCGGGTTTTCATGGGGCAGCCGGTGCGCTACGGCAAGCGCTCGTTCATTCGCTTGGCCCTTGGATCGTACTCCATTCGCAAAATGATGGGGGCTGATGGTTTTGACCCCTTTAACGACCTTCACCTGGTGGATTTGATCGAATCAACCGCCGTCGAGCTTTTCGAACATTCGTGATGCATCCGCTCGCCGACGAAGCCGTTTGGGCCGCCAATGCCCTTCGCCCGCTGAAAACCGCGCACGATTCGTCGGTTCTTTTGGTGTCGTGGAACGCCCTCGATGCCTACCTCGATGCGCTCGCCGCATGCTGGGGCCACGAGCGCGCGGTGCACGCCGTTGCCATTAAGTCGCAGCCGCATCCCGCGGTGCTGCGCCACATCGTGGACCGGGGATTTGGCCTCGAAGCCGCCACCTGGGAAGAGGTTTTGCTCGCCCGGGCTGCGGGATGTCCGCCCGAGCGAATCGTGTTTGATTCGCCCGTTAAGCGGCCTCACGAGTTGGAGGATTGCGCCGCCAACAGTCCCGGAATGCTCGTCAACGCCAACAGCCTCGAGGAACTTGATCGCCTGAAGCCATTTGCCGGACGGCTGCGCCTGGGCCTCCGCATCAACCCTATGGTTGAAGTGGACGCCCCTTCAGTCTACCAGGTGAGCGGAGACGAGTCCAAGTTTGGAACGCCCATCGCCGACCGTGCGGCAATCCTCGAAGCCGTGCTTGCGCATCCGATCGAAACGCTTCACGTGCATTCCGGTTCGTCAATGAACGATACCCACGGAGCCGTGCGCGCGCTCACCCGACTTCGCGACCTGGCCGTGGAGGCCAACGAGCGCCTTGCTGCCGCTGGATCTGGCCGCCGCATTACGACCCTTGACATCGGGGGAGGGCTGAAGCCCGAGCACCTCGATGGGCAGGGTTCGGCGCCCCAGATGACGGCCTACGCGCGCGCACTTCGCGCTTCGGTTCCTGAACTTTGGTCCGACTTTAGCCTCGTTACTGAATTCGGTCAGTGGACCCATTTTCACACGGGCTATGCCCTTAGTGACGTCGAATACGTTTTACCGCGCGGGGACCGTTCGGTCGTTTACCTTCATCTGGGGGCGGACTTTTTGCTTCGCGACGCCTACGTACGTCCGCGGGGGATTTCGTGGCTTCCGCTGCGCGAAGGCGCCGAAGTTATCGGTAGCCCGGTGCTCACAGACCTTGCTGGACCCCTGTGCTTCGCGGGCGATTACCTCGAAAAAGGGTGCATGCTGCCCCAGCTCCAAGCCGGCGACGAGGTGCTCTTTTTGGGTACCGGTTCCAACGCCTATGCGCTGTGGTCGCGGCACACCTCGCGGAGCATTCCCGCCGTCTACGGTGTGGACTACGCAAATCGTCGACTCGAACTCCTTTCGGAGCGGACCAATCCATTTATTTAGCGCGCCGCCCCCGCAGTCCTGCGCCCGCCGTCAGATTGCCTGTCGTCCGCGCGCCGTACTCAAGGTGCAAAAAAAAAGAGGCCGCCCATCGGGCGGCCTCTCGTGCTTGGCGAGCAGCCAGGTGCTTAGCGTACCACGACGCGAAGAACCGACTGGCCCTCTGCACCGCTGAGGCGCAGCATGTAGATGCCTTTTGCGTAGTCGCTCAGGTCCATCGGTACCTCAAGAACGGCGGTGCGCTTCTCGACCGGAATCGAGGCAACCACTTGGCCCATGAGGTTGAGAACTTCAAGCTGACCTTCGAACTGCTCCGCACCGCTGATGCGCACTTGGAAGGCGCCGCTGTTCGGGTTCGGGAAGGCCATCATCTGCTGGTTGAGCACATTCTCACCCAAGCCGATGTGCGACGTTACCACAAACGATACTACGTCTGAAGTGTTACAGGTCGAGTCGGTAACCGTCAGGGTTGCCGTGAACACCCCTGCTGAACCGTAGCTGTGGCTGACCGTGTCGCCGGTAGCCGTGCCACCGTCGCCGAAGGTCCAGCTAAAGGTCTGGCCCGTAGAACCGCCTGCGTAGAAGTCGAAGCTACCGGTAGCCGCGTTTACTTCGAGAAAGCTCGCTACGGCATCAGCGCTCGTTGAGTCGATGTTGAGGGTCACCGGCGTGCGCAGGTTTGAACAAGCCTGAGCCTCAGCGACAATCTTCATGTTCGGACGGTTGTTCGAGTAGGTTGCCGTTACAATGGCACCTGGCGTACAACCGCTGGCGGCCGTCAAGTCAGAGAAGCCATCGATGGTTCCCGTGCGCGACAAGGTTTCGTAGCGAACGCTTGAGTTTGAGGTGTACGACGTGTTGTCGAAGCAAATTTCAAACACCATGTGGCTCGTACCGTCCCACATCACCGGCGTGGTGAACGTGTGCAGGTTCCAACCGGGCGTAGCAACGTAGGATGCATTGCTGTACACCGGCGTAAAGCTGGTGCTGGTAATGTATCCTGAGGTAGGAATCGTGGCTACGTTACCTGCCTTGATCGCAAAGTTGTTCATGCCTTGTGCTGCCGAGGCAACCACTTCAAACGACAATCCGCTGATCATTGACGGCGCAGCACTACCCAACAAAGTGGCAAGTTCGTCTGCATACACGATGTACTGTGCACGACCGTCCATGTAGAAGGTCTTGTAGGGAGTAATGTTCGTGCCCGTTGAGGTCAGCGTGCCCGTGCCCGAAACCAAGGTGTCGATTGACGAGGTGTAGCCGAGGTAGTAGGTTGAACCGTTCATCGGAACCGAAAGCGAGTCGTTGGTACCCAGCTTCGTCGTGTCGGTAGCCGAAGCGTACCAAGCGTAGCGAACACCCGGGATCGGCTGTGCTACGAGGAGTCCCGTCGTAGCATTGAAGCAGGTCGGGTCAAGCGATACCGCTGCCGGAGCGAACGGAGTCACGCTGCGCGGCGTAGCGTAGGTCAAGGTGTCGTTGTTCGGAACCTGGTCGCCCGCTAGAACAACCCATCCGCGAACGTTGAAGTTGCCGCCGGCGTAGGTGTTGAACGGTCCAACAACCACCGTGTCGGTGGTGAAGTTGGCCAAGTTCTGGCTAGTCAGGTTGACTGTTTGAACTTGAACACCCGCGGGTCCCGTGATTTCTACGCTCACGCTGTAGGTCGTAGCGGCAATGTTGCCCTTGTTCTTCACGATCACGTTGGTGTAGGCTGTAGAGTCGCCACAACCGGCGATTCCGTCAAAAGACTCAACCGTCATGTCGTTGTTGATTGGCGTGTACTCGTCGGCACCGATATCGGGAGTCGTCGTAGAACGCACATCACCGTCGATGTCGGTCGTGACCGCAGCGATCGGAGTACCCAAGTTGTTGGGTCCGCCATTGACTACGTGGAGGTCAGCTGCCGAAGCAAATACAACGGGAGCTTGAACCGAGTTCACGTTAAGTGTCGGTGACGCGGTCTGCCAAGCGGCCAGCGACGTGTAGTTCGCCGTGCCGAAGTAGCACATGTTGGTACCGGCTGACTGGTAGAGGTTGTAGTTCAACGTCAACGAGTCCATGGTTCCGCTCTGGTAGTATGCGTACGACCCACCTTTGAAGATGTTGTTGCGCACATCCAAGTTCTTGGCAATCAGCGTCGGTGTGGTACTTGAAAGAGCGTAGTACCCGTAGGTGCTTCCTGCAAACGTGTTGTTGTGGATGTCAGCATGGCGCGGGTAGGGTAAGTAGGCTGCGTAGCTACCCGTTGATCCAAACATGTTGTTGGAAATTACGCTCTTCGTGGCAGGCTTGCTCGTGTTGTTCAAGTAGCCAAGTACGAGACCGTAGTAGTACGGGTTCGGTACGTTGTTGCGTTGAATGTTCACGTCGCCAACGTAGTATGCGTAGATACCGTAGTTGAAGGCGTTTCGGTAGTCCTTAATGGTGTTACCGTGCATCGTCAAACCGCCAATGTAGTAGAAGTAGGCACCGTAGTAGTACGACTTCAAGATTTGGTTGTTGTTGATGGTGAAGCCCGTATTGAAGCTCGTCGTCGATCCGCCATTCAAGCGAATACCGTAGTAACCGCCCTTGATCACGTTGTTGGTAATCGTGATGTTGTTGGCGTTGTTCCCGTAGGTAGTTGTAGAAGTCAAGCTGCCCGTAGTTACGATGGCACACACCAAGCTCGACGTACCCGTCGTATCAGCCAAAATGGTGTTGTTGTGAATCGTAATATATTGGGCGTTATCGGTCAAAAGCACGCCGCTCATGGTCGGACCATTGATGCGGAGGTTTTGAACCTTAACGTACTTCGTTCCCATCAGGGTTACTGCCGCAGCCTGACCACCAGCACCCTTGATTTCGGCGGTGCCGCCAGAAGCCCCTTGGAAGGTTACCAGGTTGGTTGCACTGGCTCCAGGAATCTGGGCGAGGGCAAGGCCAACAGGGTGAACATACCCCGCAAGGGTTAGGGTAACTGGACCAGACACACCACACGTCTGAAGCGCTTGAACGGCCGCTGCGATGGTCTTGAAGTTGGTTGCGCTCGTAGCAAGGTTCGAGTCGATCGTGTAGGCACCGCTCATCGCGCTCAAACATGGCGTGGTGAAGGTGA
>JAURMB010000037.1 GCA_030831045.1 Schleiferiaceae bacterium
AAAGATATAATTAAAACTTGGTACTTTGTTTCGCATAGTACTAAAAACGTGCCAAAGTCTATGGCCACGCTCGTGAACCATTTGTTCGCTTCATGGTTAAAGGACAAAGAAACCTATGAACATGCGCCTACTTCATTTAGCCTTGTGCCTTGCCTTGGCGGCGTCCGCCTCCGCCCAAACCAACGTACAGGGGGGCATTTACGCCAACACCACCTGGACGCTTGCGAACTCCCCGTACGTCATAACGGGATCCATCGTCGTCTTCCCCGGCAAGACCCTGACCATTCAGCCGGGCGTTGTGGTAAAGGTTCAAAATCCGGGTCCCGGAAGCCTTTACTACCTAGAAATCCGCGGTTCGCTCGTCGCTCAAGGCACTAAATCGCAGCCCATTGTGTTCCAGAGTGCCGTGCCTAATGACACCTCAAAGGGCGCCTGGTCGGGCATCATGATCAAGGGCAGCCAGGGCGGAACCGCCAGCCTGAACGCCGTACACCTCAAAAACGCGTACCACGCCCTCGACAACGACCAAGTCGACAGCACCCGCCAGGCCTGGAAGCACATGCGCTTCGAACACAACTACTACGCACTCATGTACCCCGGCAGCATGGACATTGACTCTTCGGTCTTTCGCGAAAACAACATCGGGCTGTACCTGACCGCGCCCCTGATGACCGACACCAACCTGATTACCCATTGCCGGTTTAGCCAGAACAACGTCAGTTCGCAGTCCTACATCGCGCCTTCGACCTTCTTAACCTGCGCCTTCGACAGCAACAACTACGGATTCTTTGCAGGCAATCCCTTTATTCTAAATTACTTAGAATTCAACGACTGCTCCTTCAATGCGAACTACCGCGCTATGGATTCTCCGGGGGGCATTTGGGTTCGCAACTGCAGCTTCACCAACAACGGGCGCGGAATTCACCAGGCGAATTCCTGCGTGATCGAAAACTGCAGCTTTACCGGAAACGTATGGGCCGCCGAGATTTACAATCAGTCCTACTTTACCGACAACGTGGTCGAAAACAACGACAACGGCCTAACGGTCGCCCGCGTGGCGGCATGGGGCAATCCCGCCGACGTGCCCGTGGTTGAGGACAACCGGCTGTGCGACAACAACTTATACAATGTCTTGAACGGCAGCGACTTCAATCTTGAGCTCGAAAAAAACTGCTTTTGCCTTTCGGATTCCGCCGCGATTGACGCCAAGATTTACGACGGCTACGACGACATCACGCGCGGACTTCTCAACTTCGCCGTCTACGACACCAGCTGCACCACCCAACTATACCGAGTGCTGAAGGTCAACATCTTAGGTGGTGACGACGCGGCAGAACTCGCCCTCGTGGCCTACCCGAATCCCGTGACCGACTTCCTAGTGCTCGAGGGCCTGAACGCGGGCGAACGGGTGCAGGTGCGTTCTGCCGTCGGCCAGCTCATGGCCGAAACCGAGGCCGACGGCCGCGAGCTGCGCCTCGACGCTTCGGCCTGGCCCCGCGGACTCTACCTGATTCAGGTGGAAGGCCGTTCGGCGCTGAAGGTCCTTAAGCCGTAGCGGAGTATATTCGGGTCATGGTTTTCAACTTCCACCGCTGGCTCGAAGAGCACCGCCACGAACTCAAGCCGCCCGTAGGCAACAAAAACCTCACGCCCGACTCCGAGGACTACATCGTCATGGTCGTCGCCGGTCCCAACGCCCGCAAGGACTACCACTACAACGAAACCGAAGAGGTTTTTTACCAGCTTGAGGGCCGCATCACGGTGCGCACCCAAGAAAACGGACGCCCCGTCGACCACGTGCTCGAAGCCGGCGACATGTTCGTGTGCCCCGCCAAAACACCGCACTCCCCCATGCGCGAAGCCGGAAGCATCGGCCTCGTCATCGAGCGCAAACGAGCAGGTAAAGGCTTTACCGACGGCCTACTCTGGTTCTGCGAATCCTGCAACAACCCCCTGCACGCCGCCTACTTCGAGCTGAACAACATTGAAAAAGACTTCCTTCCGCACTTCAAGGAGTTTTACGGCAGCGAAGCCAAGCGCAGCTGCACCAACTGCGGCCACGTCATGGAGACGGATCCACGCTTCATTTAGCAACTAGTTACTAGCTGCCATACAGCCATTGCTCGGCATTGTGCCGAAGCACCTTGGCCTTGACGACGTCGGACCAGTCCATGCTGCGCACGATGTCGCCCGGAACCGCCTCGCCCAAGGGGTAGGGGTAGTCGGAACCCACCGCAATTTTGTCCTCGCCCACCAGGCGGAGCAGGTTGTCGAGCGCGTACGGATCGTGCACGAGGCTGTCGACCCAGAACTTGCCGAGGTATTCAGTGGGCGGAACCGCGTTGTCGACGGCCACTAAGTCGGGACGCACGTCAAACCCGTGCTGGATGCGGCCGAGGGTCGCGGGAAACGATCCGCCGCCGTGGGCGATGGCCACGCGCAGCAAAGGAAGGCGCTCAAAGACGCCGCCAAAAATGAGGGAGCACAGGGCGCGGCTGGACTCGGCGGGCATTCCGACCAACCACGGAAGCCAGTAGCGCTTCATGTCGTCGCTGCCCATCATGTCCCAGGGGTGCACAAAAAGGGCGAGGCCGCGGCGA
>JAURMB010000038.1 GCA_030831045.1 Schleiferiaceae bacterium
CCATCGACTAGCAGCTAGCAACTAGTTGCCTGAAATGGCCACCCGCACCGGGTTGTGGTCGCTCCACTTTTGCTTGACCACCTGGTGCTCTAGGGCAACCCAGGGTCCGCTGGTCCAAACCCAGTCAATTCGCAGCGGAACGACGCGCAGTCCCCGGTAGGTACTGCCCCAGCCGGCGCCCGACTGCACGAAGCTGTCGCGGCCCAGCTCTCGGAGCCTTCGGTGGCTCGCTGAGGTCGGGCTGTCGTTGAAATCGCCGAGCACCACGACCGGCCGAGGGCTGGCGGACCACCATTCGGCAAGCGCTTCGACTTGAACGGAACGGGGCTCCGCCCGCCGTACCATGCGGCGGAGCAGGAGCTTGGCGCTTTGCCACCATCCAGCTTTGGCCTGTTCTGACTGGGCCTCACGCAGGTCTACGTCGGTGCTTACCAAGTGCACGTTCACGACCCGCACGGTGTCGCCCGCGGGCAGGAGCAGGTCGGCCCAAATAAACCCAATGCGACCCGAATCCCCGGGGTAATCCACTTGGTCCCACTGCACGATGGGGTAGCGGCTGTACAGCGCTAAATCGTAGGCCTCTACGCGGTGCGTGAGCTCAGCCCCAAGGAACGATTCGGCCGCGGTGCCGCGGCGCACGTCCTGCAGCGCCAGTACGTCAACGTCAAGATCCACCGCAAACTGCGCCATTTCGTGCACGGTAGCTGAATCGTCGGTCCACGTGCGGTTGCGCCAGTGGTGCACGTTCCACGACGCCATCGAAACCTGAGGGTCGCGGGCCGGAGCAGCCGGTCGACGCACCTGCATCCAGCTGCCCATCGGAGTCCAGAGGAGGGCGAGCAAGGTTCCGCCCAAAAGGGCCGAGGGGTGAAGGTGGGCGGTGGCCATCATGCCCCAGCCCACATGGTACAGTACCAGGTAGGGCAGCAGCAGGCTAAGTGGAGCCAGCAACGCAACGTCCGTAGCCATGCCCAGCCAAGCCAGCCCCGTGATGGGCAGGGCGAGCAGCTGCGGAATCCACCACCATCGGCGGCCCCACTTACTTTTTTTGGCTGTGGCGCGCAAGGATTTTTCGTTCGTTAGCGGTCAAGGCATCGTAGCCTTTGGCCGAAATCTTGTCTAAAAGTTGGTCGAGGCTGGGCTCCTTTGGGCGGACTACTTCGAGCGGACGCGCCGAACGGCGTGCCGAGCGACTACCTAGGCGCAGGTCGAGCAGGTGGGGCCGGGAGGCCAAAAACCACCCGGCAGCGGCCCCCGCAAGGTGTGCAGCCCTCGCCGTCGTGTCGGGCGAAAAAAGTCCGACCAGATCCATGCCCAGCAGCACCGCGAGCACGACCCAAAGCTTGAGCTCCAGGACCATAAACAGCCGAACCTTAAAGTCGGGCATGCGCACCGCTGCCGCGGTAAACACCGCATAGACTCCGGCTGATGCGCCGACTACCCAGGCGGGCCGCCAGATGCCGGCCAGCCAGGCGCCGATTCCGCCCACGACCACGCCTACGGCAAAAAGCTTGAGGATGCGCGTTGCCGGCCACAGGGTTTCGAGCAGGGAGGCGGTGAAGTACAGGGTAAGCGCGTTGAACACCAAGTGAAGGAGTCCGTGGTGCAGCGCACCGTAGGTCAGCAGCGTCCAGGGCTGGTACAACGGACTCAGTCCCTCCGTGTCGAGCGATAGGTAGCGCAAGATTCCGACCTCGGCAGGCCATCCGACCAACCAACCGATGACTTCGAGCACGGTCTGGATACCAAAAACGAGCACAAGCCCCGCGATCAGCCGGTTGATGGGGCTGTGCTGGGTCCACATGCGAAGCTGGTCCAACGGGCTCACGGCGTGGGCTGGTTTAGAATCGGGTGCGGCTCGACTGCCATTTGCGAATCAACAGGTAGCCAAACAGCATTCCGCCGACGTGGGCAAAGTGCGCGATGCTCGAGCCCGACGAGGCGACGCCGTTGAACAGTTCGAAGAGTCCGTAGATGGCCACAAAGTACTTGGCCTTGATGGGCAGCAAGAAGTAGAGGTAAATCTGCTGGTTGGGGTACATCATGCCAAATCCCAGCAGCAGTCCAAACACAGCGCCAGAGGCCCCAACCGTCGGTGTTAGCGCGAGCGACTGCATATGGTACAGGGCCTCGACGCTGCCGCTGAGCTGGTGCAGGTTCGACGCCTGAAGGTATTCCCAGTAGTTCACGCCGAGGTGCAGCGCGGCGGCGCCAAATCCGGTCGCAAAGTAGTAGGTCAAAAAGCGCTGGCTTCCCCAGCGGTTTTCGAGCGGAGTCCCAAACATCCAGAGGGCAAACATGTTGCCCAATATGTGACCCAAGTTGCTGGTATCGTGCAAGAAAAGATGGGTAACCAGCTGGAACGGTTTAAACAGTTCGCTTACGGGCAAGTAGAGCCCAAACTGCCCCACGACGTCAAAGCCCATGCGGCCAAAAACGATGCTAGCAAAAAAGGCGAGTCCGTTGATGATCAACAAGTTCTTCACCACGGGCGGAAGAAAGCTGAATCCAGAAGGTCGGTAGTGCATGCTTAAAAGAATCGGGCCAGTTCGTCGGCGTTCAAAAGTCGAGCCGTGGGGCGGCCCAGGTCGTCGGTCCAGGGGTCGCTGCAGGCAAAAAGTCGGTCGATGATGTCTTGGGTGTCGCCCCGCCGTCGCGGGTGCGCGCTGAGCCATTGGCTAACCCAGGTGCGGAGTTCGCTTGGGTCGTCCGGGTCGACGTGCGCCAGCCCTTGAAGCCAATCGATGGCCGATTCCGGGGCGCAGTGCCCGGGGCCGGCGGTCCAGGTCCAGCCCTCGGCATCGGTTTGCCACGCAAATCCCCAGGCGGCAAGGCGGTCTTGCCAGGCGTCGATCAGCCCGGGGTTGGGGGTCCATTCCAGCGGAAAGAGCCAGTTCTGCCCCGAGTGGGGGTGGGCATCGAGCCAGCGTTCGAGGTCAATGCGGCGCTGCGCCCGATCCAAGTGGACCACCACGAGCTTGTCGGGCATGGGCACGAGCGCAAACGTTCCAGCAATGCTTAGGGCCGCGGCCGCCGGATTGGGTCGGCGCATACCGGAGTCGAGAACTTCTTCGTTCCAACCGGAACTGGGCAGTTCGAGCTCGTGCTGCACTCCGTGGCCCTCGACCGCGGGCGGAGCCAAAAATTCCAAGCTGCGAGCGGCTGCAGCGGCGCTGCTACCGTTGCCGTTGCTGCTATTGCCGTTGCCGCGGGGGGCCGACTCCGCCAAAAACGGATTGTAGTTCGGATTTACGTAAATGCCTGGGGCTTCGGGCCTGCTGCGGGTGCTCCAGTCGATGTGTTCGCCGACGGGAACCTCAAAGTCTAGCGTGGGCGCGATTTGGTGGATGCCGAGGGCGCGCCGCACGGCGCTCCGCACCACCGCATACACCCCGCGCTCGTCGTCAAACTTCACCTCGGTTTTGGCCGGATGCACGTTGACGTCAATGCGCTCGGGATTGAGGTTCAGGTACAGCACGTAGGCTGGATGCTGATCGCCCGAAATCAGGCCTTCAAAAGCCTCGAGCACCGCACGATGGATGTAAGGACTGCGCACCGTTCGGCGGTTGACAAACAAAAACTGGTCGCCGCGGGTCTTGCGGGCGGCCTCGGGCCGTAGCACAAAACCGTGCACGTGCACCAGGTCGGTTGTTTCGTCGACGGGCACGAGTTTTTCGTTGCTTCGCCGGCCGAGCACGGCGGTGGTCCGCTGCCGAAGGTTGCCGGGCTCAAACACGCGTTCGTCGGCATTTTGGTGGCGGAGGACCATGCGCACCTCCGGGTGAGCGAGGGCCAGCGCGTCAAACGTTTCAAGGACGTGCTTGAACTCTACGGGGTCCGACTTCAAAAACTGGCGCCGCGCCGGAACGTTAAAAAACAGGTTGTCCAGGCTGACGCTCGTCCCCACGGGGCCGGGGCTGGGCATGCTGCCTTCGTGCTGTCCTCCGGAGCAGCGCAGCTCAATGCCCACTTCGTGTTCGGCGGTTCGCGACCGAAGCTTGACGTGGCCCACGGCCGCCATCGAGGCGAGGGCTTCGCCGCGAAAACCCATGGTTGTCAGGGCAAAAAGGTCGTCGGGCTCGCGGAGCTTTGACGTCGCATGGCGGACCAACGCCATGGGCAGGTCTTCGGGCGCAATACCGTGGCCGTTGTCGCGCACCTGAATGCGGGTGCGTCCGGCGTCGAGCAACGCAACTTCGATTTCGGTGGCCCCAGCGTCGAGGGCGTTTTCTACCAATTCCTTGACGACCGACGAAGGCCGCTGCACGACTTCGCCGGCGGCGACGAGGTTGGCCACCGACTCGGGGAGCGCGAGAATGGGGGGCAGGCTCATCTCAGGAGCAGCGAAGCCAAAACCAACAACGCGCCAAAAATGCCGGCCATGCGCAAAAATTGGCTGCTACCAGCAGATCGGGTGGTCCGCTTCGCCGACCACGCCTCGTGCAGCCGCTCCTTACGCGACGCAGGATCGCTACCTGCGTCTTGGCCGAGTTGAGCAAGGCGTTCCTTGCGTTCGTCGTAGTAGCGGTGCTGCAGCTGAAAACCGCGGGGTTTGCTCTGGTTTTTAAACAGGGAAAAAAGCGCCATACCCCCCAAAGGTACCGCGATTTTTGGCCTACTTTGGGGCTATGAAAGCCAAATGGATCCTCGGTGCCGCATTTTTATGCAGCCCTTTGATACACAGCGTACTGCGTGCGCAATCCCTCGAACAGCAACTGGGCCAGCTCATCATGGTGGCGGGCTACAGCAACAAAGGCTCGGCGGAACTCGACCGCCTCGAGGACCTGGTTCGCCGCGGTGAGGTGGGCGGAATCATTTGGATGCAGGGCGGCCCCGAGCGCCAGCGGGCGGCCATTCAGCGCCTGCAAACGCTTGCGCTGAAGAAGATTCCGTTGATGATGGCCCAAGACGCCGAATGGGGTGCGGCGATGCGGCTTGACAGTGTGCCGCGCCTGCCGTGGCCGCTGACCTTGGGGGCCACGGGCGACACCGGGCTCGCTCGCCGTTACGGCCGTGCGTTGGCTACCGAATCGCGCATGCTGGGCATTCACGTCAACTTTTCGCCGGTCGTCGACGTCAACACCAACCCGCGCAACCCCATCATCGGACAGCGCGCCCTGGGGAGCGATCCGCACCGCGTCGCGCTGCTCGCGAAGGCCCAAATTCGCGGAATGGAGCAGGCCGGAGTCATGGCCTGCGTCAAGCACTTCCCCGGCCACGGCGACACGGAGTCCGACAGCCACCACACGCTGCCCACGGTGGGTCGTCCGATTCGTGAGCTCCGTCGTCTGGACCTGGCTCCGTTTGCCGCAACCTTTGATGCGGGTGTTGGCTCGGTCATGGTGGCGCACGTGAACGTTCCGGCGCTTGATCCGAGCGGAACCCCGGCCTCGCTCAGCAAGGCCGTGGTCACCCACTGGATGCGCGACAGCCTGAAGTACGAGGGGCTCAGCTTTACGGACGCCCTCAACATGAAGGGGGTGGCGCAGGACCTCGCCCCGGGTGAACTTGAGGTTCGCGCGTTTGAGGCGGGCCACGACGTGCTGCTTTTTGTTGGGAACCCACGGGCCGCCATCAACGCCCTGAAAGCCGCAGTGCGCAGCGGACGCATTGATTCGGCCGAGGTCCATCGCCGCTACCTGCGCATCATCGACGCCAAAATGCGTTGGAACTGTGCCGCGCCCCTACCGCCCGCCGACTACGAAGCCCAAAGGGCCGAATGGGATGCCTTGCGCCGCGAAATCTACGCCCAGGCGTTTACCGCGGTAAAGGCAGCACCCGCCTGCGACGCGGTGGAGTTTGTGGGTGAAGGAACCCCGCCCGAAGGGCTCCGCGCCGCAACCGCCACAGACCAGCGGGTGGTCCTGATTTTTGGTCCGTCGACCTCCACCGCCTGGAAAAAGGGAGCCTGGACCGAAGAAATGAAGTCCGCCCTAGCTAAGCACCGCGCAGCAGGACGCCGCGTCGCGGTGGTGCACCTGGGCAACCCCTACGGCCTGCGCGGGCAGCCCGTCGAAGACCTAGAAGGCCTTTGGGTGGGCTACGAAAACACGCCGGAGACTCGGGAACGTGCGGTGCGTGTGGCCAAAGGCCAGCACGTGGCCCCTGGAACCCTGCCGGTCAGCGGAATTCCTGCGCCCCGTCAGCTGCAGCCCCTCAGCGCTGCTGACGCCGGATTTGCGCCCGACCTCGAGCGACGCATCGCCGACGTAGTGCAGCGCGGCCTCGACGCCAACGCCTACCCGGGATGCCAGGTGGTGGTGGCCCGCCACGGTTCGCTGGTCGTCAACAAGGGCTACGGAACGCTTGACGGCAGCCAAAAAGTGAATCCCGAAACGATTTATGACTTGGCGTCGGTGACCAAAATCATGGCCAGTGTGCCGCTTCTGCTTGAAGTCTACGACGAAGAAGGTCCGGGCTTTTTGACGCGCACGATGGACCAACTGCTTCCGGAGCTCAAGGGGTCCGCCATCGGTCGCGCCAAGGTGCAGGACGTGCTCGCCCACCAGTCGGGACTGCCCGCCTGGCTGCCGTTTTATACTTCGATGCTCCGCCAAGACGGCGGGTACGATCACCGCTACCTGCGCACCGTGCGCGACACGGTGTACCGCCTGCCGGTGGCTCCTGGAATCTGGGCCGCCCACTGGATGCACGACACCCTTATCGCTCGAATTGCTCGGGCGCCGCTCGGCCCTAAGGTCTACGAGTATTCCGACCTCGGATACTACCTTTTTCAGCGCTTTTTGGAGCGCCGCGACGGGCGCAGCATCGAGCGCCAGCTTGAAGACGACTGGTACGGTCCGCTGGGCGCGGAACTTTGCTTTAACCCGACGCCCTCCGACCGAATCGCTCCGACCGAAAACGACCGGCGCTTTCGCAAGCAGCAGCTGCGCGGAACCGTGCACGACCAAGGAGCCGCGCTGCTCGGAGGGGTCGCCGGCCACGCGGGCGTTTTTGGGACCGCCGAAGGGGTCGCCCAAATGATGCAGCTTTTTCTCGACGGGGGGCGCGCCAACGGGCAGCACTTTGCAAGCAGCGAGGCGCTCCAACGGTTCACCGCCTGCTTGGCCTGCGATCAGGGCAACCGGCGCGGACTGGGTTTTGACAAGCGCCAGCTCTCGGGCGGCGGACCAGCCTGCCTTTGCGCGAGCCGCGAGAGCTTCGGCCACACCGGATTCACCGGTACCTTTGCCTGGGCCGATCCGCAAACGGGCATAGTGCTCGTATTTCTTTCGAACCGCGTTTATCCTGATGCCAGTGTCAACAAACTCGCCCAAATGGGCATTCGCACCGACCTTCAGCAGGTGGTGTATAGCGCTTTGCTTTAGCCTGCTGGCGGCAGCGGCCGCTCCGCTCTGGGCTCAAGCGCAAATAGCCCACGAATTCAGCCCCGGCGACAGCCTCTCGGTGCACTACTTCGGCAACGGCAAGCCACGCATCATTACGCCGTTCCGCCAAGGATTGGCGCACGGACCGTCCTTTGAGTACCACGCCTCGGGCCAAATCAACTTTATCACGCACTTTTACGACGGCGAGAAGTCCGGCGAACAAAAAATGTTTGACCAAGCCGGTCGCCTAATGTGGGTTAAAACGTGGCAAGCCAACCGCATGCACGGCGAGGAACGGCTCTACTACACCGACGGACAAATTCAGTCCCGCATCGATTGGCGCAACAACCAAAAGCACGGCAACGCTACGTTTTACTTCGAACAGGGTGGAATCGCGGCCGAACTCCGCTACGAATTCGGCACCCAAATCAGCGCCACCTACTACGACGAAGAGGGCAAGGTCAAAACCCAAAAGCTCGACTGATGCGCATCGGAATCGTCTGCCACCCGACGTTTGGCGGTTCGGGGGTGCTGGCCACTGAATTGGCCGCGTTTCTCGCCCAGCAGGGCCACAGCGTGCACGTGATCAGCTACGCCATGCCGGCTCGGCTCGACGAACTGCAGCCCGACCTCTACTTTCACGAGGTTCAGGTTCAAGATTACCCGCTTTTTCAGTACCAGCCCTACGAATTGGCCCTTTCGAGCATGATGGTGCAGGTGGTTCAGCGCGAAAAACTGGACTTGCTTCACGTGCATTACGCCATTCCGCACGCCTACGCCGCCTACATGGCGCGCAAAATTTTGGAGGATCAAGGTGTTCATATTCCGGTAGTTACCACCTTGCACGGCACCGACATTACGCTGGTGGGCAAGCACCCTTCCTACAAACCGGCCGTGTGCTTTTCGATTGAGCATTCCAGTGCCGTCACCGCGGTTTCGGAGTCGCTTCGCCGCGATACCGAGCGGATTTTTGACATTCGCCGCCCGATCACGGTGATTCCCAACTTTGTCGACCTTGACCGTTACGGGCGCTGCGCCGCTGACGACCGAAGCAAAGTGGCCCCTGACGGCGTACCCATTTTGGTTCACGTGTCCAACTTCAGGCGGGTTAAGCGCATTCCCGACGTGATCGATGTTTTTGCGCGGGTGCGGAGCCAGATTCCGGTGCGCCTCGTGCTGGTGGGCGATGGCCCGGAGCGTCCGCGGGCCGAAGAAGACGTGCAGCAGCGCGGACTCCACGACGACGTGCGCTGGATGGGTAAGTCCACTGAAGTTGAGCGCATTTTGTCGATGTCTGATGTCTTTTTGCTTCCCTCTGAATCGGAGTCCTTTGGCTTGGCGGCCCTCGAGGCCATGGCCTCCTTCGTTCCGGTGGTGGCCACCCGGGCCGGCGGACTTCCTGAGGTGGTGGACCACGGCGACTCGGGCTACCTCGAGGCGGTTGGCGACACCGAGGCCATGGCGCGCGACGTGCTCGAACTCCTGACCGCCCCGGGCAAACGCGAAGCCATGGGCCAACGGGCCCGCGCAAAAGCTGAGGAATTTGCCATGGCGGCCGTCGGAAGCCAGTACATTAACCTGTACCAAAAACTCGTACATGAGCAAGCGCGGTGATTTTTCGACCGGCGGGACGCCCGACAACCCGTTTGCGGCGGCCCTCGCGTCGGCGCTGCAATCCAAGGGCCTTGAACTGCCAACGCCTTCGAGCGAACCTTCGACGGAGCCGAGCTCCGATACCCTAGCCCTTCCGCCCAAAGGCACGCTCGAGCTGCGCTTTGAGCGCCGCAATGGAAAACCAACGACTGTGGTGTTCACCGACACCGTCGAGCACGCAGAGCCCGCCACGTGGGCGAGCGAACTCAAAAAACGCTGCAGTGTGGGCGGAAGCGTCGTGGGTGCGTCCATCGTGCTGCAGGGCGACGTGCGCGCCAAGGTCGAAGATTGGGCGCAGACCAAAGGACTAAAAACCAAACGAATCGGCGGCTAATGCTTCAACTCGACTCCACCCAAAACCCCAAGGTCCGTCAACTGATTCGGTACCGAGAAAAGTCTGCGCTGCGCCGCAAGGATTCTGTGGTCCTGGTCGAAGGGGTTCGCGAACTGGAACGCGCGGTCGCCGCGGGTTGGAACCTCCGCCAGACCTTTTGGGAGCCGGGAACCGCGCAGGTTCCGGCTTGGGCGCAGGGCCGCGGACAGCACTTTCGCTGCGCCGCTGCCGTGTACGACAAGCTGGTGCTGCGCGAAAACGGTGCCGTAGCTGTTGGCCTGTTGGACCAGCCCACCCAGCGCCTTGAAGACCTTCGGCTGCCCAGCAACCCGTGGATTTTAGTCGTCGACGGCCTCGAAAAACCAGGAAACGTCGGGGCCATACTGCGCACGGCCGACGCGGTAGGCGTAGATGCCGTCATTTTTAGCAGCCTCGACTGCGACCCCTACAGCCCGCAATCGGTTCGGAATTCTACCGGTGCCGTATTTCACCTGCTTACGGCGTCTGCGCCCCGGGAGTCCGTGCAAGAATGGTTGCGCCAGCAAGGCGTAACCCCGTTTGCCCTGCACCTTGAGGGCGCCACACCCCACCACCACATCGATTGGAAGCAGGCGTCGGCTATGGTATTGGGACCGGAAGATCGTGGACTTGAAGCCTCTTGGGCCCACGCGCTTCGGGTGAAAATTCCGATGCGCGGGCGGGTAGATTCCTTAAACGTGAGTGTGGCGGCGGCGGTGGTCTTGTATGAGGGACTGCGCCAGCGAACCTGAATCTCCTATTCCTCGACCAGAGGGGGGGTAAAAAAGGAAGCCCGATCCGAAGACCGGGCCTCACACCAAACCAATAAACCTATTCCACTGACGAATCAGTCTCGTAGATTCGTCGCAAAGATAACCGCCTTAACGCAAAATAATAACCGAATCCGACGGAAGGTTAAGATTGCGTAAATTTTTCACAAAATCCATATAAAAGACTAAAAATCAGCTTAATGCGATTGATGTCGGACTGCTGATTTCGCCCATTTCTCGCGGATCCCCGGCAAACAAAAGGTGCCCACCGTCGGGTCCACCATCTGGACCCAATTCAATGAGCCAGTCGGCCGAAGCAAGCACGTCGCGGTGGTGCTCCACTACCAGTACCGTGTGGCCCAAATTTATCAGGGCATCAAAGGAGACCAGGAGTTTTTGCACGTCGTCCATGTGCAATCCGGTGGTCGGCTCGTCGAACACAAATAACACGGGATCGGCCTGCTGTCCGCGCGTCAAAAACGAAGCAAGTTTGACGCGCTGGGCCTCTCCGCCCGAAAGCGTGCTCGACGACTGCCCCAGCTGAATGTAGCCGAGCCCCACGTCGGCTAGCGGCCGCAATTTGTCGGTAATTTTCTTCTGCTGGTGGGCGCTAAAGAACTCCATGGCCTCATCGACCGTCAGTTCGAGGATGTCGCTAATTGACTTGCCCTGAAATTCAACTTCGAGTACTTCGGCCATAAAGCGCTTGCCGTGGCACTGCTCGCAAGTCAAGTGAACGTCGGCCATGAACTGCATCTCGACGGTGACGTACCCGTCGCCTTGGCACACGCTGCAGCGTCCGCCATCGGTGTTAAACGAGAAGTGCTTGGCTGCGTAACCCCTTAGCTGCGCGGACTTTTGCGCGGCGTACAGGTTGCGGATGTCGTCGTAGGCCTTTAAGTAGGTCACCGGATTTGACCGCGACGACTTGCCCATCGGGTTTTGGTCGACAACCTCCACCGCGGTGATGCGCCGCCAGTCTCCGGTCAGTCCGTCGTGGGCTCCGGCGCGGCCGCCGTACTCGCCGAGCATCTTCTGCAGCGCGGGCACCAAAATTCCGCGGACTAGTGTGGTTTTGCCCGATCCGCTCACGCCGCAGACCGCCGTCAGGCGCTCGAGCGGAATGCGCACCGTGACGTCTTTTAAGTTTTGGGCGCGGGCACCTTGGAGTTCAATCCAGAACTTCGCGTTGGCGCCGAGCCCGGCGCGCTGTACCGATTTGCGTCCAGAGAGGTAGTCGCCGGTGAGGGTAGGGGCGTTGGGCAATTCAGCTCCCGGACCGCTGTACACCACGTGGCCACCAAGACGACCTGCGCCGGGCCCAATATCGATGACCGTGTCGGCGGCCCGCATGAACACGTCATCGTGTTCAACCACAATCACCGTGTTGCCGGCGTCGCGCAGGGCCTTAAGTACCCCGAGCAGCTGGTCGGCGTCGCGCGGATGCAGTCCGACCGAAGGCTCGTCCAAAATGTACATCGAGCCCACCAAGGCTGCGCTGAGGCTTGTGGCCAAGTGTATGCGCTGCGATTCACCGCCGCTCAGCGTGTTGGCGGGCCGGTTAAGCGTTAGGTAGTGCAGCCCGACGCGTTCCAGCACGTCAAGCCGGTGCCGCAGTTCCTGGAGAAGGCGATCAGCTACCTGCGCGTCGTAGGCGCTGAGTTTGAGGGCATCAAACCATTGCTTGGCGTCGCGCACCGTTAAATTGAGGAGCTCGGCCAGGTTTTTATCGCCCACGCGCACCGCCAAAGACTCGCGGCGGAGCCGTGATCCGCCGCAGTCGGGGCAGGTCGTTTTGCCCCGGTACCGGGCCTGCAGCACGCGGTACTGAATTTTGTAGGTGCTTTCTTCGACCATTTTGAAGAAGGCGTCGATACCCGAAAAGTTCGCGCAGCCCTTCCAAAGCATCGCTTGGTGCTCCGGGCTGAGTTGCTGAACGGCCCGGTGAATCGGAAAGCCCGCGCGCTCGGCGCCGCGCAGCAACTGCTCCTTCCATTCGCCCAGTTTTTCGCCCCGCCACGGCGCAACGGCGTCTTCAAACACGCTCAATCCAGGGTTCGGAATGACCAACTCGGGGTCGATGCCCAGCACCGACCCAAAGCCCTCGCAGGTGGGGCAGGCGCCTTGGGGTGTGTTGAACGAGAACAGCCCTGGGGTTGGTTCTTCGAACCGCTCGCCCTCGGCCTCGAAGCGGTTTGAAAATTCAAGGCATTGGCCGTCGATGCGCAGGTGGCAGGTGCCGTTGCCCTCAAAAAAGGCCGTCTGTACGGAATCGGCGGCGCGGGCTTCCCACTCTTCATCGCGAGCCCCAGTCGGAATGCGGTCGACTACGAGCTCTACCCCGTCGGCGTCGGGCTGTTCGTCGAGCCGCACGATGCCTTGGCGCGGATTCCACACGCGGGCGTAGCCCTGGCTGCTTAGCAGGTCCCAGTACGCCTTGGGCGTTCGGCCTGAAAGGTCCAGCGGGGCGGTGACCAGTGCGTGTTCGCCTTCAGGAAGGGATTCAAGAGCTTCGAGCACGTCAGCAATGCGGTGGCGCTTCACTTCAGCTCCGCTCGGAGCATAGGTTTTGCCAATGCGCGCAAACAGCAACTTGAGGTAGTCGTGGAGTTCGGTTGCCGTAGCCACCGTCGAACGCGGGTTGCGCGTGCTTACTTTTTGCTCGATTGCGATGGCCGGCGCTAGGCCTTTGATGTCGTCGACCTCGGGCTTTTCGAGCTTGCCCAAGAACTGGCGGGCGTAGGCCGAAAGGGACTCGACGTAGCGCCGCTGGCCTTCGGCATAGAGGGTGTCAAATGCGAGCGACGATTTGCCCGATCCGCTTACCCCGGTCACGACCACCAAATGCCCGTGCGGAAAAGACACGTGGATGTTCTTCAGGTTGTGCACCCGGGCACCTTCAACGCGTACTTCTAAGTCTTCCATGAGCAAGTTGCAAATTTACCGCTTTGCATTGCGAGAAAAAACTTATTTTTGGATCGAATTCTGCCGCTCTGGCAGGGTTTGCAACCGTTAACTAGTCCGCCGCCTATCGAAGCACAGCTACGCCAATTGTCTTAATGCCAACTAGCTATGCTGTACTCCCACGTTCAGGATGCCGAGCTCATCGAGCGCTATGCATCCGGCGACGAACGCGCCTTTGAGGCGTTAATGCGCCGCCACGGTGACGCCGTCTTTGCGGCCATCCTCAGTAAAGTCAAAGACCAAGACGTCGCCGACGACCTCTTTCAGGAGGTTTGGATCAAGTTTATTCATTCGGTTAAGTCGGGAGACTACGCGGAGTCGGGCAAGTTCGCTGCTTGGATTCACCGCGTGGCCCGCAACGCCACCATGGATTACTTTCGGCGGCAGCAGCGCAGTCCGCTTGCTCGCTTCGACCACCTGGAGTCGGTAGGCGATGGGGTGGCCGACGAGGCACTCAACGTTGAAGAACGGGCGGTGGCGCAGCAGTGGATGCTCGACGCCCACGAAGCGGTGCAGCGCCTGCCGGCCGACCAGAAACTGGTGCTCGAACTTCGCCTGCATGCCGGCTTGAGCTTTAAAGAAATTGCCGAAGAAACGGGCGTCGGAATCAACACCGCCCTAGGTCGCATGCGCTACGCCGTGGCCAACTTACGGCGAATGCTCCGCGTCGAAATACCAAACTAACGGGTTGGGCGTTAGGTAGCAAAACCCCTGTGCTGCCTATGGCCGAACCTACTCAACCTGCCGAATTTTCACATTCCAGACTCGTGCGCGAGTCGACCTACCAAAAACTTGCTGCGTACTCTAGGGCGGTACTTGGGCTTAACGGCTCCGAGGAATGGCCCACTGAAGCGCGGGTGATCGTCCTGAACTAGGTGCGCGAACGGCGCGCTACACCACGCTGCACAAAAAGCGCAGCCGGGCAAGGCGGAGCTCCAGCGCTCCGTACTCCTGGTCAAAGTGCTTCACGGCGAGGTCGAGCGAACCGTCTTCGCTTTCGTCGGCAAAGTAGTCGGTGATTTCGTCGAGCGAGTCTTCGTCGAGGTACTCTTCGATCAGGTAATCAAGGCCGAGGCGCGTTCCGCTGCGCACAATATTCTCCATCTCGGTGAGCAGGTCGTCGACCGAAATTTGCTTGCTGCGGGCTATTTCCTCGAGGCCGAGTTTGCGGTCCACCGACTGAATGACATACAGTTTGAGGTTTCCTTTTTGGCCGGCGCTGCGAATCGCAAAATCGCCGGGCCGCTCAATGCCGTGCGCGTCGACGTGATCTCGAACGGCGGCAACGAGCTCGGCGCCGAATCGTTTGGCCTTGGCTTCGCCCACCCCGGGAATCGTTTTTAGCTCCTCGACGCTCAGCGGATACGACGTTGCCATCTCGTTGAGTGAGGCCTCTGAAAAAAGGGCATAGGGCGGAATGCTGCGCGTCCGTGCCATTTTGCGGTTGAGTTCCTTGAGCACGGCGTACAGTTCGGGGTCGAGGGCGGCGGCGCGGCGCGGCGTTCCGGTTCCGCCGAACGCAACTTCGTCTTCGTCAAAGGCGCGGTAGGGAACCGCGGCAAACGAACCGGACTCCGTTTGAAGGGCGCGCCCCGCGGCGGTTACCGACAAAATCCCATAGCGTTCAAGGTCTTTTTCGAGTAACCCCGCGAGCATCATCTGGCGAATCAAGTCGTCCCAGTAGCCGGCGGCATGGCCGCTCCCCGTGCCCCAGGTCGCCAAACCGCGTGCGCCCAAGGTTTTGAGAATCGCTGTTTCGTTGGCAATCAGCGTATTGACAACCTGAAGCGCGCGAAACTGCCCGCGGCCCAGCTCAACCGTTTTGAGAATCAATCGGGCGTGTTCCGTGGCGTCGTGCCCCACGTGCGGACTCCGGCAGTTGTCGCAGCTCCCGCAATTGGGCTCTTCGTAGGACTCGCCGAAGTAGTGCAGCAAGAACTTGCGGCGGCAGCTCGACGTCAGAGCATAGGCGCGCGCGTCCAGCAGCAGCTGGCGTCCGATTTCTTGCTCCGCCACGGGCTTGCGCGACAAAAACTTGTCCATTTTTTCCAAGTCCTTCTCGGCATAAAAGGTCACGCAACGCCCTTCGCCGCCGTCGCGCCCGGCCCGGCCGGTCTCTTGGTAGTAGCCCTCGAGGCTGCGCGGCATGTCGTGGTGCACCACGAGGCGCACGTCGGGCTTGTCTATTCCCATTCCGAAGGCGACCGTAGCGACAATGACGTCGACCTCTTCGTTCAAAAACGCGTCTTGGTGGCGGCTTCGCGACCCGGCGTCGAGCCCAGCATGGTAGGGGAGGGCGGAGATTCCGTTGAGCTGCAGCACTTGGGCAAGCTCCTCGACTTTTTGGCGGCTCAGGCAGTACACGATGGCGGAACGGCCCGCGTAGTCCCGCAGCAATCGAACGACGTCCCGCTCCACATTGACGGTCTTCGCCTCGACCTCATAAGCCAGGTTGGGGCGGTTGAAGCTGGTGGTAATCACGGTGGCTTCAGGAATCTCAAGCGTCTTGAGGATGTCCGACATCACCTTGGGCGTCGCCGTTGCCGTCAGCGCCAAAATGGGGCGTCGGCCGATGGCATTCATCGCTTGGCGAAGCATGCGGTATTCCGGCCTAAAGTCGTGGCCCCATTCTGAAATGCAGTGGGCCTCGTCGATGGCATAAAACGAAACGTTTAGATCGCGCAAAAAGTCAATGTTCTCTTGCTTGTTCAGCGACTCGGGTGCCATGTAAAGCAGCTTGGTGCGGCCCGCCGACAGGTCCTGGCGCACCACCACCATCTCGCGTTTGGTGAGCGAAGAATTCCAAACGTGGGCCACGCCGTCTGAGTCAGCGAAACTCCGCAGGGCATCTACCTGATTTTTCATCAGCGCAATCAACGGCGAGACCACAACCGCCACCCCTGGGAGGTCTAGCGCCGGCAGCTGGTAGCACAGAGATTTGCCGCCGCCTGTCGGCATCATGACAAACGTGTCGTGGCCATCCATTACCGAGGCAACTACCTCGCTTTGGCGGCCCCTAAAGTCGTCAAAACCAAAAAAGGACTTCAATAAGGCACGGCTCTTTGCCGTATCAAACGTGGCCATAGGCGGTGAAAAAAGCGGCGCAAATTTGCACCAAAACTTGAAGGTACGACCAATCCTACCTTTGCAGCATGTCTGAAGGCTCAAGCATGCCGTTTTTGGCGCACCTTGCGGCGCTGCGCACCCACCTCATGCGGGCCTCGGGCTACATTTTGGCGGGCGCGGTGGTGGCCTTCGTCTTCATGGACTGGATTTTTGCTCAGGTCTTGCTCGCCCCCAAAGAACCGCAGTTCATAACCTACCAACTCTTTTGCCAGGCGGGCACCTACCTGGAACTGCCTTCGCTCTGCATCGGTGGCTTTGAACTCGAACTGCTCAATACCCAGATGGCCGGGCAATTCAGCCTTCACATGTGGCTTTCGCTGGTTGTCGGGCTAATTGGCGCGTTCCCGTTGGTGCTTTTTGAACTGTGGCGCTTTATCAGTCCGGGCCTCACGGCGCGCGAGCGCAGCCTCTCCGTGCTGTTCATTGGCTCGGCTTCCCTGCTCTTTTTTCTCGGAGCCCTCTTCGGCTACTACGTCATTGTGCCCCTGAGCTTGCAGTTTCTGGCCACCTACACGGTGAGCGGTGAAATCCAGAACCTGTTTGAAATGTCGTCCTACCTGTCGACCGTTACCAGTGTGGTGGTGGCGAGCGGACTCCTTTTTGAGCTCCCCGTCGCGGTCTACCTGCTGTCGCGCCTTGGAATCACCTCGCCCGAGGGCATGCGCACCTACCGCCGCCACGCGTGGATCGGAATTCTGGCTGTGTCTGCCGTCATCACGCCGCCCGACGTGTTCAGCCAAATTGTGGTGTCGCTCCCGGTGGCCCTGCTGTATGAACTTAGCATTGGACTCAGCCGTTTGGCACACGTTCAACGCAAAAACCGCGTTGATTCCAACGAATGAAAACCTTGCACGCCGAACACCTCGTGAAAACCTACCGCGGCCGCAAGGTGGTCGACGGGGCTAGCTTCACCGTGAACCAAGGTGAAATCGTGGGTCTGCTCGGTCCCAACGGCGCCGGCAAAACCACGTCGTTCTACAGCGTCGTCGGCTTGGTTCGCCCCGACGAAGGACGCGTGCTCCTCGACGGCCACGACGTGACCAACTTGCCCATGTACCGCCGTGCGCAGCTCGGCATTGGCTACCTCGCGCAGGAGGCTTCTGTGTTCCGCAAATTGAGCGTCGAAGACAACCTTGCGGCGGTTTTGGAATGGCGCGGACTCGCTCGGGCCGAGGTCACCCGCCGTACCAACGAGCTCCTCGAAGAATTCAGCCTCGGCAACGTGCGCAAAAACCGCGGCGACCTGCTATCGGGCGGCGAACGCCGGCGCACCGAAATTGCGCGCTGCCTGGCCTCCGACCCCAAATTCATCTTGCTCGACGAGCCGTTTGCGGGCGTAGACCCCATCGCGGTCGAAGACATTCAGGCCATCGTGGCGCGCTTGGCCGACGAGCGCGGCATCGGCGTGCTCATCACCGACCACAACGTGCACGAAACGCTGGCCATCACCGACCGCACCTACCTCATGTTTGAGGGCAAAATCATCAAGAGCGGAACCGCCGAAGAGCTGGCGGACGACGAGGTTGTGCGCCGCGTGTACCTAGGGCAAAACTTTAGCCTTCGGCGCGGTGGGCGGCGCGGCGCAGCCGGTCGTTAATCGCCCGACCTAAACCCTCTTCGGGAGCCAATTCCATCCACAGTTCTCGGTCGCTGCTCGCTGCAAAATCGCGCAACGCCGCAAAAAGCCGCTGTGCGCCCTGCTGGCAGCTTCCCGAAGTCGTGAGGGCGTCTAGGCCGTGCGCCCCCGGCGTCCACGGAACGCAGCGAACGCCCTCCATGCGGTTTACGGTTGACCAATCCACTCCGTGGGGCAGCAGCTGCATCGGCTTGCCCGGAGCGTAGTGCGACTCCAGCATGCCCGGAGCCGTGGGTTGGCTCGACGACGGCTGCACTTCGGGCACGTAGCCCAGAACGTCGGAGAGGACCTCTACGGGAATTCCGCCCAAACGCAGCACCCCAGCGCGCCCGTTGGTCCACGAAACAATGGTCGATTCGACGCCCACCGCACAGGGTCCGCCGTCGAGAATGTAGTCCACGCGATCGGCGAGCTGGTCGGCCACATGCTGGGCCGTGGTGGGCGACACAAACCCAAACGGGTTCGCACTGGGCGCGGCCACCGGAACCCCCGCCGAGGCAATGAGTTGACGGGCTAGTTCGAGCTGCGGAATGCGAACGGCCACCGTGTCAAGCCCCGAGGTAACTAAGTCGGGCACTTCAGGGCGCTTGGGCAGAACGTACGTCAGCGCCGACGGTCCCAGTGCGCTCCAAAGGGCACGTGCTTCGGCTGGCACGTCGGCGGCCACGCGGTCGACGTCATTCCAGTCGGCCAAATGCACAATAAGCGGATCAAAATGCGGGCGGTTTTTGGCGTCAAAAATGCGGGCCACGGCAACCTCGTCGAGCGCATTCGCCGCCAGCCCATATACCGTCTCGGTGGGCATGCCGACGAGTCCGCCGGAACGCAGCACCGAAGCGGCGCGAGCTAAATCGGTACCCAGGTGCTGCATGGGGGCAAAGGTAGCGCTATTGGCCAAGCTCCATGCGCAGCTGGGCCCCGTCGGTCACGTCGACGCTGCGAAACGCAATCGCCCGATCGTAGCGTTCGCCCCAAAGCCGCGCATAAACGATGGCCGTATACTGGTTGGCGGAACGGCTGTGGCTTCCTTCGGTCCAGTCCAGCCCATCTGCGCCTGCATTGAGGTCGCGGAACCGGTATTCCAAGTACCCTTGCTTCACGAGCACACGGCCCACGTAGGCACCGCGGCCTTCGTCGAAGCGAAGTACGTGTTCCGGCCCCGGGCGGTACTGATTGAAGTCGCCCTCAAGCGCAATGCGCCGGCCACCCCATCCTTCGCTGTCTTTGAGTTCAAAATCTAGCCAAACGTAGTCGGCTTGGGTGTGGGCATCGCCGCGAGCGGACCGCGGAACAAAGGTTCCGCGCGCATCTTCCTGGCGCACGTAGGCGCCCAAACCGGCCGAGAGGTCCTGGCGAACGAAGCCTACCCAGCGATCGCCCAGCTCGTAGCGGGTGACGCGAAGCGAGGGCGAGGGCAGCGCCTTGGTGTCGACAAACCGAAACACGTTTCCGGCCAAAAACGCGTTTTCACCGCCGTTGTAGTCAAAATCCAGCCGGTCGCCCTGCGCAAACCGGGGGGCGAGCAGGCGGTAGCTGTTCCAGTCGCGGTTCTGAAGCACGGCCAGGCGTACGTCGCTGAATGGATTTTGGGTGCGGCTGGCGTCCCACGGGAACCACGCATCGACTTCGTGGTAGCGGTCCGTCCACTTCGCCGCGACCGGGCGGCGCACGGCCACCTGAAGCGCGCTCGGACCCTCGGCAAACACCACGGGGAGCTGAATAAGCAGCTGCTCATCGGCAAAAATCCGCAGGTAGTAGTTGCCCGACAGCACAGGCATGCTGCTCTCTTCGGGGAGCTGCATTTCGTAGTGGCTGTAGCCTTGGTAGGTATTGAACGCCAGGCGGCCTTCGGCGATTTGGCCTTCCCAAAATCCGCTCAAAAATTCAGAGGCAATAATGGGGGAGGGCTGCCAGTTTCGGTCGCAGTGCACCCAGACGTAGCGCAAGGGGAGCACCGACTGGCTGAAGTCGTCAAAGCGGAGCTGTAGGGCACGGGGTTGCCCGAGGCCTACCGCCGCCGGCGCGTCGACGCGATCTACGGGGTGCAAAAGCACCGTTTGAATTAAGCTATCTTTCTTTATTTCAGGGGCTTGGCAAAGCAGCTGGCTCGGCGCCACGGCGAAGGCAATCAGGGCCCAAGCCCAACGGGTTATTTGCATGGTTTAAAGGTGCTAAAAACATGTTAAATATTCACCTGTTTGCACAGCGACTAATGTACCTTTGCGGCGAAATTTTTGCAGTTATGCCCAACGTACATTCTGTTCGGAACGGTCTCGACCTCCCGATCCTTGGTGCACCCGAAGCCATCGTCGATGGCCACCTCAGCGCCTCGGTTTATGCGGTTCGCCCGAGCGACTTCCGCGGCCTCGCCCCGAAACTCGCAGTAAAAGAAGGTGATCGCGTGCTCGCCGGCGACATTCTCTTCACCGACAAAGTCAACCCGCAGATTGCCATTGCTTCCCCAGTGAGCGGCGAAGTAGCCCGCATCGAGCGCGGCGAGAAGCGCAAAATTTTGGCTGTGGTTCTTTTGGCGGACGCGCAAACGAGCTACCGCAGCATGCCCGCAGGCACCCCTGCGAACCGCGAAGATGCGATTCAGTGGTTGCTGAGCGCCGGAGCGTGGTCCTTGATTGAGTCCCGACCCTACGGACGCATTGCGCACCCAGAAGCCCAGCCGAAAGCAGTATTTGTCAACGGAATGGCTACCGAGCCCCTAGCCGTGGCCCCGTCAGTCGCCCTGGCCGGCCGCGAAGAAGACTTCGCCAAGGGCCTTCAGGTGGTTGGCCTACTGAGTCCGCGCACCGTACTATCCATTTCGGCAAACGAAACCGCCCCCGCGCTCACCAAGGCCAGCGGCGTCGAAATTCACCAATTCAAAGGTCCGCACCCTGCCGGAACCACGAGCGTGCACATCAACCGCATTAGTCCGCTCAACAAGGGAGAGGTCGTTTGGACGCTCAACTATCAGGACGTCGTCGTGATCGGCCACCTGGCGCGCACCGGCAACCTCAAGCTCGAGCGCGTCGTTTCGCTGTGCGGAACGGGCATCGCCAAGCCCCGCGCCATCACCGCCGTGGCGGGAGCGCACCTCGAGACCTTCTTGAGTGCCGAAATGAAGCCGGGCGCCTACCGCGTGGTTTCAGGAAGCGTACTTACGGGTGCCAGCGTCGGCACGTCGGGCTACCTGGGCTACTACGCTAGCCAAATCACGGTACTCCCCGAAGGCCAAGGTACCGACTTTTTTGGTTGGGTGATCCCCAGCTTTGGCAAGTGGTCGATCAGCCGCACGCTGTTCAGCTGGCTTACCCCTTCAAAGAAGTACGACCTCAACACCAAGCAGCACGGCGAAGACCGCGCGTTTGTCGTGACAGGCTTGTACGAAAAAGTTTTTCCGTTCGACATTTTGCCCATGCCGCTGCTCAAGTCCATGTGGTCCATGGACCTCGAAAAAATGGAGCAATTGGGTGCCTACGAAGTCGTCCCCGAAGATTTTGCCCTTTGCGAAGTCATCTGCCCCTCGAAGCAGGAGCTGCAGAAGCTCGCTGAAGAGGCGCTCGACCTACTCTACACCGAAATGAATTAATCCCAAGAAACTGATGAAATTCGTTCAAAATCTTTTTGACGCCACCCGTCCTGCGGTGACGACGGGCAAGCTCAAGGGCTTGTACCCGCTGCACAACGCGCTTGAGACGATGTTCTTTGTTCCGAACCACAACGCCCACAGCGGCGCCCACGTTCGCGACGCCATCGACATGAAGCGCACCATGGTCACGGTAATTTTTGCCCTGGTTCCGGCCTTGATTTTTGGCTTGTTCAACGCGGGCTACCAACACCACTTAGCCATTGGCCAAATCGAGTCGGGTTGGGCCAACTTTTGGACCCTCGAGAACGCCCTGTACGGCGCCCTCAAGGTGGTTCCCATGATCGCCGTGACCTACATCGCGGGCCTCGCCATCGAAATCTACTTCGCCTACCGCAACAAGCATGCGGTCAACGAGGGCTTTTTGGTGTCCGGAATTTTGATTCCGCTCATCATGCCCGTCGACATCCCCTTGTGGATGGTCGCCATTTCAACCGCTTTTGCCGTACTCATCGGTAAAGAGGTTTTTGGCGGAACCGGCATGAACATTCTCAACCCCGCACTCACCGCGCGCGCCTTTGCGTTCTTTGCCTACCCGACCTACATGTCGGGCGACAAGGTCTGGGCAGGACTCAGCAACGTAGACGGCGTTTCATCAGCTACAGCCCTCGGCCAGTACGCCACCACCGGGTCAACCGACTACAGTGCGTGGGACGCGTTCCTGGGAATCATTCCCGGTTCCATCGGCGAAACGAGCACGGTTGCCATTCTTATCGGCGCGGTCTACTTGATTTCTACCGGAGTTGGGTCGTGGAAGATTATGTTTTCTGCCGTACTCGGAGCGCTTGCCATGGGCCTAGTGTTCAACGGCGTGGCCGACCTCATGATTAGCCCAGAACAGCAGTCGTACTTGGCGGTTCCGTTCTACTACCACCTTGTCTTTGGCGGATTTGCGTTCGGCGCCGTGTTCATGGCGACAGACCCCGTTTCGGCTGCCCACACCGAACGAGGCAAGTGGATTTATGGATTCTTGGTCGGTGTCTTTTCGATCATGATTCGCGTGTTTAACCCTGCCTACCCCGAAGGCGTGATGCTCGCGATTCTTCTGATGAACGTGATGGCTCCGCTCATTGACCATTACGTAGTCAACGCCAACATCCAAAAGCGCCTCAAGCGCGCCCAAACAGTTCAAGCCTAAGTACCATGAACGTAAACAGTAATTCATACACCTACGCCTTTGCCATCGGATTGGTCGTGGTAGTGGCAGCGGCGCTCGCTATTGCCGCCACGGGCCTCAAGCCCGCCCAAGATGCAAACATTGAGCTCGAGAAAAAGGCAAACATTCTTTCATCGATTGGACTTCAAGCCGAAGACGCAGCGGCCCTGTACGATGAAGTGATCAAGGAACAGCTCGTCCTCAAGAATGGTCAAGTGGTTTCAGGTAAGCAGCCGGGTTCAATTGACCTCGCTGCAGCCATTGCGCTGCCCGAAGCTGATCGTGAGGTGCCCCTTTATGTAGCGGAGCACAACGGCCAAACCTACTACATCATCCCGGTGCGCGGCAAAGGCCTGTGGGGTCCGATTTGGGGCTACATCAGCCTCCAGTCTGACGGCAAAACGGTGTACGGAGCCAAGTTTGACCACAAATCCGAAACCCCGGGCCTGGGCGCCGAAATCGCAACCCCCATGTTTACCGACCAGTTTCCAAACAAGGTGGTCTTTAGCGATACCTACACCGGAATCGAAGTGCGCAAGGGAGATGCCAGTGGCAACCAACAGGTCGACGGCATTTCGGGAGGAACCATTACCTCAGTGGGCGTTCAAGCGATGCTAGAGAATTGCCTAAAACCCTACCAAGCCTTCTTAGCCGCCCGGAACACTCCGGCACCCGAAGCAACTACCGATACGTTAACCGTAGCAGCACTATGAGCACTGAAGTAAAACCCCAAGAAAAAGAGGGCCTGTTCTCCAAAAAGAACCGCAAGCTCCTCACTGATCCGTTCAACGAAAGCAACCCGATTACCGTTCAGGTTCTTGGTATTTGTTCGGCCCTGGCGATCACCGTTAAAATGAAGCCGGCGTTAGTTATGGGCTTGAGCGTAATGGTGGTTACGGCTTTTTCTAACCTCATCACCTCGCTGATTCGCAACTACATTCCCAACCGAATCCGCATCATCGTTCAGCTGGTCGTCGTTGCCGCTTTGGTAATCATCGTGGACCAAATTTTGAAGGCCTACGTCTACGACGTCAGCAAGCAGCTTTCCGTATTTGTTGGTTTGATCATTACGAACTGCATCATCATGGGGCGCATCGAAGCGTTTTCGCTCGGTAATCCGCCATGGAAGTCCTTTCTCGACGGAATTGGCAACGGCGCAGGATACGGTGCTATCCTGATCGTAGTCGCCTTCTTTCGCGAGCTTTTAGGTAGCGGAACCCTGTTTGACGTACCCATTCTTGAGCCCCTGGGCGTTTATGAGTTGGGGTACAAAAACAACGGTATGATGCTGCTGCCTCCAATGGCGCTAATCATGCTGGCCCTCGTTATTTGGGCTCAGCGCTCGCGAACCAAATCCTTGATCGAAAAAGAATAACTGCCATGCAAGAGTTGATTTCCCTCTTTTTTAAGAGCGTGTTCATTGAGAACATGATCTTCGCCTACTTCTTGGGCATGTGTTCGTACCTCGCGGTTTCGAAGACCGTCAAAACAGCCATGGGGTTGGGCATTGCCGTGACCTTTGTGCTCGTGATCACCCTCCCGGTGAACTACCTCCTTGAGAACTACGTGCTGAAAGCAGGGGCCCTTGAGTGGCTAGACCCAAGTTTTGCCGGCCTTGACCTCAGCTTTTTGAGCTTCATCATGTTTATCGCAATCATCGCGGCAATGGTTCAGCTCATCGAAATGGTGGTTGAAAAGTTTGCTCCGGCGCTTTACTCGGCGCTTGGGATTTTCTTGCCGCTCATCGCAGTAAACTGCTCGATCCTTGGTGCCTCACTTTTCATGCAGGAGCGCGCCTACACCAGCGTGGGCCAAGCGACCGTCTACGGGCTTGGCTCTGGTATCGGTTGGCTGCTGGCCATCGTTGCGATCGCGGCCATCCGTGAGCGCCTTAAGTATTCGCACGTTCCGGCTCCGCTTCGTGGACTGGGAATCACGTTCATCATCACCGGGCTTATGGGCATTGCGTTTATGAGCTTCATGGGTATCAAACTTTAATTCGCACGCAGTCTAATGTTACTAGCAGCATCAACGGTTACCATCATCAGTGTGGTGGTATTTACCCTGGTCATCTTGGCCTTGGTTACCATCCTTTTGCAGGCCAAAGCTCGCTTGAGCCCGTCTGGTCCAGTGAAGCTCGAGATCAACGGCGACGTCGTTGAAGTAGAATCGGGCAGCACCCTTTTGGGCACGCTGGGCGCCCAAAAAATCTTCC
>JAURMB010000039.1 GCA_030831045.1 Schleiferiaceae bacterium
ACCGATTGCGTGGGGCGTCGGCTGTAAAACCAGCTGTCTTCGGCCTCGATAGCCTGATCCACCCGGCAGGACGCCGACAGAACGAGCAGGGCCGAATAGCCCAAAACGGATTGCAGTTTCACGCCTGCCTCTCTCGCAAAGCCTGTGCCGAACAGGATATCTTTGTCCTGTGATTTCGACAACCATCGCAGCATTGGCCACGGCGCGCGGATTAGGTGCCCTGAACGTTATTCGCCTGTCAGGCCCCGACGCGCTGGCGATAGCCCAACGCTTGTTTGCGACAAGGTCACTGTGGGTGCCGCGCAAGGCCCTTTTAGGCCGTTTTAACCGGGCGGACGGCAGCGAGCTGGACCACGGTTTAGCTACGTGGTTTCAAGGTCCAGCTTCGTTTACCGGTGAAGATGTGGTCGAATTTGGGCTGCACGGCGCTCCCTACATCGCCGAAGAGGCCATGCATTCGCTGCTTGAGGCGGGGGCCACGCTGGCCCTTCCGGGGGAGTTCACGCAGCGCGCCTTTGCCCACGGCAAGTTGGACCTCGCGCAGGCCGAGGCAGTGGGCGACCTTATTGCGGCGGAATCGCGAGCGGGGCACGAACTCGCGCTCAAGCAACTAAAGGGCAGCGTTTCGCGCAAGCTCCAGGACCTTCGGCAGCAGCTCACCGACTTTGCCGGACTTATTGAGCTGGAACTCGACTTTGTCGACGAAGACGTCGAGTTTGCGCAGCGCGACCAGCTGCTCGACGTGCTTCAACGGATCACCACGGAGTGCGAACGCATGTTTGCCAGCTTTCGTCAGGGGCAGGCGATTCGCGAAGGCATTCCCTTAGTGCTGCTGGGTGCCCCTAACGCGGGAAAGAGTACCCTCCTTAACCGCTTGCTTCGGGACGACCGAGCCTTAGTTAGCGCGGTTCCCGGCACGACGCGCGACAGCGTCGAAGAACGGTTTCGTCTCGGGCCGTTTGCGTTCCGGCTGATCGACACGGCGGGAATTCGCGCCACCCACGACGAGGTCGAGCAAATGGGAATACAGCGCTCCTGGGCCAAGCTGCGCGAAGCCCACATTGCCGTGATTTTGGTTGACCCCCTGGCGACAACCGCGCGCGAAGCCCACGAGCTTGTGGAACGGGTGCAGCAGGAAAATCCAGAGGCGGAGCTATTGGTTGTGCTTACCAAACGCGACCTCTGGCCGGGACAGCGCATGGACGGTTTTCCGGAACACGTGGAACTCGGTCCGCACGAAGACGACCTCGCCGAACTCGAATTGCGGCTGCTGGCCACCGTAAACCAGGCCGAACCCGAAGGCGACGTGCTGATTGCCAATACCCGACACGCCGAAGCCCTTCGGCTGAGCCTTGAGGCCCTGGGTCGCGTGCAGGAACAGCTCCAAGCGCAGGCAAGCGGCGAATTGGTGGCCTACGACTTGCGCGAAGCCCTGCGCCACCTCGGCAGCATTACGGGTGAAATTACCGCTGACGACCTTTTAGGTTCCATTTTTAGTTCCTTTTGCATTGGAAAGTAAATCCACAAATTCGACGTTGGTTCAGCTTTTTCGGGGCGTCGCCGTTGCCGAAGGAGTCAGCTACTTAGCCTTTGGAGCCAGCATGCCGCTGAAGTATGGTTGGGGTATTTTGTGGCCCAATCAGTGGGTCGGCATGGCTCACGGCGCCTTATTTCTAGCATTTTGCGGACTCCTCGCGGCCGTTTGGTATGCGGAGCGCTGGCCGCTCGCTCGGGTCCTTGCCTTTGGTTTGGCTTCCCTGCTGCCCTACGGCACCATTTGGTTGGAGCGCCGCGTGTTCCGCGCTAAAAAATAGTCCGCGCAGAACCCGACAACATGTTTAACCATTGTTTTAGATGTTTAACCATGTATATTTGCACCCACAAACAAAAAAAAACAGATAACCCCATGAACAAATCATTTATCGCTGCCGCTGCCCTCGCTGTAGTTGCTGCATCGTGCTCCAATAAAGCCGAAGAAACCGAAGTAGCCGCTTCAACGGCTTACACGGTTGACGTAACCGCTTCAAGCGTTGAGTGGAACGGTGAAGTTGTTGGCGTATACGGCCACAACGGAACGGTGAAGCTCGCTTCAGGCACGGTTGAAGTTGCAGACAGCCAAATCGTTGGCGGAACCTTCACCATCGACATGACCAGCATTTGGCCGACCGACAGCGCATCGTACAAGGATCAAGACGGCGGTCGCGCAACCGACCTCGTTGCCCACCTGGCAACCAACGACTTTTTTGGCGTTGATTCGTTCCCGACGGCCACGTTTGAAGTGGTTAGCGCTGAAGGCCTGGATAAGGTAAACGGCAAACTCACGGTTAAGGGGGTAACGGTTGACGAGCAGCTCGAAATCAGCAACCTGCAGGTTTCTGAGGCGGGCGCCACGTTCACGGGAACCTTGGTGTTTGACCGCCAGAAGCACGGCGTAAGCTGGAAGCACTTCGTCAAGGACTACGTTCTTGCCGACGACATTACGGTTACCTTCACGGTAGTCGCGACTCCGGCTCTTTAATTGAGCTAGGACTTCGAACGGACCCCGCCTCGTGCGGGGTTTTTTTATGATATTTAGCGAACGAACCATGGGAAAATCAGCTGTAATTCTACTCGCTGCCGGACGCGGATCTCGATTTGGCGGCCCCAAGCAATTAGCCCCTGTTGATTCGCGAAGTACGTGCCTCGCCGAAGTCACGCTGAAGGACGCGGCCGACGCAGGTTTTGCGGGGGCGGTTCTCGTGGTGCGTCGCGAACACCTGGAGCAGTGGAACGAAAAAGTATGGCCGATACCGGTGGCGCTTGCCGTTCAAGAGGAACCCTTGGGCACGGCCGATGCGCTCAGCGTGGGCATGGAGCTGGCGGCTCAGCTTTGCTACACTTCGTGGGCGGTGGCCAATGCCGACGACTACTACGGCTCGATTTGGCCCTTCGCTTTTAGCTGTGCGCAACGCGGGGAACACGCGGCCTTGGCTTTTCCCCTTGACCGGGTGACTTCGCCGCACGGACCGGTCAATCGGGCCATTCTTGAGTCAGATGCCCGCGGAGCGCTCGCGCGCCTCAGCGAACGCGAAGGCCTTTACCCTGCCGACGCAGAACGCTTGGGGAATCCCAGCGTATCGATGAACGCGTGGGTTTTTGCAGCTTCGGTGCGGGAGTGGTGGCCACAAGCTCCCGGTGGGGACGGCGAATTTGGGATTCCTGCGGGCATTTTAGTTGGACTCGAGCGCGGTGTGCGCATCGCCGTTCACCGCGTGGGCCAGAGATGGTTGGGCCTGACCTATGCTGCTGACCTCGAGAGCGTCCAGTCGTACTTTAACGATTCTAAACAGCAATCCTTATGAACCGCAGGAACTTTTTGCGCACGACGAGCCTGGCCACCGCTGGGGCGGTGCTCCTACCCTCATTGGCATACGGTTGGACCGACCTCGGGCGCGACCGCCTGCGAATCGGATTTATTGCCACGGGCCTGCGCGGCCAGGACCACCTTGGCCTGATGCTGCAGCGCAGCGACGTCGAGGTGGTCGCCTTGGCCGATCCGCAAGCGTACATGATGGAACAAGCCCTAGAAATGGTCCGCACAGCGGGAAAACCTAAGCCCAAGGTGTATTCCGAGGGTCCGCACGACTACCTGCGCATGCTCGAACGGGAACGCCTCGACGCCGTTTTTGTCAGCAGCCCCTGGGAATGGCACCGGGCCCACGGTCTGGCCGCACTTGAAGCCAAGGTTGCGGTGGCCATGGAGGTGGGCGGCGCCCTAAGCGTTCAGGAATGCTGGGACCTCGTCGACGCCAGCGAGCGAACCGGTACGCCCTTAATGGCCCTAGAAAATGTGTGCTACCGTCGCGACGTAATGGCGGTCCTTCACATGGTCCGCCAAGGTATGTTCGGCGAATTAGTGCACGGCCAAGGCGGCTACCAGCACGACCTGCGCGGGGTGCTGTTCAACGACGGCAAGTCGCCGTACGGCAAAGGCGTGGAATTTGGCGCTGAGAAGGGCTACAGCGAGTCGCAGTGGCGAACCGACCATTATGTGAAGCGCAACGGCGAACTCTACCCGACGCACGGACTGGGGCCCGTGGCCGTGATGATGGACATTAACCGGGGCAACCGCCTCACCCACCTCACGTCGATGTCGAGCAAGGCACGCGGACTGCACGATTACGTCGTGCGCCAGGCCGGCGAAGACCACCCGAATGCTAAAGCGACCTTTGCCTGCGGCGACGTGGTGACCACAACGATTGCGTGCGCCCACGGCGAGACCATTTTGCTCACCCACGACACGTCGCTCCAGCGGCCCTATAATTTGGGGTTCCGCGTTCAGGGCACCCGAGGAATTTGGCAAGATTTCGGCTGGGGCGGACTCGATCAAGGGCACATTTATTTTGAAGACTCGATGAAGCACAGCCACCGCTGGGCCAATACCCAAGAACTATTAACGGCCAACGACCACCCGCTTTGGGCTCGGAACGCCGCTTCAGCGGCAGGCGCCGGCCACGGGGGTATGGATTTTTTTGTGGACCATGCGTTTGTTGAGTGCCTGAAGCGCCGCGAACCCTTCCCGATGGACGTTTATGACCTGGCGACGTGGTATTCCATTACGCCCCTTTCAGAAAAGTCGATTGCGGAGGGGTCGGCCCCTCAGGCTATTCCGGATTTTACGCGCGGAGCTTGGGCCAAGCGCCAACCCGTTTTTGGCCTGAATGATCAGTATTAGGTGGGCAGACTGGGGGCTGACCGCGCCCCGAGCGCTGCGCCCGGTTTCTGGCGGCTTGATCAACGCAAGTTTTTGCGCGACCTGGGACGACGGAAGCCAGCGCTTCGTGCAGCAGGTGAACCGAAGTGTGTTTGCCAATCTGGAATCTATGGAGCATAATTTGAGGCTGGTGGCAGATTCCGCGGCCGCAACGCTTGCGGTTCTGCCGGAACGGCGTCGCGACGGAGCGATCCACAGCCCCGAAGGTTGGCGAATTTTTCCGTGGGTTCAGGCGCACCCGGAGGCTGCATCGCCCGCACAACTCGGGGCGTTTTGGGGCCGATTCAACGCCGAGCTCAACCGCGAGTTATTGGAATGGGACACCGTGCTTCCCGACTTTCACAGCGCGCGGACTCGGTACGCCCAGTGGTGTGGCGTTCGGCACCAGGTGGCCACGGCCCATGCCGATGTGGCCCGAGAGCTTGAGGCGTGGTCTGAGAAGTACATCGGGTTCGAAGCGGAGCTCGCACCGGGCGTTCAGCACCACGATGCCAAGCGAAGCAACGTGATTTTGAGCGATCTTGGACTTCAGGCGGTCGACCTCGACACGCTGCAGCCGGGGTATTTGGGTAGCGACTTTGGCGATTTAGTGCGCAGCGTAGCGGCGCTCCGCGACGAAGACGACCCCA
>JAURMB010000040.1 GCA_030831045.1 Schleiferiaceae bacterium
CCGAACCAGCCCTTGAACAGCTTTTGCTGGTAGGTGAATTCGGCACCGTAGGCGCGGCCCGTGCTCGTTGGGGTGGCCAGCTGGTTGCCGATCACACCAAAGTCTCCGCCCAACGTCGCTAGCGAAATGCTGTCGCGCAGCAAGAGCGGGTAGTACTGGTAGGACTTGTAAAAACCTTCGACGCTCGCCTTGGCGTTCCAGGGCAAGAACCGGGTGCTTCCCAGCACGTAGTGGTCGGCCTGGATGTAGCGGAGCGACGAATTGTCGCCGTCAACGCCCACGTAGCCCAGGGCCGTGAACGGCGGTAGCTGGAAGTAGCGTCCCACGTTGGCGTCGAGCGTCCAGTTCTCGGTAAGGTTGTAGCTAATCGCAGCCCGCGGCGAAAGCTGGTCCAGGGGGTTTTGGGTGTTTTCGTTGAAGTTGCCGAAGTCCGTGCGCAATCCGAGCGAAAGCTTAAGCCGACCATCGGCGAACGTGCCAACGGCGTTGGCAAACACCGACCCGCGGTAGTAAACTGCTTCGGTGGAATAGTCCAGCACAAATCCGCCCGGAAAACGCTTGTCAAACGTATTGGTGTTGTACTTCAGCTGTTCGCCGCCAAAACCCACGAGGCCTCCCCAGTTCTTGAACTTCCAGGGCTGCTCTACGCGAAGTTTGTTGGCAATTTCTTGGCTGCCGTAGTTCAGCAGCAGGTCGCCGTTGGCGTCGTTGTTGGCGTACTTCTCGGACTGGTTGTCGAGCATGAACCGGCTCAGCACGACGTTGGTCGCCCCAAAGCGTCCGAAGTGCGTGTACTTGGCGCCAATGGAGTAGTTCCACTGGGTGTACGACGGCAGGTAGTTGAGAATGTAGCGCTGGTCTTCCGTTTCGTCGCGTTCGAGGTTGAGCACGCTCACGTCGTAGGCGCCCAGGCTCAGAAACGTGATCTGGTTCTTGCGGTCAATTTTGTGCTTGATTTTTACCTGGTAGTCGTTGTAGGTAGGTAAAAACGGAAGGCCAATGACGCCAAACAGGTACTGCAGGTAGCTGCGGCGCACGCTGGCCAGGTAGGTGGTTTTTTTCGAGAGCGGACCGTCCAACGTCAAGCCCACCTCAGAGGCCCCGACCTGAAAAATTCCGTTGACTTTTTCTTCGGACCCGTCGCGCAGGTTCAGCTCCATCACCGAGCTCAGGCTTCCGCCCCGCTGCACCGGGAAGGCGCTGGTGTAGAAATCGACGTCGCGAATGAAGTTGACGTTGATCATGCCCACCGGTCCGCCGCTCGCACCCTGCGTGGCGAAGTGGTTAATGGCGGGAATTTCGATTCCGTCCAAAAAGAAAATGTTCTCGTTGGGGCCTCCGCCGCGAATCACCAAGTCGTTGCGAAAGGCTGCACCGCCGCTCGCAACGCCCGGAAGCGACTGGATCACTTTAGAAATGTCCTGGTTGGCGCCCGGATTGCGGCGAATTTCGTTGATGCCGATGCTTTGCACACTGACCGGCGACTGGTCCACCCGCTGAAACTGCGATTGGGCGGTGATTTCTACTTCTTGGAGCTGCTGGGCGGACTCTTTGAGGCGCACTTCGAGTTCGGCCGGTTTGGCGCGCGTGAGCTGAACTTCAAACGCGGTGTAGGCTTCATATCCGAAGGACTCAATGCGCACGTTGACGAGGCCAGGGGCGAGGTTGTCGATGCGGAATTTTCCGTCCATATCGGTCGTGCCGGTGGCTTGGCGCCCGTCGACGCGCACCACAGCCCCAGGTATGGGCTCGTTGGTCATGTTGTCGACCACGCTGCCCCTTAGGCTTGCCTGAGCTAAGGCATTGAACGACAAGAGGCTGAAGGCGTAAAACGCCGCTAAACGCAAACTTTGTTTAATCTTCATACCCCATTTAACCGCTTTTCGGGGTATTGGTTCAACAAAAAAGGGCATGATTGCGAAAAACCGCAATCATGCCCCTGGCGATTTACCGAAATCGGCTTACTTCAATCGATTAATCAGCGCCGTAACATCGGCCTCGCTGCCAAAGGGTTTTGACGCCTTTTTGGCATCGGCAAGGCCGACTTCGTATGCGCGCTGCGCAGATTTCAGCGCTTCAGACTTCTTGCCCTTGGACTCGAGAATTTGCGCCAGTAAAAAGTGCACGTACCAGTTGTCGGCCTTCATGCTCACCGCTTTGCGGGCCCACTCTTCGGCTTGCGGAAGCTTGTTTTCCCATCCGTAGCGAGCGGCGTTGCGGTACACCGTCCATTCTGCCTTGGGATCAGCGAGGGCCTTGTCCAAGTTTTCTTGGGCCAAGCGCTCGGTTGGTACGCTTAAGGTGAAGCGAGCCGCGCGATCTCCCCACGAAATCACCAAATCAGCCGAACTTTTTTGGATGTTATCCCAAAAAATCACCATCGTTTCGGTACGCATTTGGCCCATTTCAACGGGTGCCGTCGCCCGAAGCACATCTTTTTTGTCGTCGTAGGCAGACACGCCCCAGCCCTCGGTGTCTCGGTTGACGGCAAGCGTCCATTCCGCGTCGTTGGCAAAAACCGAAAGGCTGTAGGTGCCCGCGTTTAGGGCCGTTCCGTTGATGCGTGCATCGGTGGTAAGGCTCAGCAGCGTACTGCTGTTGGCACCTAGCCTCCAATGCTGTCCTGATTGAATCACCTCGCTGTAAATGTCGCGACCGCGGGCGCTTGGGCGCCAGTAGGTCAGCTTGGTGTCGGTGAGACCGATGCGTTGTTCAACCACGGCTTTCGGTGAAAGCTGGGGCAGGTCTTGCGCAAGCAGCGGCAAGGTGCTGAGTGCGGCGAGTAGAGCGATTTTTTTCATGCGACCAATTTAAGCGTTTAAACGGTTTACCGGATTAGACGAGGCGCTCGAGCGAACGGTTCACAAACGCAGTCAATCGCTCGCCGGTCAACAGGCCCTGCTGCAGCAGCGCGAGGTCCTTGGCGTGCAAAATGAGTTGGTCGCGTTCGGCGGGCTCCTCAGACTTCAGGATTTTGCCGGCCAGCGCGTGGTTTCCGTTCACCACCACATCGTAGTGGTCGGGGAAGTCCCCCATGCCCATAAACCCCCCGCCGCCCGTGGCGCTCATTTCTTTCATGCGGCGCATGTACTCGGGCATTACCACCATCATGGGCACGTCGTCGCTCGCCAATGCCTCGACGCGGACGCTGTAGTTTTTGTCGTTGATCGCCCCTTCGACATAGCCTTTGAGGCTTTCTTTCTCGCTGTCGGTAAGTAGGTGGGCGCGTTCACCCTCCTTTGGAATGAGCTTGTCAAGCATGTCGCTGTCGACGCGGGCAAAGCGGACTTTTTCTTGCGAACCTTCGATTTTTTGAATCCAGTGGCCAGCAATGGGCGAATCGAGCAGCACCACGTCGTATCCCTCGGCCTTGGCCTTTTGAATGTAGCTGTGCTGGCTGTCTTTGTTCGAAGAATAAAGGACCACGCGCGTACCCTCTTTGTCGGTCTGCAGCGTGCCGATTTTGGCCAGGTACTCCTCCAACGTGTAGGTTTGGTCATCAACCGCGCTCCGCAGGAGGCTGAACTTTTGCGCACGCTCAAAAAATTTGTCGTCGGTCACCATTCCGTACTCGATAATGACGGCGATGTCTTTGAACTTCTGCTCGAAGTCAGCACGGTCCGCCTTAAACATTTCTTCGAGCTTGTCGGCCACTTTTTTGGTGATGTGGCCGCTGATTTTTTTGACGTTTCCGTCGGCCTGCAGGTAGCTGCGCGACACGTTGAGCGGAATGTCCTTGGAATCAATAACCCCGTGCAGCAGCATCAGGAATTCAGGAACGATTCCTTCCACATTGTCGG
>JAURMB010000041.1 GCA_030831045.1 Schleiferiaceae bacterium
ACCGTTCAACGATCATTTTGCTTTCTGTCTTAGGCGTATTTGTCTTGCTCATTCTGTGGAGCGTGGGCGCCTACAACCGCTTGGTTGGCCTCAGCGAAGGCACCGAAAGCCAATGGGCCAATGTGCAGTCGGCCTACCAGCGTCGCGCGGACCTCATTCCGAACCTTGTTTCAACCGTGAAAGGCTACGCGGACTTTGAGCAAGAAACCCTGACCGGTGTGATCGAAGCGCGCTCTAAGGCCACTTCGGTTCAAATTTCGGCCGACGACCTCACCCCCGAAAAAGTAGCCGCCTTCCAAAAAGCCCAAGGCGAACTCAAGGGCGCCCTGAGCCGCCTGCTCGTGTCGGTGGAACGCTACCCCGACCTCAAGGCCAACCAAAACTTTTTGGCCCTGCAGTCGCAGCTCGAAGGCACGGAAAACCGCATTAACGTTGAGCGCGACCGCTTTAACGAGCAGGTTCGCACCTACAACTCGGCCGTGAAGCGCATTCCCACGTCGATCGTGGCGGCCATGGGCGGATTTGAAGCCCGCGGCTACTTTGAAGCCGAAGCCGAGGCCCAAGACGCCCCTGAAGTGAGCTTCGAGTAATGAAGGTCCAACCCGAAGAGGAACAGCGCATCGTCGCAGCCATTGAGGCGGCTGAGCGCGTTACCTCGGGTGAAGTGCGCGTGCACCTCAACAGCACGTGCAGCGGCGATGCACTTAACGATGCCCAAAAGGCCTTTCGCACCCTAGGTATGCACCGCACCGCCGAGCGCAACGGAATTTTGTTTTACCTCGCGCTCGAAAGCCACAAATTTGCCGTGCTCGGTGACCAAGGCATCCACGATCGCGTAGGCCAATCGTTTTGGGATGGAATTCGCGACGCGATGGTCCCTGAGCTGCGAGCAGGTCGCTGGGTAGAGGCCCTGGAATTCGGCATCGCCGAAGCCGGCCGGGCCCTCGCCGAGCATTTTCCGCACCAAGGCACCCGCGACCGCGACGAACTCAGCAACGAAGTGTCGCGCGGATGAGGCTGCTCGGACTTTTGCTCCTTCTCAGCGCGGGGCTCCATGCTCAACCCTGGGAAAAACCCAGCCCCAGCGAGGGTCTTGTGGTGTGGCGCGGCGTTAGGCCCGTGCTACAGCCCGACGAAGAAGCACGCCTCGAATCAGTGCTCGCCGCCATCAACGACTCGACTTCCACCCAAATTGCGGTGCTTTTTGTCGACCGCGTCAACGACGACCTCAACTTCGTGGCGGCCCAAACCGGAGAGGCCTGGGGCATTGGCCAAGCCGAAACCGACAACGGAATGCTCGTGCTGATCGCCCTCGACGATCGCAAAATGGCTATACAGGTGGGCCGTGGCTTGGAACCCACCATTACCGACCTCGTCAGCCACCAACTTATTGAAAACACGCTGAAGCCCGCCTTTCGCGAACAATCCTATGCCGCTGGCCTCGAGGCGGTCGCTACCGAAGTGGCGCAACGCCTGTCCGGCCAATTTGACGCGGCAAGTTCTGAAAAGGAACGGCGTTTTCCGGTAGGTGCAGTTATTGTCGCCGTTGTGGCCTTCATCGTGCTGGCACGCCGAGGCAATTCAGGCGGGTGGGGCGGCGGCAGCGGGTCCCGCGGTATGTGGTTTGGCCCGATGGGCGGATTTCCTTCCAGCGGTGGATTTGGCGGACGAGGCGGCGGCGGCTTTGGCGGAGGCGGCTTCGGTGGCTTCGGCGGCGGAAGTTTTGGCGGAGGCGGCGCTTCAGGTTCGTGGTAATTTGCGACCTTTGCAGCATGATTTCAACACGAACCTTTCGATTGGGCGTTCTTGCCCTGGCGGTGAGCACCCTGGCGAGTTGCGGCGCTCCAAAATTTGCGCTGAGCGCTACGGCCGAAGGCCTGCAGATCAACGTGACCAAGCCGGTTCAGCAGTCCTTGAGCATTCAATCGGTTCAGGTGGAGCAAAACGGAAGTTGGTCGAGCCCCGCGTTTCAGGTGAAGTACGCCACCCGCGATGAAGTCGCGCTCGGAACCAAAGGCGAATCAAGCCTTCGCGTGTCGGTTCCCGGAGCCAAGGATGCCACGGCGGCCCAGGTAGCGTTCCGCACTGCGCCCGGCAAGCCCCTGAAGACGAAGTTGGTTAAAGCCAAGTAATCCGTGGTGCACATTCAACGTCGCGAGGTGTTCAGCGCCGCGCACCGCCTGTACAACGAGGCCCTCAGCCCCGAGGAGAACCAGCGCCTTTTTGGCAAGTGTTCGTGGGATTACGGCCACGGACACAACTTCGAGGTTTGGGTTACGGTCAAAGGCCAGGTGAATCCGCTGACCGGTTTTGTGATGAACCTGGTCGACCTAAAAGCGCTCATGATGAAGTACGTGATCGAGCCGCTCGACCACAAGCACCTCAACCACGACGCGACGTTTATGCTCGGAATTTTGCCGTCGACCGAAAACCTCGCCATGGAAATTTGGAAGCAGCTGGCCGCACCCGTAGCCGGATTTGGGGCTGCGCTGCACTGCGTGCGGGTCGTCGAAACCGAAAACAATGCCGTGGAGTACTACGGCGAGTAAGTTCCCTTTAATGCCCTCCAGGGCTTTTGATTTATTTAGTCCTATGAAAAAAGCCTATGTTTTTCCGGGCCAAGGTGCCCAAGCCCCAGGGATGGGTCAGGACCTGTTTGACGCGCACCGTGATTTGTTTGCGCAAGCCGACGCCGTGCTCGGGTTTGGGTTGACCGACCTGATGTTTCACGGAAGCATGGAGGACCTTACGCAAACCAAAGTGACGCAGCCCGCAATTTTTGTGCACAGCGTAATCAAGGCCGCGTCGCTCGGAGCCGATTTTCAACCCGACATGGTGGCCGGCCACTCGCTCGGCGAGTTTTCTGCCCTCGTAGCCGCCGGAGCGCTAAAGTTTGATGATGGGCTTCGCCTGGTGGCGGAGCGCGCCCGCGCCATGCAGGATGCCTGCGATGCCGAGCCGTCAACGATGGCCGCGATTTTGGGCCTCGCCGACGAGGTTGTCGAGCAGATTTGTGCCGAAACGTCTGGCGTGGTGGTTCCCGCGAACTACAATTCGCCCGGCCAGTTGGTGATCAGTGGCGCGCGCGCCGCGGTGGAAGCCGCGTGCGCTGCATGCAGCGCGGCCGGGGCCAAGCGGGCGTTGATTTTGCCGGTGGGCGGGGCGTTTCACAGCCCGCTTATGGAACCGGCCCGCGCGCGCCTCGCCGAGGCGTTGGATGCCGTTGCGCTGCAGGCTCCGCGCTGCCCCATCTACCAGAACGTGGTGGCCGCACCGGTGAGCGACCCCGAAGCGATCCGAGCTAACCTCAAGGCCCAACTCACCGGATCCGTGCGCTGGACCCAATCGGTTCTTGCCATGGTCCACGACGGAGCAACGCACTTTTATGAAGTGGGTCCGGGCAAGGCTCTGCAGGGCATGGTGAAAAAAATCGCACCCGAAGTCGAAGCCGTAAGTGCATAAAATGGTTCTAGCTGCTAGCTTCGGGTTTACCGTTGAGGCCAAAACCAGCAACCAGCAACCAGCAACTAGCAACCAGCAACCAGCAACTAGCAACTAGCAACCAGCAACTAGCAACTAGCAACTAGCAACCAGCAACGAGCAGCCAACCCAATGAAGTCCTCCTTCCGCGCCCCTTCGAATATTGCCCTGGTAAAATACTGGGGCAAATACGGCGTGCAGCTGCCGAGCAACCCTTCGGTCAGCTTTACGTTGGACGCCTGCGCGACCGAAACGACGCTCGAACTCACCGAAGCAGCGGGGATCAGCGTCGTATTGGATGGGGTGGACACGCCGAGTTTTGTTCCGAAGGTGGCGCAGTTCGTGGAGCGCATCGCCGACCGCCATCCGTGGATTCTTCGCTACGGGCTTCGGGTGAACACGCACAACACGTTTCCGCACTCATCGGGCATTGCGAGCAGCGCTTCGGGAATGAGCGCCCTAGCGCTTTGTGTGGTGGATTTGGCGGCCAAACTCGGCCACGAAGTGGCCGATCCGCGCCAAGAAGCCTCCGTGCTGGCAAGGCTGGGCTCGGGCAGCGCCTGCCGATCGGTGTACGGCGGACTTGTGGTTTGGGGCGAAACCCCCTCAGTGGACAGATCGTCCCAAGACTTTGGCGTGCCCTACGCGGATGCGGTGCACGAAGTATTCCGCACCTACCGCGACACCGTGGCCCTGGTCGACGTTGGTCAAAAAGCGGTCAGCAGCACGGCCGGGCACCAGCTGATGGAAGCCCATCCGTTCCGCGAGCAACGTTTTGCCCAAGCCCATGGGCACCTCGCAGCATTGAAGCCCATTTTGGCGGCGGGCGACCTCGACGCTTTTATGGAGCTGGTGGAGCTCGAAGCGCTTACGCTGCACGGTCTGATGATGTCAAGCCAGCCGAGCTACATTTTAATGCGGCCCAATACGCTGCACATTATTGAGGCGATCCGCGCGTACCGACGCGAGTCGGGCGTCCCCATAAGCTTCACGTTGGACGCGGGAGCCAACGTGCACATCCTTTACCCTGCGGCATTTGAACAAACGGCGCGTTCGTTTGTTGAAGATCAGGTAAAACCTTGGTGCAAAGACGGCCGCACAATTGCGGACCGCGTGGGCCAAGGACCGGTATCTTTGCAGCAATGAATCTGAGCACCAAGTACTTCGCAAAAATTCTCCTTTTTGGGGAGTACGGCGTCATTCGCGACGCCATGGCGCTCTCGATACCCTACACGAGTTTTTCAGGCGTTCTTCGCCTGCCCGAAGGCGAAGCGAGCTACGATCAGCGCGAAAGCAATGCTTCGCTGGACCGATTTGCCGCCTACCTCGAAGAGCTTCAGGCTCTGGGCACGCTGTCCGCAGATTTGGATTTGCGCGCCCTACGCGCCGATCTGGAGCGCGGGCTTTACTTTGACTCGAGCATACCCCAAGGTTATGGCGTTGGGTCGTCGGGGGCCATGGTGGCCGCGCTCTATGCGCGCTACGCACGAAACCCCTTGCCGCTGGAGGCCGCTAACGACGCCCTAAAGCTCAAAGCGCTGAAGGCTGAAATGGCCCAGATGGAATGCTACTTCCACGGCAAGAGTTCGGGAATGGATCCCACGATCTGCTACCTGCAGTTGCCGCTGCTGGTGCGCTCCTCCGAAGATTTGGGTACCGTTTCGATGCCCAGCCTTCCGCACGACGGCCAAGGAGGCATTTTCTTGCTCAACTCGGGCGCTCCGGGCGAAACGCAGCCCATGGTTCAGATTTTCATGGACAAGCTCAAGGAGGAGGGTTTTCGCCGCCTCATGACCGAGCAGTTCAAGAAGTACAACGACGCCTGCGTTTCGGCGTTTCTGGCCGGAAAAACCGACGAGTTGCTGCGCGAGCTCAAAAAGCTGAGCGGACTCGTACTGGAAAACTTCGGACCGATGATTCCGCACGACTACCACAGCCTGTGGCAAAAGGGAATCGACACCAATGCCTACTACCTGAAGCTTTGCGGCTCGGGAGGCGGAGGCTACATTCTGGGCTTCGCGCCCGACCTCGAGCAGGCTAAGGCCGAGCTCGCCCCGCACCGAATGGACGTCGTTCTTCGCTTTTAAGCGAACGTCATGCGGCGGCGCACCAAAATACTCCTTCGCCTCACGGCCTTTTTAAGCCTCGTACGCTGGACGCACATCTTGTTTTTGGCGGTCGCCCAGGGATTGGCCGCAACCACGCTGCTCCGCGGCGAGGGTCCGGTGGCCTGGTGGACGCTGGGCGGAGTAGTGCTCACCACCGCCCTCATTGTGGCCGGGGGCTCGCTGTTCAATAGCTTTTATGACCTCGAGCGCGACCTGATTGAGCGCCCTTGGCAAACCCTACTCGAGCGCCCGGTCGCCCGCAAGTACGGAATGCAGCTTGCGTTTAGCTTTTATGGTTTGGCCGTGCTGGTCTCCCTCGCCACGCTCCAACTGCCGATTGCGCTGGGCTTTGGATTCTATGCCCTGCTCGTGTTTTTGTATTCCCACAAACGCTGGGGCTACGGGGTCGGTGGCTCGCTCATCGTGAGCCTGCTCGCCTTCGCTCCCTTGCTCCTTCTGACGGCCGCCCTGCTCCCCCACTCGTGGCCGGGTTTTGTGCGCGGACTTCCGCTGGCGCTTACCCTTATTGCCTTAGAATGGCGCCGGCAGTGGGAACGACGCCAGATTCCGCATTCGGCCAGCGAAGAGCGCCGCCTGAGGGTGCGCAACCAGTGGGCCTATAAGGTGATCTTGGCCCTGAGTTTGGGACTTATTCCGCTCTGGTAACCGAGCTAGCGGAACACCGTGAACATGCCGCGGCGTTCTTCAACGAGCCCATCGGGCAGCCAAATAAACAAGCGGTAGCTGTAGGGGCCAGCAGGAACCTTTTCGCCCCCGTAGGTGCCGTTCCAACCGTTGGGATCCTCGCTGCTGTGAAAGACCTGCAGACCCCAGCGGTTAAACACCGCCCACTCCATGCGGTCGATGCCCGTGGCCACAATGCTGAAGCGCTCGTTGACCGCGTCGTTGTTGGGCGTGAAGGCCGACGGAATGTACACGTAGTGGTCCATCTTGAGCTCGACAGGGTAGGCCGCGCTGTCGCTGCAGCCTAAGGTGTCGCGCACGGCGAGCCCCACCCAGTAGGTGCCCGGACGTCCGTACACGTGGCGAGGATGAACCTTGGTCGAGGTATCGCCATCGCCAAAGTACCAGCGCACGTTCAGCGTGTCGGTCGAATAATTCGTGAATCCCACGTCAAGAGGGTTTCCGGGGTCTTGCAGGTACGTGAACGACGCTACGGGACTCGGCACGACCCAGGCATACACCGAGTCGTCTTGCGTGATGAGGCAGTTGTCGGTCACCCGGTACCGGTACCACTGGCTCGAGGGCGGAGTTACCGTCCACAGCGTGTCGGTCGGACCGTTGATCCACTTGGTCGTGCGCTGGCCTTTGCCGAACTGCGAGCGCGCACGAAGGGTTACGGCGTCACCCGGACAGAGGTACAGGGTGTCGGACTCGGTGCGGATGGAGTCGTAGGGCTCGACGTAGATGGTAATGCTGTCTACCCGCGGAACGGTGCTGCACTCATCCCAACTGTGGTAGCGAAACGTCGTCGTCACGGGCGGAGCTACGGTGAGCAGGGTGGTTTGAAGGGTGTCGGACTCCCAGTGTCCCCAGCGGTTTCCTTCTCCGCCCGACAGGGTTGCCCGCAACCGCGTCACCGAACCGGGGCAGGCGAGGGTGTCGTTTCCCTGGTCAATGGCGAGCGCTGCCTGCACCCCTACCCGATCGCGAATCCAAATGTCGACCGAGTCGGCGGGGTACACGGCGCAGTCCGTCGAAACCGGCATCATGCGCACGCGCAGGAGCTCTAGGGGCTCGGTAATTCCGTCGTCCACGGGCTGAAACCACAAGGTGTCGGTCTTCTGACCGGGGTACAGGACCAGGCTGTCGGGGAGTCCGCCCGCAAAGTCGGCCGAGACCGCACTGCCCACGTAGTTGAACTGGGCAATCAGGGTATCGCTCGTGGCCCCTTTGCGCTCAAAGAGCAAGTAGCTTTTGGCACAGCCTTCGACCATCACCGTGTCGCTGAAGGAGGCTCCCGCGTTGGTGGTGGGCGTCAGGTTGATTTCGGGCAGCTTGAACGAGCGGGCCCCGAGGAATACGGCCGAATTTAGGGCTCCGTCGCTCACGTCGGCAATCATCAATTTGATGGTGTAGGGAACACCGCACGCTACCCCGGCCTTGGCCCGAAAGACGTCGGTAAATCCCTCGAGGTTGACGATGCTCGATCCGCCCGTATTGGCGTTGTAGTAGGTGGCGTGCGCCACGTAGTTCGGGTTGGCCGTCAAGCAATTGGAGGCGGAATTGCCCCCCGAGGGATAGCCTTGATTGATGGTGTTCACGGCAACCGGCGTGGTCGTGCCCGGAATGACCGCAAGGTTGACCGTGTCGATGCGGAGGCTTCCGTTGGGATGGTACATCGGCATACCGTTGATGCCGGGTCCGATCAAGAAAAAACCGAAGACGTCGTTAAACCCAGAACAGGTGTAGCTGGTGTATTCTTTGGAACCAAAAATGTAGTCAAACTGCACGCTGTCGCCGTTGGCCAAAAAGTTGAACTGGATGGACGCACGGTCGTACTGGCTTGATGCCGAAGATCCGATCGTATTGAGGACCGTAGTCAAGTTGGCACTCGGCGTTTGGGTAGGAAACGTAGTAAACGTTCCGCTTTGACCGGGAACCACGTCGATGGCGTCGGTCGTGACCATAACGATTCCGCTGTCGAGACCAAAGGCGGGGTTGGTGCAGGTAAACTTGCCCAACTGCACGGAGGGCGGCTGCGGAACCGGCAAGCCAAATGCGTTCAACGGCGAGTAGACAAAGAGGTTGGGACCGACGAGCACGTTTTGAACCAACCACATCGGGTCGTTTCGCGGCGAAGTCGAGTTCACCACGATGTTTTGGCCCCCAGCGCGAAGTCCGAAGGCGAGCGAAAGAACTAGGAGTAGTTTTTGCACGGTTTCGAAGGGAAAGATACAACGCATAGGCCATGCGGATTGTACCTTCGAATCATGATTGATTCGTACGTTTCCCAGCACCGTCAGCGCTTTCTCGACGAGCTTTTTACCCTTCTTCGCCTGCCAAGTATTTCGGCGGACCCCGCCTACAAGGACTCCGTCCTGGCAACCGCCGATGCGGTGTCGGGCTTCTTGACTCAGGCCGGAGCCCAAAACGTTGAAGTTTGCTCCACTCCCGGTTACCCGGTCGTGTACGGCGAGTACTTCGTCGACCCTTCGCGTCCTACCGTGCTCGTGTACGGCCACTACGACGTGCAGCCCGCCGACCCCTTAAACCTGTGGACGACTCCGCCGTTTGAGCCCGAGGTGCGCAGCACCCCGATTCACCCGAACGGCGCCATTTTTGCCCGCGGAGCCTGCGACGACAAGGGCCAGTTTTTTATGCACATCAAGGCCTTTGAGGCCATGGTCGCCCAAGGCAACGTGCCCTGCAACATGAAATTCATGATTGAGGGCGAAGAAGAGGTTGGGTCGAACAACCTCGAGTGGTTTGTCAAGCGCAACCGCGAGCGCCTCGCGTGCGACGTGATTTTGATTTCTGATACGGGCATTATTGCTCCGGGCATTCCATCGATTTCGGTAGGTCTGCGCGGACTTTCGTACGTCGAAGTCGAAGTGACGGGACCGAACCGCGACCTGCACTCGGGCATTTACGGCGGAGCCGTGGCCAACCCGATCAACATCCTCACCGAAATGATCGCGTCCCTGCACGACCAAGACAACCGGATTACGATTCCGGGATTCTACGACAAGGTGCAGGTATTGAGCGATGCGCAGCGTTCCGACCTCAACAAGGCCCCATTCAGCCTTGAGGAGTATAAGGCGGCCCTTGACCTCAGCGACGTGCACGGCGAAACGGGCTACACCACCATCGAGCGCACCGGCATTCGGCCGACGCTCGACGTGAACGGCATCTGGGGCGGATACACCGGCGAAGGCGCCAAAACCGTCATCGCTTCGAAGGCGTACGCCAAGATTTCGATGCGCTTGGTTCCGGACCAGGACCCCGACGAAATCACGGAGCTGTTTGCCAAGCACTTTACGAGCATTGCTCCGGCGAGCGTCAAGGTCGAGGTTCGCCCCCACCACGGTGGGCACGCTTACGTGTGCCCGACCGACCACCCGGGCTACCGGGCGGCGCACAAGGCCATGGCTGAGACCTACGGACGGGAACCCGTTCCGACCCGCGACGGCGGTTCGATTCCCATTGTTGCCTTATTTGAGCGCGAACTTGGGGTGAAGTCGATTTTGATGGGCTTTGGGCTCGACAGCGACGCCATCCACTCGCCCAACGAACACTACGGACTGGACAACTACTTCCAAGGAATTCGCACCATTCCGCGCTTCTACCTGCACTACGCCGAAGGCGCTCGGGCTTAAACCCGCTTGCGTTCCGCACAAAAAAAGGCGCCTCAGGGCGCCTTTTGCTTTAGGTTGAAATCCGTTTAGGCTACGTACAGCTGGTGCACCCGGTGCATCAATGCGGTAATGTCGCGTAGTTCCATCAGCAACTTGGTTTGCAGGTGCGACTGCCGCGTCGAAATCTCGCCGTTGCGGTAGCTCTGCAGTTCGCGATCTAAAATGCGCTGAATGTCGGCGACAATGCGGCGCTTCGCAGCCAACAAATCGCTGTTGGACTCGCTGCTCCCTGTTTCGAGCGCACGAACGATTCGGCCCGAGTAGGCCGTGAATAGCGCAATGACCTCGGCATAGGCCAGCAAGAAGGCCCCGTGCGGACGCGCGTGCAAATTGGCGAGGTAGTTGTGTTCGGCCTCGACCATAGCGCGTGCGCTCTCGGTCATGTCGCAGACGTAGTCAAAGGCCAGCAAGTGCGCCCGGAACGAATCCGACTTGTCGCCTTTAAACTCGCGAATGATCCGGATCATGCGCAGTTCGAGCTTTTCGTGGCGCTTGTTGAGCAGCTCCACCTCTTTGAGCAAGCGGCGCGTAGTGCGCTTTTGGTTCGTTGCAAGGGCTTCGGCCGACATAATGACGATGTGGGCGGTGCGGTCGAGGTCTGAACCCATAAGCACGCGGCTGCTGGTCATGGGTTCATCGGCATTGGCCAGTTTTTCGATTACGTCCTCAACGAGGTTCTCTGCTTTCATTTGGTCCGCAAAACCCATGTGGCTGCGCACAATGAGTCCGAGGGCGAAAACCGTCAAAACCAAGGCAGCAATGAACTCTCCGTAGAACAAGAAGGCGGCAAAAAGTGCCGAGGCCGTGAAGGCAATGACGGCGGTCAGGAGCCAGCTTCCGATTACGTTCACGACGCCGGCCACGCGGTACACCGCCGATTCCTGGCCCCAAGCGCGGTCGGCCAACGACGTCCCCATTCCCACCATGAACACGACAAACGTGGTGCTCAGGGGCAGGCCAAGGCTGGTGGCGTAGGCAATCAAGGTCGACGCCAGCAGGAGGTTGACGCTGCCGCGCACAAAATCAAAGGCGGGCTGGGTGCGCGGATCGCTCGAATCTTCAGGCTGCGTAAAGCGTGCGTCGGTCCACGAACGCACCCCTGCCCCGGTAAAGCGAACAAAGACCTTAGAAAGGGCTAAGGTCGACGAGGTGATTCCGCGGCTGACCGCATTGGGCTTGAATTTCTCGGTTCCCTCGCCTTGACGGGCAAGGTTGATTGACGTCTCGCTCACCTTGCGCGCCTTGGCATTAGTCCACAAGGTTACGATCATGAGAATCCCCGCGACCAGGAGGATCGCAAATGGCGTACTTACTTTTTCTGCCATAGAGTCCATCATCAGGCTGTGTGCATCCGCTCCGCTTGCGTGGTACACTTGATAGGCCTGAAAAGCCGCCAGGGCGGGTCCGATGAAGTTGACCAAGTCGTTTCCGGCAAAAGCCATGGCCAGCGAGAACGTACCAAAAAGCACGACGTACCTGAGGGGATTCAGTCCGCGATAAACGGCGAATTGGGCGAGCAGCGTGAATCCAACAAAAAACACCCCGAGAAGCAAATTTTGGTGCCCTTCGAGCCATGTGCCCAGTTCGGCGTTCACGAGCACGCTTCCTTTGAGCCCTTTAAAAATCAGGTAGTTTAAAATGAAGGTGGCCGAAAGTCCGCTAAAAATTCCGCCAAAATACCGAAGCGTTTTCTCGAGCTTGTAGGTGAAGACCAGACGCGCAACCCACTGAACGGCAAGACCTACGGCAAAAGCAATTCCCACCGACGAAAAAATACCGTTAATGATCCGCACCGTGCTGTCGAGGTTCAAATACTGCGAAAACTGAAACGGGTCGAGTCCGCGCTCCACGGCGGTGAGAAACCCGATTGCGGTTCCCGCGCCAAACAGCTCGAACACCAACGAAACCGTCGTCGAGGTCGGAATGCCGAAGGAGTTGTAGACGTCCAAGAGAATGACGTCCGTGAGCATGACCGCTACAAAAATGAACAGAAGGCTGTGGAAGGAGAAGTACGACGGGTCAAACACGCCGTTGCGGGCGACCTCCATCATGCCGCTCGAAAACAGGGTGCCCAGCACGACACCAAAGCTGGCGACGGCCAATATTACGCGGTAGCTGCCGGCTCGCGTACCGAGGGCCGAGTTCAAAAAGTTAACCGCGTCGTTGGAAACCCCGACAATGAGGTCCAACGTGGCCAACGACATGAGCAGAATGACGAGCAGAAAGTACGGATCCATGGGCGCAAAGGTAACCTTGCCCTCCGGCCGCCCATGTTATCAAGAGGTTAAGAAGACCGTTGCCCCAAGCGACTACCTTAGCGTGTGGTGAACCAACTGACGTCCGCATCGAGCTTATACCTGCAGCAGCACGCCGCCCAGCCGGTGCACTGGCAGGAATGGAGCGCCGAGGTTCTCGAGCGGGCCGCCGCTGAAGGCAAATGGCTGCTGGTTTCCATCGGGTATTCGACGTGCCACTGGTGCCACGTGATGGCCCACGAAGTGTTTGACGACCCCGAGGTGGCCGCGGTACTCAACGAACGCTGGATCAGCATCAAAGTAGACCGAGAGGAACGCCCCGACCTCGATCATTCCTACATGGCGGCTTCGCTGGCGATGACCGGTCAGGGCGGTTGGCCACTCAACGCCATTTGCTTGCCCGACGGGCGACCGGTTTGGATCGCCACCTACCTGCCCAAAGCTCGGTTTTTGTCGGCCCTCGAGCAACTCGACCGCGTTCGCCGCACCCACGGGCTTCAGGCCCTTGACTATGCCGACCAGATTACCGAATTTCTCGGTAGCTCGGCCGATCTCGGTTCGCGGGACGAGATGGAATGGACCGCGGTTCAGTCCGCAATGAGCGGCAGCTGGGATGCGTTTTGGGGCGGATTTCGGGGCGCCCCCAAGTTTCCCCTTTCGGCTTCGTGGTCGGCCCTTTGGCGGTTGGGCGCGCATCGCCCCTGGCCCGAAGCGCTGTCCCAGGTAGACCGCACGCTGGCCACGCTCATTCGCTCGGGCACCTACGATCTGGGCCGGGGCGGACTCTTTCGCTACAGCACCGACGGGGCCTGGGTGGTTCCGCATTTTGAAAAAATGCTCTACGACAGCGCGCTGTTTGCCCGCCTTTGTGCGGAAGTAGGAAGCGCCGAATCCCTCGTGGCCCTCGAAGAAACGCTCACATTCTTGGAGCGGGACCTCCTTCGCGACGACCACTTGTTTGCGGCGGGGCTCGACGCGGACCACCCTGACGGCGAAGGCCGAACCTACACCTGGACCGAGTCGGAACTGCGCGAAGCCCTTGGTTCTGACGCCCCAGGATGGCTGGAAATGCTGGAACGCGAGAGCCGTTTGCACGATGGGGCATGGAACCTTGCCTGCGGTCCCGCCGACGGACCCAACCCGCGAGATCTGGCGGGCTTTGAAGCGCTCCGATCCGCAGCCCTCGCTCGCCCCCTGCCGCTCCGCGACCCCAAGTGCGTGCTGTCCTGGAACGCCCTGGCGGTCTGCGCGGTTGCCGACGCCGTACTGCGCACCGGAAGCCTCCCGCGCCGCAGCCTTCTGATAGCACTCGCTTCGGCCCATCGAAGGGCGTTTGCCGACGGCCAGGTCGCCGTGCACTACCCCGACGGACGCAGCTCGGGCCCCGCATTTCTCGACGCCATGGCGTACAGCATTCAAATGGCCGTGCGCTGCAGCCAAGTGCTGCTGGACCCTGCTTGGCTGGACCAGGCCATCGATTGGCTCGAAATCGTCCGCACCCGTTTTGAACGAGCGGGGCGCATGCACTTCGCGCCACAAAATCTTCGCGGTGGGGCGTTTGCCGACACCCTGACGTGGGACGACGACGTGCTGCCCAACCCGCTGCAAAGCCTGGCAGAATCTGCGCTCATCGTGGGGCACCTTCGGGCGCTAACCCGCTGGACAGAGTGGTCTAAGCACTTGATTAAGTTGGGGTTGGCCCGCGCGGCAACCAACCCTGCCCGGCACGCCTCGTGGATCGCTTTAGATCTCGTGGCGCAGGACGGTGCCGAACATTGGCTCATTCGCCCCCACGCAGTTCTTGGCGCGCGCAGCCTTCCCGCCACGCCCCTATGGGGCCCAATGGAGCGCGAAGCAACCGTTTTTGCCCAGCTCTGCGGCCACGATGCGTGTAGGTTTGCTGCACGAACTGAAACCGAGTTTAATCATGGACCTAATCCCTTCAACTAACGTCCAAAAATGCCCGTGGTGCCTCGGCGATGCGCTGATGGAGGACTACCACGACCGAGAATGGGGCGTGCCCGTGTACACCGACGCCGCGATGGTTGAGCACTTGGTGCTTGAAACGTTTCAAGCTGGGCTTTCGTGGCGGACCGTGCTGCACAAGCGCGAAGCCTTGCGGGCGCACCTATACGGATTTGATGCCGAAGCCCTGCTGCGGTCAACCGAAGCGGATCGGGCCGCTTTTTTAGCCGATCCCGCGGTAATCCGCAACCGCCTGAAGTACGATGCGGTACTCCACAATGCGCGCTGCATGATCGAGTTTCGCGAGCGGCACGGTTTAGGTTTTGCCGACTACCTCTGGAATTGGGTTGGCGGAATCCCAATGGATGGGCGGCGCCAAGGAAGCTGGCCGGCCACAACACCGGAATCGGACGAGCTTTCTGCTCGCCTAAAATCCGCCGGCTTCACGTTTGTCGGCTCCACGACCCTTTATGCGCACATGCAGGCAACCGGCCTGGTGAACGACCACTGGACGACGTGTCCGCGCTACGAAGTGGTTAAAGGACTTGCCCGAACACCTTGAGGTAGCGGGGTTCCCACGTGGCCAAGTCTTCGGGAGTTCCTTCAGCGATTTGGCGAAGTACCGGGCCCAGTGCATGCCGCGCTTCGGCATACCGAATGCCGCTGTCCTCGAGGCTGGGCCACATGGAGCGCACCTTTTCGACGCCGTCGCCCCCTCCCAAAGCGGGTGTGCGCTGCGACCAGTCTTCGTTCGCAATGCTCGGTTGGTCTGTGCTCGTTCGCGTTACGTCCGATTGAAAAAAGGCTTCATAGACCTCCATCCGCCGAGCGTCCATGGCCGCCCAAATGGGCAAGGTCGACTGCGGATGCGCCTCGCGCACGGCCTCGGCGAGCAGTTCGAGCGAGCTTACACCGTAGCACGGAAGCTCCCAGGGCAGCGCGAGCCCCTTGGCTGCCGCCAAACCAATGCGCAAACCGGTGTAGGAACCGGGTCCATGGGCCACGCCGAGGGCGCCAAGATCGCGAACGGCGATTCCGCCCTCGTCCAAAACCGCATCAATCATGGGGTGGAGCAATTCCGCATGCCGGTAGCCCTGCGGATCAACCACCGAACGCGACACGACCACTTCGCCGTCGCACGCAAGGGCCACACTGCAGCAGCGAGACGAGGTCTCAAGGAGCAGAATGTGCTTCATTACTCGGCCTTGGCGCGCGTAACGGCCTTGCCGTCTTCGAGGCTTCGCGAAACCGCGTCAAACGGGCCGCGCACGATTTCTTCGCCTTCTTTGAGTCCCGAAACAACCTGAATAAACTGCTCGTCCTGGATGCCCGTGGTGACCGTGGCTTGGCGCACCGTACTGCCGTTGAGCACAAATACCACCTCGCGCAGTTCGCTGCTCGTGCTGTCGCCGCGTAGGGCCACCGCCTCAACAGGAACCGCTAAGGCCTTATCTGCGCGCTTTGTGCGCACTTCTACGGTTGCCGTCATGCCGCTGCGCAGCGGTTGGGCTCCGTATTCCGCCGTTAAGGAGGCGTAGCTTTCGGGAACTACCGACAGCGTCACCTTAAAGTTGGTGACCTGATTCACGCCCGCTGCCGCGTTCACATTGGCCGCGTTGCGCACTTCAGTTACCACCGCCTTAAAGCTGTGCCCCAAAAAGGCGTCGACCTTGACGTCGGCCGAGTCGCCCGAATGAATGCGCACAATGTCGTTCTCGTTGACGTCCACGACCACTTCCATTCGGCTTAGGTCTGAAATGCGCATCAGCTCCGTACCGGCCATTTGGGCGGTGCCCACTACGCGCTCGCCGAGTTCCACATTGAGGCCCGTCACCGTGCCGTCCATGGGCGCAAAAAGGGTCGTTCGCTTCAGGTTGTCGCGCGATTCTTTAAGCGAATTTTCGGCGGACTTCACCTGAAACTCTGCCGACTTCACGGCCAATTCTGCCACTTCGTAGGTGCGCTGGGCGGCTTCCCATTCTGCTTTAGAAAGGACGTTCTGGTCAAACAAGCCTTTGTTCCGGGCAAACGCCGCTTTGACCTCAACGAATTGCGCTCGTGCTTGCAGCAGTCCCGACTTCGATTGGTTGACGAGCGCCTCCGCACGGCCCACCGCGGATTGGTACAGATCGGGGTTGATGCGCGCCAAAAGGGTTCCGCGGCGCACAAACTGGCCCTCAACAACCCGAAGTTCGATGATTTCGCCGCTGACTTCCGGCGAGATCTTTACTTCAACCGCCGGTTGAATGCGGCCCGAAGCGCTCACCGACTCCACAATGCTGCGGCGCTCAACGTTGGCCACCTCTACCTCTATTTCTTCAGCGGTTTGACCCCACCAGCCTTGCTTTTTTCCGAGGACACCCACGGCGAGGCGCAGGACCACGGCCCCGGCTATCCACCAAATTTTCTTAGAACTCATAACGCTAGAGGGTTATTTAGGTAAAATTCAACCACGTAGTTTTTAAACTGACTGTCGTACAGGGCACGCACTCGGTTTGAGGCGGCCGCCAAAAACGCATTTTTGAGCGAAACAAATTCATAAACACTAATTCCGCCCGCCTCGTAGCGCAGCGTTGCGTCGTGCAGCGCACGTTCGGCCGACTGTTCCGCTGCCACCGATGCGTCGTACTGGGACCACGCGGCAACCGCGTCGGCATGGGCGCGCTCGATACTTTGGCGGTAGCTGTCGCGCTGCTGCTGAACCTGAAGCTCGGCATTGGCCTTCGCGATTTGCGCCCGGCGCACACCGTTTTCGATGCGGAACCCATTAAACAGCGGAACCGAAAGATTGACGCCAACAAACTGGCGAACGTTATCCCTAACCTGGTCGCTAAAGCTGATGTTGGCAAATTTGGGCGTTTGAATAACGGAATAAACTGTAATCGGATCGGCCCCGCTCATCCAGTACCCCACCGGGAGGATGTCGGTGGTGAACCCGTCGAGCCGGCGCGCACGGTCAGAGTAGCTCGTCGAAAGCTGACCCGAAAGCGAGAGGCTGGGTACCCGCGCGCCTTGCGCCCGCTTTACGGCGTAGTGGCTTGCCATGAGCTGGTGGTTGGCCGCTCGGACCAAGGGTTGTTTTTCTACTGAGGCCTGGAAAATGGCATCCGGTGCCAAGGCAAGCACGGGCGAAGGGCCCTTGGGCAAATTTTGCGGACGTACCAGGCTGAGCTCCGTCGCAACCGAAAGCCCCATTAATTGCTTCAGCGCCAGCATGGCAAGCGAATACTGGTTGCGTGCGGATACGCTGCGCTGAATGTCGGCCATCCATTGGGCTTCTACCGACAAGTACTGGTTTGACGCAATGGCTCCCGAAGCGAACAGCTTTTGGCTGCGGTCCTTTTGCTTGGCAGTAGCCGCCTCCTGCTCTTCGGCAATGCGCACTGCTTCGTCGGCCAAAAGCACGGCTAAAAATTGCGATGCGGCATTGAGGGCCACGGAGTTTCGGGCTTCGTCGCGCTGCGCTTCGGCGAGCGCCACCTGAACTTGAGACTGCCGGTATGCATTCCAGGTTTGAAATCCGTCAAAAAGGGTCCATTGGGCGGACAGGGAGCCGCTTGCCGTCGAGAGTCCGCTGCGGTTAACCTCGTTGGTAACCGGGTCAATGGTGAGTCCGCTGTTGTAGAAGTTACCGGCTCCGGCATTGACGCTCGGCATTAGACCGCCAGCAGAGGCCAAGCGGTCGGACTTCGCGGCCTGCACGTTGTTGGACGCCTGGCGAACACTGAATTGGTAGGCCAATGCCTTGTCGACGCATTCGTTCAGGCTCAGCGATAGCGGCTCATTCTGGGCATGAACCGAGAAGCCAAATGCAAGGAGCACCAGGGCGGTGCGTATTGGGTAGAAAAGTTGCATGCCGCGTTTGGTGCAATTACCGTGCAAAAATAACCCTAAAGGTCGGCGGTGCGCTTTTTATGGCTTCGGTACCACACGATTGCTACGGCCGCCATGAGCACGTAGGGAATCGCCATGAGGTACAAAATTCCGGCGTTGAGGCCCGCCGCTTCGGCTGATCCCGCCGCTTGGCCTGACTCCGCCGTCGCCTTGCACATCGCGCACTGCGCCCAGGTGCTCGCGGTAAGTCCGAGCCCGACAAGAAGCAACGACGTACGGCGCATTAGTGGGGGTAGTAGGGAGCCATGAAGACGTACACCAAGACCCCGGTAATGGCCACATAAAGCCAAATGGGAAACGTCCACTTGACCCAACGCTTGTGGGCCGCGATCTGGTTGTTCAACGCGCGGTAAATGCTAAACATCGCCATCGGTAGCACCGGCACACTTAAGACAATATGGCTGATTAGAATGAAAAAGTACACGGGACGAACCCAACCTTCGCCGCCAAACTTGGCGTCGGGGTTCGACAGGTGGCTAACCACATAGCTCACCAAAAACACCGCCGACAGCGTGAACGCCGAGAGGTTGGCGAGCCGGTGAGCCGCTACATTCTTGGTCTTGATCATGCCAAAGCCCACGAGCAAGAGTACCGCCGTGGCCCCGTTTAGAACGGCATGAAAGAACGGCAAGCTTCGCACATTTGCGCTTCCCCACTGGATCTTCCACGACTCCGGCAGCAGGAAAAGCAGGGCAACGGCGATGGGCACAACCACGGAGAGCCCAACGATGATCGGAACAAAAACTCGGTCTCTTGGATGCGCGGTCTGGCTCATTTTCCCATTTTTTGGCTTCGGTATTCTTTAACCAAAACGCGCAGATCCTCCACAAGTTCATCGACCTGTACGGGCTGGCCCACGTCGTAGGCGCCCACAATTTGGTTGTCGTCGTTCACGCGGCTGCGCAGCTGCCCGTTCCAGTCAACGATGACGGCGGACTGCGAATGCGAAAAGCCCCCTTCGGCCGCGGAATCCTGCGCTGCAGCCAAGTAGTAGGCTTGCGCCAACCGGTAAATGGTCTCGCGGTCCCCGGTGATAAACTTCCACTTGGGGCTTCCGCCCACTTCAAAGCGCTCCTTGTACGCCTCGAGCACTTCGGGGGTGTCGGTGTCGGGATCGATCGAGTAGCTTACAAAAACGACGTCTTTGAACGCGTACATGCGGTCGTGCGCTTGCTTGAGGTGAAAATTCATGGCGGGGCACACGGTCGGGCAGCTCGAAAAAAAGAAGCTCACCACCGCGATTTTGCCCTGCATGCTGTCGGCCGTCCACGGCTGACCGTTGGACTGCGTTAACTGAAATCCGCGCTGCTCGTGGCCCACGGCACTTGGCCCGGGGCCCAAAACCTCGAGGGTACGAAAGTTAACGGCTCCGCTGATGACCAGGGAGCCGAGGTACATAGAAACCGGAAGGAGCAGCAAAGCCGCCAAGATGAGCTTTTTGGCGACCGGACTAGCCATGCTTAGTATCCGTAGACGTTAACGCCTTCGTACAGAAGAATAAACGTCAGGTAGGGAATCAAAATGATCGCCGGCAAGTAAATCGCCATGCGAAGCGTTTGCGTTTCGTACTTCAAGTGCATGAAGTACTGCACGATGTAGCCCGCTTTCACCAACGTAAGTCCGATGAAGATTAGGTTGAGGATGCTGGTGCCCGCAACCGGGGTAAGCAGCGCTTCAGGCTTGATGATACCCAAAGCTACCTCGACGCCCGTAACGACGAGCAGCAGCCAGAAAACATTCCAAATCCAACGAGTTCCTGCGGGAGCGTGTGCGTCTGCCATGATTAAACGAGGTAGAAGAAGGTGAATACAAAGACCCAAACAAGGTCCACAAAGTGCCAGTACAAGCCCACTTTTTCTACCATCAGGTAGCTTTTTCGGCGCTCGTAGGTGCCGAGGAGCGTGTTGTAGAATATGATGATGTTGAGTACCACGCCTGAAAACACGTGGAACCCGTGGAATCCGGTGATGAAGAAGAAGAAGTTGGCGAACTGCGTCTGGCCGTATTCGTTGCGGGTCATGTTGGCGCCTTGAACCACCTCAGCGGACTGGATGGCGGCTACCGATTCCGCACGCGAAAGTTGGGCATGGCCTTTACCGGGCGATTGCAGAACCACGTCGGCATTGGCAGCAAACGCCGCGCGCACCTCGGCGCTCGTGAACGCTTCGTCGTGGTTGGAGGCGTGGCCAGCCTCCCCGTGAACCAGCTGGCTCAGCGAGAGGACCTCGCCTGATTTGGCGTCGGCTACTTTGAGCACGCGGCCGTCCACAAGTTCAACGGCGCCCTTGTCGCCGACGATGAAGTGGTACCATTCCCAGGCTTGCGAACCCAAGAAGATGAATCCGCCCACGATGGTGGCGATCATCCACCAAGCTACGGCACCTTGCTTGCGGTCGTGGCCAGCGTTCACCGCGAGTACCATCGTCACCGAAGACATAATCAGGATGAAGGTCATCAACGCCACGTACAGCAGCGGCTGGTCGCCCGCCAGGCCCGGGAAGTGCGTAAACACGTCTTCGGCGATGGGCCAGGTCGATTCGTGGGCAAAGCGCATAAATCCGTAGGCGGTCAAAAATCCGGTAAAGGTGAGGGCGTCTGAGACGAGGAAGAACCACATCATCAATTTGCCGTACTCGGCCTTCATGGGCTCGTTGCCTCCGGACCATGTGCCTGTCGCAGCTGATTGTGCCATTTTGAGTGTAATCTATCAGTTTA
>JAURMB010000042.1 GCA_030831045.1 Schleiferiaceae bacterium
TGCAGCACCTTCCACCGCTCTTGGCGGAGTTCAGGGTCGGCAACTTGGTCGCTTGCGCTGTAGGTTAACGCGGTCAAATCTCCGCGCTCAATGAGGCGAAAGGCAGATCGCTGATCGGGCTGCGCGGGAAAGGCCATGATTAAATATACGGAATTTTGGCAACCTACCTTTGTGGGATGAACCATGGCGCCCTTTGGATGATTCACGGTCCGACCGCCTCGGGCAAAACCCGGCTCGCCATCGACCTAGCGCTCCACCTGGGAACCGAAGTGGTAAACTGCGACGCGCGCCAGGTATACCGCGAGATGCGCATCGGGGTCGCCCGGCCGAGCCCTGAAGAATTGGCTGAGGTTCCGCACCACGGAATCGCCAGCCACAGCATTCACGAGCCCCTGACCGCTGCCTCCTACGCTACTTGGGCAGAGCCGGTGGTGCGCGACGTGCTCGAGCGCTGCGGATCTGCCGTAGTGGTGGGCGGATCAGGCCTTTATGCGAACGCGCTGCTCTACGGGCTCGACCCCATGCCCGCGGCCCAGCCCGAACTGCGTTCTGAGCTCGAAGCGGTGTGGTTGCGGAACCCTCAAGAGCTGGTGGAGCGCCTACGCCAACTCGACCCAGAGTATGCGGCGACGGCGGACCTGCAGAATTCGCGGCGGGTGATCCGCGCCCTCGAAGTGATGCAGGCAACGGGGGTTCCCTATTCGCAGCAGCGCCAGGGAACAACCCAGCGTGCGTGGCCGGTTCCAGTTCGCGAGCTGGCCCTCGACGCGCCGTCAGACTGGCTCGACGAACGCATTCAGCGCCGCTGCGAAGCCATGATGGCCGAAGGGCTCAAGTCCGAGGCTCTTGGGTTAAGGGCCTTTGCCGATTTAAGTCCGCTGCGCACGGTGGGCTACCAAGAATTTTATGCGCCCGACGCTCCGGTAGACCGAGACGACGCGATGACCAATTTGCTCGCGCTGCGAACCCGGCAGTACGCCAAGCGCCAGCGAACTTGGCTGGCCAAAGTGGCGCAACGGGTTCCCGCGACCGACGCCTGGAATTACCTTCGCAGCTATGTCGGTGCGTAAGCTCCTCCTGCCCCTTTCGGCCCTTTATGCGCTGGGCGCTTGGCTGCATGCCTCGGCCTACCGCTGGCGCATTCGCACGGCCTATCAGCCCAGCATTGCGACGCTGGCCGTGGGCAACCTCCACGTGGGCGGCACCGGCAAAACGCCGCTCAGCCTGTGGCTCATGGAGCAGCTTCACCTGCGCGTCGCTCCCGTCTACTACCTCAGCCGGGGGTACGGACGACGAACCAAAGAGGTGCGCGAAGTGCAGCTCGAAGACGCCCCCGAAAACGTGGGCGACGAAGCCCTAATGGTGCGGCAGCACTTCGGCCACAGCGATCAGGTGCATGTGATTGTGGCGCACCAGCGCGCCGAGGCCCTCAAAAACTTAGGACGCGAAGGCGTGGTCGTGCTCGACGACGCCTTTCAGCACCGCGGCGTGCACGCGGCCCTCAGCCTACTGGTCTGTCCGTTTGGCCAGTGGTACACGGCCGACCACGTGCTGCCTGCCGGGCGGCTGCGCGAGCATCCGGCGGCAGCGGCCCGCGCCCACGCCGTGGTGGTTACCCGCTGCCCGGGGCCGGTTGATCCGTTGACCCGCCTCGACATTCGCAGCATTCTCGCCCTTCGGCCCGACCAAGAACTTTTTTGTTCCTGGGAGCGCTACGGGGCCCCCGAAGCCCATTTTGGGGCCCCCGAATGGGATTCCCAATCCACGGGGGGTGCCATTGCCCTTTGCGGAATTGGGCAGCCCGAAGTTTTCATCGCCGGGGTGCGTCGGTTGGTGCCGATGGCCGAAGCCGTAGTGCTGGCCGACCACGAACCGTTTCGCAAAGGCATTATTCAATCGGTGCGCCAGCGCTGCGCGGACCTCGGCGTAACCCGCATTGTGACGACCAAAAAAGACCGGGCCCGCATGGGTTCTAAGCCCAAAGCCTGGAAGGGACTCGACGTTTATGTGCTTCCGCACGAAATTGTGCTCGACGACGACGGTCCGCGCCTGCTAAAGTGGCTCGAACAGGAATGGAAGGCCCACGGGTTCCGCGTACCTTTGCGCCCATGACGCACAACGGCTACGAGGCGGTTATCGGCCTAGAGGTTCACGTTCAGTTAAGCACGCGCAGCAAAGCCTATGCGGGCGAAGGCTACGGGTATGGCGAGGCACCCAACACGCAGGTAAGTCCGGTATCGCTTGGGCTGCCCGGGGCACTTCCGCGCGCGAACTGGGGCGTCGTTCGGGCCGCCACCCGACTCGGACTCGCTTTGGGTTGCCGCATCCGCGAATACAACGAGTACGCCCGCAAGAACTACTTCTACCCTGACCTGACCAAAGGTTACCAAATCACGCAGCACGAAACGCCTATTTGCAACGGCGGAAGCGTGCGGATCGAAACCAGTGCCGGCACCAAGGATATTGGCCTCACCCGCATTCACATGGAAGAAGACACGGGCAAGTCCATTCACGATTTGGACCCGTTCCACACGCTTTTGGACTTCAACCGAGCTGGGGTTCCGCTGCTTGAAATCGTTTCGGAGCCCGATTTGCGCAACGGCGAAGAGGCCTACGCCTACTTAACCGAAATCCGCCAACTAGTTCGCTACCTCGGTATTTCAGACGGCAACATGGAAGAAGGTTCGCTGCGCTGCGACGTCAATATTTCGGTGCGCCCCGTCGGCCGCGAAGCCTTCGGCACCAAGGTGGAGGTTAAGAACTTGAACTCGTTCCGCCACGTGCAAAAGGCGATTGATTTTGAGTTTCAGCGCCAAGTGGCCGCCGTCGAAGCGGGCGAGGTCATTTATCAAGAAACGCGCACGTTTGACGCCGGGAAGGGAAGCACCTCGGTGCTCCGAATCAAAGAAGACGCTAACGACTACCGCTACTTTACCGAGCCCGATCTTGCTCCGGTGCGCCTCACCCCCGAGTGGATTGAGGGGCTTCGCGGCACGCTGCCCGAGCTTCCCCGCGCCCGCAAGGCCCGCTACCAAAATGCGCTCGGACTGTCGGAGTACGACGCGCAGCTGCTCACCGACGACCAAGCGACTGCCGCGTTTTTTGACGCGCTGTGCGGCGCGGGGGCTCCGCCCAAAACCGCCGCCAACTGGATCACTGGCCCCGTAGCGGGATGGCTGAACGAGCGCGCCAGCAGCATTGAACGCTTGCCCGTAACCGCGGAGCGCCTGGCCGAGTTGATTGCGTTGATCGAAAACCGAACGGTGAGCCACAGCGCCGCCCAGCAGATTTTTGTGCGCCTCGCCGAGCAGCCCGACGCGCTACCGTTGGCCCTGGCCAAAGAGCTGGGTTTAGTTCAGCAAAGTGACGCAGACGCCCTTTTGGCCATAGTCGACGCTGTGCTGCACGACTGGCCCGAAAAAGTTGCCGAATACCAGTCAGGAAAGAAGGGCCTGATTGGGTTGTTTATGGGGGAAGTTATGAAGCGCAGCCGCGGTTCAGCCGACCCCAAAGTTGCGACGGACCTCCTTCGCCGTCGACTCGATTAATTCTCCTGATGTCATGAACAAATCTCTGCTGGGCGCTTCTGCGCTTTTCTTGGCTGCCTGCTCGGGCGGCGACCTCGTGCCCGTTTCACTCGAAGTTCCGAACTGCGACACGGCAGTGGTGTTCCGCATCGACGCGGAGCAGCTCGTGCCCTGGGACACCCTTGCGTTGAGCGACGGAATGCTCGAAACGGAGCTTCCGCTCGACAGCTCAGGAACTACATTTTATGCGTTGAGCTTTAAGCACGGCGCCAGCCTGCGCCTCGGAATCGAGCGCGGCGACGACATCGAAGGCAGCGTAAAGGTTGTTGGATCGGGAATCACCGACTACAGCGTCACCGGTTCGCCGCTTTCGGAACGCCTGTTGGCGCACTACCAACCGCTCCGCCATACGGCCCTGCTGATGGACACACTCGAGCAAGAAGCCAAGGCCCACCAAGGAATGCAAGATGCCGCCGAACACAACGCCCAGCTGTTTATGCGCTACGAGGCTCGCGTGGCCAAGCACCGCGAAGAGTTGATCAAGTTGGTCAACGAGCAGCCTGCTTCACTTGCCAACATTTTTGCGTTGTACCAGTCGGCCGGCAATTTTTACTTGTTTGACCCGCAGCGCGATTCGGCACTGTTCCGCAGCACCGCCGACGCGATGAGCGAGGCGCATCCGGAGCATCCGATTCTCAAGGTGTTTATTCAAAGTGCGATCCGCTAAGGACCGCAACCTTTTCCGTAGGTAGAACCGCCCCCTGGGGCGGTTTTTTTTGCCAGTACCGATCGACGGGCAACGAGCTGCTGGAAGCAGGTTGCTAGCTGCTGGTTGCTGGCTTCTAGCTGCTGGTTGCTAGCTGCTGGTTGCTGGTTGCTAGCTGCTGGTTGCTAGTTGCTGGTTGCTGGTTGCTAGCTGCTGGTTGCTAGTTGCTGGTTGCTGGTTGCTAGCTGCTGGCCGCTGGTTCGCAAACCTTTAAGCAAAAAAAAACCGCCCCAGAAGGGCGGCCTTTGGTATTGAGCGGTGCTCAACCTTATCGCTTGATCAGGACCTCGCTAACGGCCGTTCCACCCTGCGAACGGGTCAAGATGTACTGGCCCTTGGGCAAGCCCTCGAGCTGCATCGGCACCGCCTTGGCGCCTACCGTGTTCTTAAAGTCGATCCGACGAACGAGGCGTCCGTCCATGCCGCGAAGCGTCAACGTCGCGTCACCTTCGCCTACCGGAACGCGCACTACGTCAGTGGCAGGGTTCGGGTAAATTCCGAGCGACTCCTTGTTCTTCACGACCTCGTCGTTTGCGTTGCCCAACGGACGGTTAACGCTAGTCGTGGTGGTTTGGAACCATCCGCGTCCGTGGGTCGCGATAAAGAAGTCACCCTCGGTCGGAGACGAAATCGGATTGTTCGGATCGTACAGGTAGTCGGTGCGGTACTGCTCAATTTCGAACACGGGAACGCGCGCCAAGCCATTATTCTCTTCGCTGTAGCTCGGAGTGGCCGACGAAAGGTTGTCCGTCATAAACACACCCCACTCGCTGCCCACAAGCAGTCGGTTTGCGTTGCCCTTGTCAAACGAGACCGAGTAGCACGGCATCGTCGGAAGGTCGCCCTGCTTGCTTTGGAACGATGGCGTACCCGAAAGCGCATTGGTCGACACGTACACATAAGCGGAGTTTCCGTAGTTACCGAGGCTGACCGCTACGCGGTTGGCGTCGTTTGGATCCACATCAATGCCCGTAACCACGCGGCCTGTCCAGTTGCCAATTTGGGTTACCGTCAACGCGTAGTTGGCCGAATCGATGAAGGCTTGGTTCGCACGGCGCACCGCTTGCAAGTTGGAAATGCGGTACAGGCGTCCGTTCGACGTAGACACAAACAGGTGGTTGCCGTCGTTTGAAATCTTCATGTAGTGCGGCGTAACACCGTTACCGAAGTGGGCAATCTGCCACCAATCTGGCGTCTTGCTGAAATCATGAACATCGCGGGTCATGAAGATGCCACCAATTTTGGGGAAGCTAGCGGTCACGTGCGAGGTCAAGCCCACGAAGAACATTGACTGAATCGGATCTTGCACGTTAAGTACTTGGCCCGAATCCAGGCGGCTTGTGGTTGTGGCCCGAACGGGGAGGGCACCAATGGCCGACTTAAGGGCCACTTTAGAGCCCACGGGCAGGTACACGTTGCACGTCAAAATCACCTCGGCGATTGGTGGTGTGCTGAACGTGATGTCGAAGTACCCCGAGTCGGCATTAAATACGCCGGTAGCGTCGCCCGAAACAACGCCGTTGGCGTTAGCCACCGCAGTGAGCGGACCGGCCACGATGCGCAGCTTGTTCGGAATGAACTTAGCTGCAGCTTGGGGGTGGGTAATCTTGCCGCGGAACGTGCGCTTCACGCCGTCGCCAAAGCCCATCGAGCGAATGCCCGGCATCAACTGAAAGCGAACGGTGTCCTGAGACTGCGTGTCGTTCGTTGTCTCCCAAAGCTCAAACGGCATCATCCAGCTTGACAGCTGAAGTCCATTTTGGTCAGCCAAGTTCATGTAGCCGTTGGAAAAATCAGCCCAGCCTTCGCCTTCGTCGTCGGAGCGGTAGAAGTTGCCGTTTTGGGTCTCGGCAAACATTACTTTGGGGTTAAGCCACGAAATGTCGCTGTGTCCTCCGTCGCCGCCAAATACTTTTTTGACGCCATTGGGGCTCACGCTCGTGTAGTCCAAGTAGCTGGTACCGTTGTCTTGGCAACCGCCCAAAAGCTTGCGGTCCTTGCCGACACCAAACCCAAAGTACTGGTAGGTGTTGTAGCCCAAGTTGCGCTCAAACCACGTTGCACCGTGGTTGTTCGACTTGAATACGCCGCCGTCGTTGGACGTGAAAATCACGTCGGGGTTGTTCGGGTCTACAATCAGCTCGTGGCTGTCGGCGTGCAGGTAGAATGGGTTCTGCGCGAAATCGTTGAGGGTTGAGGCTTGCACCCATCCGTCGGTAGTTGACCACGACCAAACGGTGATTCCGCCCAACCAAATCTTGTCTTTGTCTTTAGCACTCACCGTGAGGAAGAGGTCCCAAATGCCCTGGCAGTAGCGGCCAGCACCCACGCCGTTGCACAAGGGATCAAAGTTGTTGCTGCGTTGGCCGATGCGCGACCACGTCGCTCCACCGTCGGTGGTGCGGTACACTCCGGCGAGCTGGCTGCCGCTCGTCTGAACGCAGTACACGTAGTTCTCGTCTTGGGGGCTCACGGTGTAGCGAATGCGGCCTCCCGAACGACGCGGAAGCGCCGTGGGTGATTGCACCGCTTGCGAAACCTCGGTAAACGTGGCGCCGTCCACGGACTTCATCGTCCGGCCAGCTTGGTTAACGTAGAGCGTTCCCGTCTTCGAAATCGCA
>JAURMB010000043.1 GCA_030831045.1 Schleiferiaceae bacterium
AACCTACTCCGCCCTGCTTGAGGGCCTTCACGCGCTGCTCGACCCAGTCGTTGCCCTCGGGCATGGGGCCGGTGGCGTTCCAAAACCCGTTGTACTGGTTGGTTTGGCCGACCAGCTCCTCAAGGGTCATCAGCGAAAGCAAGCTGTCCACGCGCGCGGCTACCGGTTGGCGCTGGGCGACGGCGGCGAGGGGAAGGGCGAGTAAAAGAAAAGTTCCGAAACGCATAAAACGAGATAAAAGAAAAAGGGGGAAGGGCCAAAACCCCTCCCCCTAGGGGTACATCAACACCAATTCAACAGCTTACTGTACCGCAATGCGGGCAACGTGCTGGCCGCGCTCGCTCACCGTGCGTACGAAGTACACGGCCGGAACCCAGCCTTCGGTGGCAATACGGGCTACGCCGTTCGCGGACTCCGTGGCGTACACCACTTGACCCGTCAGCGTCGAAACTTCGACACGGATTGCCTCAGCGGTGGCGTTCTCTACGACGAAGTAGCCTTGTGCTGGGTTCGGGAACACTCGGGCCGAGATGAGGCCTTCGGTCAACGAAGCGTCTGCACCGCAGGCCAAGCATGAGGCGTAGCACACTGATGGCAGTGTATCATTTTGGCCATTAATACTTTGCATTACACGGTTGGTAAAGCCACCTGTGGTCAGGGTGCAGATCGAGTCGCTGGACGTCGGGTCAAGTTGCTCGCTGCTGGCCCAGTTGTCCATGGAGAATTTGTATTCCCACTGGCCTGAAAGCAACGGAATGGTAGCCGAGTAGACCATGTCTCCGTCCGCGTCAAGGAGTTCGTTGGCATTACCGCTCCAGTTGTTGAACTGGCCGCTGACGTAAAGGTTGGTGAACGAGCCAACGAGGCCGGTCATGTCCACCTGGAACGTAATGTTTTGGACGGTTGCAGGCGCGGGACAACTACCGTCCGTGGTGCACTCACCGAAGCAGGTGCGCAGGCGGAAATCGCTGTTCAAGCTGTCCATAGTACGGTCGTTCCAAGGAGCAACAGCGCACGGTTTACCCGCTAGATTTTCTTTACATCCCCAGCTCGGGCAGTTGCCATTTAAGAAGGTAAAGTCTGACTTCCAGCCGATAGGCTTACGAAGGGTCTTAGTGTACCGCGTGGTGCCTGGAATCAACGCCATTGGGTGGTCACCCGGAACGCCCATTCCGGCGCCGCCAGCAACGTAGACGCCCGTGGTATCCACGGTTACGTTGGCCATGTTTACTTGCCAGGTAGCATACTTAACACCAGTGCAGCTTCCGCATGCCTGCCAGCACACGCCGGTCAAGATGGTGTCTCCGAGCAGCTCCGTGAAGCGGTTCGTGTAAATTCCGGTCGTCTTAGTACAGGTTGAACCGGCGGTCAACATTTCTTGGCCGTTCCAACCGTCGAGGGTGAACTTGTACTCAATCGAGTCTTGCGTGAGGGGCAGCGTTACCGTCCATACCGAATCGTTTTCCGGATCGGTCATGGGGTTGCAGCTGCCGCACCAGCTGTTGTAATCGCCATTGACGAACACGCCGCTGTACGACGGGCCCGTGTAGCCGCGCATGTCCACGATGAACGTGACCTGCTTTTGTGCGAATCCGGCGAAAGCCATCATCAGTGCTCCAAGCGTAAGGAGTTTTTTCATTGGAAGTGATTTTGAATTAAGTAAGTGAAACGTTAATTTTTATTGAAATACGCGGATGTAGTCCACGTACATCGATTGCGGGAAGACCGTAGTGGCATCTGGCGCGCCAGGCCAGTTTCCGCCCACCGCCACGTTGGCGATGAAGAAGAAGGGTGCGTTGTGGCGGTATTCGGCCGGGCTTACATGGCTGACGCTCACAGTGTGAAATAGCTGGTCATCCACGTAGAAACGGATGTTGTTCTCGACCCAAATAATGCTGAAAACGTGGTACTGGTCCGAGAAATCGCCCTGCTGCAGCGTGTAGGTTCCAGTGCGGTATGTGCTGACTCCGCTGCCCTGAACGCCCCAGTGGGTCGTTCCGTGCACTTTATGCGGCTGATGTCCAATGAGTTCCATAATGTCGGTCTCGCCGCAGGCGGGCCAGCCTACTTGGCCTATGTTGGCACCGAGCATCCAAAGAGCCGGCCAGATTCCTTGACCCTTGGGAAGCTTCGCACGGATGTCGATGCGGCCGTACTGGAACTCCTTCTTTCCCTGCGTTGTGACGCGGGCCGACGTGTACTCTGAACTTCCGAAGTTCTCCTTCTGGGCAGTAATGATGAGTCGGCCGTTTTCGACGCGGATGTTGCTGGGCGAATTGCGGTAGTGCTGCAGCTCGTTGTTGCCCCAGCCACCGGCTCCGGTTTCGTAGTTCCAGTTCGCCGTATTCAGGGCGGAACCGTCAAACTCCTCGTTCCACACCAAAGAGTACCCGGGATAGCTGGTTGGAGATACGTAGCCGCTGTCGCTTCCGCTGTACGGATCGTCGTTTTCGACCGTTACGGTAAAAAACGGGTTCGGCAGCAGCACCTCGTCCGGTTGCGAAAAGCCCACCCAGAGCGTCTCGTCCTCCTCGTACATGCTGTCGCCCTTCAGGGTGAAGCGCACTTCGGCGTCCTGCTCACCTTTGGCCCACGCAACGGTGGTCGACATCGGCGCGAAGTCCGAGCCGGCCGTAGCCGTTTGGCCTACAAGTTCCGCTTTGACGGAAGCGGCGCGCGGTGCCGGGGCATTGAGGTGCACCGGAAAAACCACTTCGCGGTCGGTATTGCCCTCGGCGACACGCAAGTCTTCGGCGACCAGCACGGGCACGTCGGCACTCCGGCAGGCGAGAAAGAGCAGAGTGGTGCTGAGCAGCATGAGGTTCCGCATCAGTTCACCGACTGCAATGTGAAGCGCCAGAGGCCGCCGCCCCAGTTGACTTCAATTTCCATGGTCCGGACGCCGTTGGCGTCTTCGTTGGTCCACAGCACGTCGTAGGTGATGGAATTGATCGGGGCAAACACTTCGCCGCCGTTGGCTGCCTTGGGCAAACCGATGAAGGCTCCGAGGCCCTCCATCTTCAGCTGGTCCGGAGCGGTTGCCGAGGCCGGGATCAGGCTGAACGCGTGGGTACCGCTTCCCCAAGCGGCTTGCGCACCTTGAAGAACGCTTTCGGGATTGCATCCATCGGCCGAAACGCCCATGTAGGTTTCGGCCCATATGTCGCCTTTGGTGTCGTAGACGACGCTGCCGTCGGCTTTAAAAATCCACTCGTCGTTGTAGGCGCACGGTCGGTCGTTCGCCGCAGTTCCACCAATGGCCCACCAGGTCTGGGCTCCGCCTACCGGACCGACCCAAAGTGAACCGGCGATGGGAGCCAGCTTCCAAGTGCGTTCGGTGCAACCCGTCATGAATTCCATCATTCCGGTGCAGGGGGGCGCCGCGTCGCGAGCGATCACTACTTGCGCGGAATCCACGGACATTCCGCCCTGGTTGAAGACGAAGTGCTTTACCGTGTAGGTCCCGGCCCGCGAAATAGTAATGGTCGCTTCGGGACCCTCGGCGAGGGTGCCGTTTGAAACTTCCCAGCGGTACATGAAGGGGTCTCCCGTAGCGGTGCTGGTGAGCTGGACCGTGTTTGAGTCCACCATGGTTACTGAAAACGAGGCTGCGGGCAACGCGCCCAATTCCGTTTTAGCGCCCTCGTAGGGGTCGCACGAAACGGCTGTAGCCGCAAGGGCCAGGGCAAAGAGGGGAGCAAAAATCTTCATCAGTAGTTCGGATTTTGGGTTAGGGCGCCTTGGGCGGCGTCAAGTTCGGTTTGGGGAATCGGAAGCCACTCGTGCTTGTTCGCGACAAAGCCTTTTGCGCTAAGGACTTCGGCGGCCTTGCCGGTGCGCACGAGGTCAAAGAACCGGTGGCCTTCGGTGGCGAGCTCCTTGCGGCGCTCACTGGCAATGGCGTCGAGAAGACCTTGACCGCTTGCCTGAAGGGGTTGTAGGCCCACGCGCAGGCGGACTTGGTTCATGTAACCGCGGGCCGTGGCTTCGCTTCCGCCGCTGCGGGCCAAGGCTTCAGCGGCCATGAGCAGCACGTCGGCGTAGCGGATCACGCGTACGTTGGTTCCCCAGTTGAGCGCGGGTTCGCCGTCGGCAGAAAGCGCCGCGGTACGCGGCGCGTACTTTTTAACAAAGTAGCCGGTATTCTGGTACC
>JAURMB010000044.1 GCA_030831045.1 Schleiferiaceae bacterium
TAGTCGCGCTGGATTCCATAGCCGACCGTGGCTTGCCAGTCCTTTGTAACGAAGTAGTTGATTCCGAGCGTGTAGCGCCTTCTTCGAAGCGGAGACAGCGGGTTAAACTGCTCATTCCACACTTCGGCGCTTGCCTCGGGTACCCAGGGGCCGAACTTGCGCTCAACGTACAGGCCGTAGCGTACCGGCGCGGCGCGGTTCACGTGGTAGCGCACGCCAAGCGAAATGTCGGCAAGACGAATGCCCTTGACTTCGGGTTTAACTTTCTTTTCGAGCGCTAGCGTATGCCGTGGCCGTACATTGGCGTTGAGCGGCGCGCGGAACTCATAAAATACCTTCCAATTGCGGGGCGCGTCGAAGGTGCCGCGGAGGTCAGCAAAATGCTGAAACTCGGTGCTTCGCCAGCGCTGTTCAAGCGATGCAGCGAAGTCAAAGCGCTTGTGCAGCTTGATTTTTAGCGTGCTCGAGGCCCAGACCTGCGTTTGCCCTTGGGACGGCAGGGCTGCGCACGCAACCAAGCATGCCGCGAAAACCGTGGTGCGCAGTGAGGTCACAGCCCGAAGAGTGCGATTGCCAGCAGGGCGCTAAACACGATGTACAGCAGCGGGCGAATCATTTTGTGGACGATGTCTTTGGCGTAGCGTTCGCCGCGAAACGTGAGGATGGCACGGGTTTCGTCAAGCGGATGGGGCGTGATAAGCTTTCGAAGCAGCATTTCCTGAATGAGGAGCGAGTCCGTCAAGGGTATTCCGCCTTTAGGATTGGCGTAGCGGTAAAAGAGTCCGCGGAAGTACAGCGCGATAATCTGCAGGTCGTGTTGCATGCTGCAATTTAGGGCGTGCAGCTCCTTGATTTACCTCAACCAATGGCGCCGAAACGCTGCTTCGGGGTCGTAATCCGAAGCCTGTTTGGCGGTGTTGAACCGGCGCACCGGCCTGGGGTCGTTGCCAACGCCCGCGATGTAGGCCCAGTTGGCCCAGTTGCTCGCAGGGTCGTAGTCTAGAAGTTGGGACTCAAAGTAGGCGGCCCCGTAGCGCCAGTCAAGGCCCATGTCGTGGATCAAATAGGAGGCCATGTTCTGCCGTGCGCGGTTGCTGCTGAATCCGGTGGCTGCGAGTTCGCGCATCCCGGCATCGACGAAGTCGTCGCCGGTGCGTCCGTCAACCCAACGCTGAAATGCTTTGGCGTTAAAGCCGTTTTTTGGGGCGGTTTCGCGGAATCCGTTCTTGTGAAAGAGCCGTGGTCCGGCTTGGTAAGCTACCCATTGGAAGTACTCCCTCCAGAGCAGTTCTACGCGGATCCACTCGACCTCGGGGCTTCCGTCGAGCTGCTGTTCGAGGGCGAGGCATTCGTGCCAAATTCGGCGCGGACTCAGCGCTCCCGACGCAAGCCCTAGGGAGAATTTCGTCGAGAATTCGGTGCCGAGGAGGCCGTTGCGCCGTGTCTTGTAGGCGGCTGCGCCCTGGGGGTTGGCTAAGTACGCGCGCAGTCTAGCGAGGGCGTCTGCCTCCGACGGTCCAAAGGGGACGCAGTGTGTTTCGTGGCAAGGCGATTCGGGTTGCATACTGACCAAGCAGTCGAGGGGAAAGTCTAGCGTAGTTCGCTCGACCTTGTGCCGAAACGGGGTAAAGGTTGCCGGCAAGTTGTCAAGGCCGCCGGGGACGTTGCTCGGGGAGTACAGCGTGTGGGTCCAGAAGCCTTGGGCCTTGGGGAAATGGCGCTGAACCTCCGCTTCTTCTCGGCGCTCGTCCCAAGCTACGGCATGGCTGTACGCCACTTCTGTTGGGTAGTTACGGGCAAGCCACTCTGCGGCGGATCCGTCCGTTTCAATGAGTTCTACCCCGTGGTTCGCTAGGTCGCTTCGCAGGCTGGCTAGGCCGTTGTAAATCCATGAACGGCGCAGGGTACTCAGGCGGGGAATACCGCCGATGCCGGTGGCCTCCCGAAGCCCGTTCCACGCGAACAGTGCAACCGTTGGGGTTTCGTGCTGTGCAGCTAAACTCCGGACGTGATCCCAGCATTCATTGTCGTGCAGCCTGCGGTCGTTTCGAATCCACCAAACTATCATAAGTCGTTTATTTTGTGAAGATTGGTATTGGCTTGTTCAAGCAACGCTTCACGATGGTCGGGCTTCATTTTGTCCCACGTTCGGTAAACCATTCCCACCCGGGGGTTTCGCTCGAGCAACGGTCGGTTCCGCGCATAAAAATGCCAGTAAAGGCTGTTGAACGGGCACGCGGTAGCGCCCACCTTTTCGGCGACCGAATAGGCACAGGATCCGCAATGGTTGCCCTGCTTGTGGAGGTAAGATCCGCTACTTACGTAGGGCTTGGTTCCGACAATACCCCCGTCGGCAAACTGACTCATACCTCGGGTATTCGGCAGTTCAACCCACTCCAGGGCGTCGATGTAAATCCCAAGGTACCATGCGTCGAGTTCGCGTGGGTCGAAACCGGCAAGCAGTGCAAAGTTGCCAATCACCATCAGCCGCTGGATGTGGTGGGCATACGCGGTACGGAGGCTTTGGCCCACCGCGGCCTGCATGCAGCGCATTTTGGTTTTGCCCGTGTACATCCAATCGGGTAGGGGCCGCTCGTGCCTGAAGTAGTTGAGCGTTGCGTAGTGGGGCATTTTTGCCCAATAAATACCCCGAACGTATTCGCGCCAGCCTAAAATTTGGCGAATGAAGCCTTCTATGGCGGGCAGGGGGTAACGTTCGGGTGCTTGGTGCCGCGCGGCCTCCGCAGCCCGGATGGCGTCGAGCGGATGCAGCA
>JAURMB010000045.1 GCA_030831045.1 Schleiferiaceae bacterium
TAACCCCCGACTAATTTTTTCTTTTCTCCATGGAACTTACCGGAACCATTAAAAAACTCTTTGATACGCAACAAGTTAGCCCCACGTTTCGCAAGCGCGAAGTCGTGATCGAGACCGACGAGAACTACCCACAAGTCATTATGTGTGAGTTCACGCAAGACCGGGCTGATATTCCTTCGCGCTACCGCGAGGGCGACAAGGTAACGGTGTCGATAAACATTCGCGGACGCGAATGGACCAACCGCGACGGCGAAACCAAGTACTTCGTGAGCATTCAAGGATGGCGCATGGCTCCCGGCGACGGCAGCGAATCCGCTCCGGCTCCCCGCGGCGACCGCGGAGATCGCGGCGGCAACTACGGCGGAGACCGCAATGACCGAGGCGGCGACCGAGGCGGCGACCGCGGCGGCGACCGCGGCGGAAACCGCAATCAAGGTGGCAACTTCGGCGGCGGCGACCCCATCGCACGGGCGGCGCAGCAGCAAGCTCCGGGATTTGACAGCTCGAGCGACGACGACGATTTGCCGTTCTGATTCGCGCACATCGGATTTTTAGCAGAAAGCGACCCCACGTGGGTCGCTTTTTTTGTGGTTCGTCGGAAGGGTTACTTGCGCACGTCGAGCACGTCGCGCAAGGCGGTTCCGAGGACCTGGAAGGCCAAAACCAGCATCGCCAAGGCCAGGCCCGGGATCAGGGCCAAATGCGCTTGGCCCGTGAGCAAGTAGGCGTAGTGGTCCCGAATCATTCCGCCCCAGGACGGCATTGGAGGCTGCGCGCCCAATCCCAAGAAGGACAACCCCGACTCCAACAGAATGGCACTGGCAAACTGGCTGGCAGCCAAGACGATCAAGGGCGCGATGGTCTGGGGCATGATGTGCTTCCACAGGATGCGGCGGTCGGGGTACCCCAGGACGCGGGCGGCTTGCACGAATTCCGCGGGCTTCCATGCCAACACTTGTCCGCGTACCAGGCGGGCCACCTCGACCCACGAGGTGAGGCCCACGGCCACAAATACCTGCCAAAAGCCCTTGCCAAGAACAAAGCTCAACGCCATGACCATGAGGAGCGAAGGGATGCTCCAGAAAACTTGGATCAGCGCCGATAGGGCAGCGTCGACGCGCCCACCGTAGTAGCCGGCCCAGGCTCCAATGGGAATGCCTACGAACATGGCAATTCCGACGGCGATAAATCCCACCGAAAGCGAAACCCGTGATCCTAGCAGCAGGCGGCCCGTCATATCGCGGCCGTAGCGGTCGGTGCCCAGCCAGTGGGTGGTGCCGTCGCTGGCGGTGTATCCGATGGGCTTAGCGTGCTCTGCCAAATTCATTTCGTTGGCCCACGGGCTTGGGTCGGCACTTAGGGCGTACGCAAAAACAGCCAGCAGCACCCAGAGGCCCAAAACCAGCGCCCCAATGCGGCCAAGCGGATGGCGCCATAGAGCGAGAAGGACGGTCATCGCAAATCAGCCAGCAACCGCATGGATTCAACGATCGTTGGGTCGCGGCGCACTGCGCGCAGCCAACGGCGATCTTCTTCGGCTTTTTCGGGTTTGCTGGGCGTAATCAATGCAGCGCTGGTGGTGTCGCTCCGCTCCGTGCCGCGGTCAAATCGCTTCACCGCTTCTTCGTCGGTGCGGCGGTCGGCCACAAAATGTTCCCACTTCAAAGGAAGCCCCGTGAGCGCCTGCTGGTCGCGCAGAAAATTTGAGTACTCATTCACGCGTACAAACTCAGGGTTGGCGTTCACCCTAGCTTGAGCGGCTGCAATTGCCGAACTCCGCTTGGGTGAGGGGGCCACGGCTTGAAAGACCGCGGGCGCAATGCGGTCCGAGGCAAGCGCAAAATCGAGTTCGCGCTCGCCGTAGGGCACATGCTGGTAGGCATCGGGGATTACCACGTCGCTGCGCACGCCATCAAGCTGGGTCGTTCCGCCGTTCACGCGGTAGTACTTCTGAATGGTCAACTTAAACGCGCCCAACGGCTGCTGCTTGGCATAAAACGGTCCAGCGGCGCGGTCAAAATCGAGCATGTTCTGGACGGTGCCCTTGCCAAACGTTTGCTTGGTCCCTACGATGACGGCGCGACCGTAGTCTTGAAGCGCGGCAGCCACAATTTCTGAAGCGGAGGCCGTCGACTCGTCGACCAGTACGACCAGCGGGCCGTCCCACTCGACGCCCGGCTTGGGGTCATCGTAGGAACGCACACGCTGCCCTTGCGTCTTCACCTGAACGACGGGGCCTTGATCGATGAAGTGACCGGCGATCCCCACGGCGGCCGGCAGCGATCCACCCCCGTTTCCGCGAAGGTCAAAGATGATTCCGCGTGCTCCGGCGGCTTTGAGGGCGCGCAGCTCGTTCCGCACGTCTTCGGAGCAGTCGCGGTTGCTCTCGTCAAAAAAGTCCACATAAAACTTAGGCAGCCTGATGTACCCAATTCCGTCGCTCAGCAGGGCACTGCGCGCAAACGTGGCCTCCATTTCGACAATGTCGCGCACAATCGGAATTACGCGCTCGCTCCCATCTTTTTTGCGTACCGTGAGGCGCACTTCGGTGCCTTTTTTACCGCGGACCTTGGTTACCACCTTGTTCACTCGCATGCCCACTACGTCTTCGGGCTGGGCGTCGCCTTGGCCCACCTTCAGCAGCTTGTCGCCCACCTCAAGTTCGCCCTGGCGCCAGCAGGCGCTGCCGGTGACGATGCTGGCAATGGTCACGTACTCCCCGTCTTGCTGGAGTTGCGCCCCAATGCCCTCGAGCTGGCCGGTCATCTCGATTTCAAACGCCTCCTGCTGCTGGGGCGGAAAGTACTGGCTGTGCGGGTCAAACGCCGAGGCAAATGCGTTCACATAAAACCCGAAATCGTCGGTGCGGTCCATCGACTCCAGTCCGTCAAACCACTCGTCGTGGATTTCGCGTTCTTTGGCGCGGGCTTCAGCTTCGTTAGCTGCAAAGTCGGGGTGTCCGGGCAAAAAGGCAGCGTTCACGCTATCTTTTTTCTCGTAGGCCCGGTCGTACAGCCGGTCGAGTACGCGGGACGTGAGGTAGTCCGCCCAAAAAGCGTCCATGGCCGCGGAGTCCTTAGGGAATCGGCGTTTTTCGGCGTCCATTTCTAGCGTGCGGACCGTGGCGTAGTCGAGCGGCTTGGCCAGCAATCGGGTGTAGCGGCGGCGCGCCTCGTCGCGGCGGCGGTTCCAAAGGGCGGAACTCTCCTCAAAAAACGCGAGGTCGCCCGACTGAAAATAATCGTCGAGCTTGAGTCGGTGCTTGGCCAAGCGGTCGTAATCCGATTGGTAAAAAAAACGCTTTTCGCCGTCGAGCGTCTCGAGGTAGGCCGTGAACGCGTCTTCGCTGAACGCGTCGTTGATCTCGCGCGGCTGGTAGTGCACCCCTTGAAGGGCCTCGGCGACCAACCGCATGACCAGCGACTCCTTTTCGGGGTCGCCCTGCTGCACGTATCGGAATCCAAAGGCTGCCCCCGCAACCAACAGCAGTGCGGGAATCGTGTATTTCAAGTTGCGTTTCATAAAGGGAATGCGCAGTAGTGCAAGCATGTTCCCGAAAGTACACAATTCGTGCCGCTGCCGTGGCATTCCGCCACTTTTTATTGCCCGGGCGGAACCATACGCGCGGCACAATGTTTGACTCTGTGGGGCGTCGCACCAATGCGGCCAACAAACATGAAGCTACCAAACCAATTCTGGGGACTAATCTTCCTCATTCCTAGCGCATTATTCGCGCAGAACCGCAGCATTACGGGCTCCGTCGCCGACGCCACCAACGGCGAGGCAATGCCCGGGGTGGTGGTTGCTTGGGAGTCCGCTACCAAAAAAACAAGCATTACAACCAATACCTACGGAATGTTCAGTTTGAGTGTTCCCGCTGAAGCCGGTACCGTGAAGGTGCAGCTGCTTGGATACGCTCCGTTCGTGCAAACGATTAAGGCCGGTAAGGAATCTGTCAAGCTCAGCGTCCGCCTCAAGGAATCCACGTTTGAGCTGGGCGAGGTCAATGTGCAGAGCCAAAAGCTCGACAACAACGTGAAAACCACGGAGATGTCAGTGAGCAGCCTCACCGCCAAGGAGATCAAGAAGATTCCGCAGCTGCTGGGCGAAACCGACATCGTGCGCACCCTCACGCTGCTGCCCGGCGTGAGCACCGTGGGCGAGGCTTCGAGTGGCTTTAACGTGCGCGGCGGCAATGCCGACCAAAACCTGATTTTGCTCGACGAGGCCCCCGTGTATTCGTCGTCGCACTTGTTCGGGTTTTTCAGCATTTTTAACGCTGATGCGGTGCGCGACGTGACCCTGTACAAAGGAGGAATGCCAGCCAACTACGGCGGCCGGCTATCGAGCGTACTCGACGTGCGCCAAAAAGAAGGCAACAGCGAGCGCTTCGCGGCCCAAGGAGGTATTGGTCTGCTGAGTAGCCGACTGACGCTCGAAGGCCCCATAGTTAAGCAAAAGGCGAGCTTCATGGTGAGCGGACGTCGGTCCTACTTCGATTTGTTTCTGCCCTATACGGGAAACCTGGAGCTGCAGAATACCAAAATTTACTTCTACGACGTGAACGCCAAGGTCAACGCGCGCTTGAGCGAAAAAGACCGCGTGTTTGCGAGCATGTACTTTGGCCGCGACCAATTTGGCGCTCAGGAGTTGTTTGACTTCGGCTGGGGCAACTGGACGTCAACGCTGCGCTGGAACCGGAGCGTCAACGATAAGCTATTTTTCAACGCCACGGCGGTGTACTCCGACTACACGTATTCGCTCGGAACGCCCGAAGACGCCGTGCCATCGTTCAAGCTGGATTCGCGCATCCAGAACACCGTAACCAATTTGGCATGGACCTACTACGCCTCGAGCCGCCACAAGCTGGACTGGGGCCTGCAAAATACCTACTACACGTTTTTTCCAGGCAAAATCAGCGGAGCCTTTGACATTTCGCTGCGCAAGGAGTTTGCCACGGAACCGTCCGTCTACTTCAGCGACGACGTTAAAATTAACGAGCGGCTGAGCGCGACCCTCGGCCTACGCTACAGCGCCTTCGCCAACTTGGGAACGCGCCGCGTGCTTCAGTACGCCGATCCGCGCTACCCTACCCCCACCAGCATCGTCGACAGCACGTTTTATGGTCCGGGCGAGGTGGTCCGCTCGTTTTTAGGGCCCCAAGGCCTCGAACCGCGCGTAGCCCTGAACTACGAGGTAGGTCCTAAATCGGCCATCAAGGCCAGCTACAACCGGTCGCGCCAGTACATTCATCTGATTTCCAACAACACCACGGCCACTCCGGTCAACGTGTGGCGCCCGTCAGGGCCCTACATCGATCCCGCGACGGTCGACCAAATTGCTTTTGGCGCGGTGCGCAACTTCAGAGAAGACAACGGAATTCGGGTTACCTGGGAGGCCTACGCCAAACGGTTTTCAAACCTCGTGGACTACCGCGATGGGGCCGATCTGGTATTTACCGACGACATCGAAACCGAGCTGCTCTCTGGGCGCGGACGGGCTTACGGCACCGAACTCCTCCTCGAGAAAAAGGTGGGAAAGCTCACCGGCTGGATCGGCTACACCCTGAGCCGCACGGAGCGATTGGTCGAAGGGCCCACGCGAACGACGCGCATCAACAACGGCAACTGGTACCCCGCCAACTGGGATAAGCTCCACGACCTGAGCGTGGTATTCACCTATTCGCTCACCAAAAAATGGGATTTGGGCGGAACCTGGATTTACCAATCGGGCCGACCCATCACCTACCCCGACGCCCGCGGCGAGTTTGAAGGCATTTACTACCCCGTCTACACCAACCGCAACGGTGCCCGCACCCCCGCGACCCACCGCTTAGACCTATCGTTTAACCGCAGCGTAGGCAAGCGGGGCAGCTGGAACTTTGGCGTATATAACGCCTACGGCCGGAGAAATCCCTACAGCATCTTCTTTAGGGCCGACTTCGAAAAGCCCACCAACGTGTACGCCTACCGCTTGAGCATCTTTGGCTCGGCAGTGCCCTTCTTCACCTACAACTTCTCGTTTTGATGTTCCGTATACCCCTGATTTGGTCGGCCGCTGCAGCCCTAGCGTTCGCTTCGTGCCAAGACATCATTGACGTAGAACTCCCCGAGGGCGAAACCCGCCTCATCGTCAATGGCCGCGTAACCGACGGCGATTCCGCCCGAGTCGACGTGAAGTGGAGCGTTCCCTACCTGAATACCAACCCCAACGAGCCTGTGACCAACGCGCTGGTTGTACTTTATGAAGATGGGGCGGCGGTCGATACCCTACCGCACCGAGCTAACGGTCGGTACCAGTCAGATTTTCGGGGCGAAGTCGGGCGCAGCTACCGTGTCGCGGTGAGCGTTCCCGAACGCGAGGGCTACCCGAGCGGAACCTGGACATCTGCCACCGAAGCGCTGAACCGCTGCAACGACGCTGATTCTATCTATTCCCAGTACCTGCCGCGCGCTCCCTTTCAGCAGGAAGGCCGCTACGTATTTCTTCACTGGTCTGAGGCTCCGGGCAAGGGCGACCACTACCGCGTGCGCATTTTTCGCAACGACACCCTCCAGAACCAAACTTTTGACCTGACGGTATTTAACGACGACTTCAACGACGGGTTTGTGTTTCCCACTCCGCCGTCAATTCCCGCGATTCAGATTGCGGGCCCCGACTCGGTAGGGGTGCGCTACAAAGTCGAGCTGGGCAGCATCAGCGTGGGGCTTTACAGCTACCTAAACTTGCTGCGCGAGCAAACGCTGCAGGTGGGCGGACTTTTTGATCCTCCGCCGGCGCCGATCATTGGAAACATATTTCGCCAGGGCGACGAAAACGACTACGCGTTGGGGTACTTCTACGCCAGCGCCATTCGCACCGCCGAGGTTACGATTACCCCGTAATCGCTTGGCGGTCAGTCGACGAGTTCGGCGAGCTGAGCGAGTTTCTGGGGATGCGTGATTTTAAACCGCTTGCCTTGACGGGCAATTAGCTGGTCGCGCTCAAACTGAGCGAGCAGCCGAATGAGCGATTCGGTTGCGGTGCCGACGAGGTCGGCCATTTCAGATCGCTTGAGGTCAATGTCGATGCAGCCCTCAGCGTCTACCTGAAATTTTGCGCGGAGCATTAAAAACACCTCGGCCAGGCGTTGCTTTACGGTCTTTTGCGCCAGCGACGCCAGCAGCTGGTTGGCTTCAGAAAGCTCATGGCACGTAGCCCGCAGCAGTTCGAGCGAAAAGGGTCCGTTGCCTTCGAGAAAATTCAAGAGGACATCCGCCGGAACAAAGCAGGCATGCGCGTCTTGAATGGCGACGGCTGAAAGGCTAATTGGCTCGTGGGCCAAGAGCGCCCGGTAGCCAATGAAGTCGCCCGGAGAAGCGAAGCGAACAATGGTTTCGCGGCCCGAAGCACTGTGGCGGGTAAGCTTAAAGTGGCCGTCTTGCACGCAGTAGATTCCGCGCACGTTTTGGCCCTCGGTAAAGAGCTCTTCACCTTTTTTGATGTGTCCGTGGCGCTTAAAGTCGCACAGCGTCTGGACTTGCTCGCCGTCGAGCAGTCGAAACGCCGTTTTTTGCCGGGTTGGGCAGGTGGCGCAGAGGGGATCCATGGCGATAGGGTTTTGGGTTTCTATCAAGGTAAAAGTAGCCTTATTAAGGTACGAAAAATGTGACAAAAGTCATGGTTTTTAGGCAGCGTACGGGCGGAATTTTACCCTGTTATGGAACCCAGCACCTACGCCGCGCTTGACGACGCCGTTTTGTACGCGCACCTGTACCGGCACCAATCCGAACGAATGACGGTGGTGCAGCTCCATTTGCCGACCATGCACTGCGCTTCGTGCGTGAAGGCGGTTGAAACCTGGCCGTCGGTGGAGCCGGGGCTGATTGACGTTCGGGTAGAATTCAGCCAAAAAAAGGCACAGCTCCGATTTAATCCGCAGGAAACCACGCTCTCGCACCTCGCTGAACGCCTGGATTTTATGGGCTACGCGCCTGACTTAAGCATGGCTTCGGCGCAGGATGAGGAGGGTCCGCGGCGAGACCGTCGGGCGATGCTGGAACTGGGCGTTGCCGGTTTTGTGTTTGGCAACACGATGCTCTTCGCTTTTCCTGAATACATGGGGCTTGAGGCGGAGTCAGGTCTCGCAGCGATGATGCGAATGATTACCGCGGCGCTGTCGGTTCCGCTCGTGGCGTTTAGTGCCCAGACCTACTTCAAGTCAGCGTGGGCCGCCCTCAAGGCGCGGACCACCAACATGGACGTTCCGATCGCCTTAGGTATCGTCGCGCTGACTGGGCAATCGTGGTTCGAGATGCTGAGCGGCCAGGGCGCCGGGTACTTTGATTCGCTTGCCGGGCTCGTGTTTTTCTTGTTGGTGGGGCGGTGGTTTCAAACGTCGGCCTACACGCACTTGAATTTTGACCGCGACTACCAGAGCTTTTTTCCGTTTTCGGCGCTTCGCATTTCAGGCGGAACGGAGGTTTACGTCGCGCTGTCTGAGGTACAGGTGGGCGATGTGCTACGCATTCGGCACGGCGAACTGGTCCCCGTGGATTCGGTCGTGGTTGCCGGCCAAAGCGAGGTAGATCTTTCGTTCATCACCGGCGAGGCCCAACCGCAGCGGGTGGACCTTGGGTCGGATGTGGCCGCCGGAGCCAAAAACGTAGGTGGGGCGCTCGATGTTCGGGTCGTAAAGCGACTGGACCAGAGTTACTTGACGTCGCTCTGGTCTTCGGAGCACGGAATTGACCGTCCCAAGGTGGCGCGATGGATCGACCGGCTCGGCCAGTTGTTTACCGGGCGGATTTTGCTGATCGCGTTGGCCGCGGGAATGTTTTGGGGCTGGCACGATCCGTCGCACGTGGTGTGGATCGTCACCTCGGTGCTCATTGTTGCCTGCCCGTGCGCGCTGGCCCTGGCGATCCCGTTCAGTTTGGGACATACCATCCGGTTGATGGGGCGCCACGGAGCCTTTGTCAAGGCCACCGACACGCTGGAGCGCCTCGCCAAGGTGGACTTTTGGGTGCTCGACAAAACAGGAACCCTTACCGAGCCCGCCCAGCAGACGTGGACGGAGTCTTCGCCCGTACCCGCCGAACTTCGGCCGGTGCTGGCCGCAATGGTGCGGCAATCCGCTCACCCAGTAAGTCGGTCGCTGTGGGCGCATTGGTCATCGGGGGCGGTCACCGAAGGGCTACAGGTGCGCGAATACCTGGGCCAAGGCCTTGAGGCGGAATTCCAAGATGGTCGCATTCGCCTGGGTTCTCCCGCATTTACCGGCATCGCCGCGGGAGCGGTTCCGCGCGGTGTATCCTGGCGCTGGGACGGCGCTCAGCTGGCCGAAGGTTGGCTCAAACCGGAATCAGTGTTCCGCCCTGGCCTCGCGCGCGGACTCGATGCCTTGAAGCCCGACCGCATGGCCCTTTTGACGGGTGACGATGACCGCGAACGCGCTGAGCTTGAACAGCTCTTGCCCCAAGGAACGGAGCTTCGATTTGCCCAACGCCCGCACGACAAGCTGCAGTTTATTAAGGATCGCCAGTCAGAGGGTTACACGGTCGCTATGGTCGGAGACGGCCTCAACGACGCTGGCGCCTTGGCCCAAAGCGACGTAGGAATATCCATCGCCGAAGACGCGCTGCACTTTGCTCCAGCCTGCGATGTGCTGCTTCAGGGTTCAGCGTTGCCCCAGCTCGCGCGCATGCGCCAAATGGCTCGCGAAGGAATGCGCGCCGTGCGCTGGAACATTGGTCTTAGCCTGGTGTACAATGTCGTGGGCTTGAGCTTCGCGGTGCAAGGGCTGCTCACTCCGCTTACCTCAGCCATACTCATGCCGATTAGCAGTTTGAGCGTGGTGGGGCTTTCGTTTTGGCTGACCGAGCGGGCGGCAAGGCGGATTTATAGCACGGCGGACTAAAAATCACGCTTGGCTCGTTGACGCTGTAGCTACTGGTTTCTGGTTTCTTGTGCGCGCGGTGCAGTTCCGCCATCGAGCCGCGCAGCGGCACCGACCAACCAGTGACCAGATCCGATTGAACTGACAATTGTCATAGTTCGGACGATGAGGCCCTCGGAATTTTGATGCTGTACCCATATACCTGACGAATGAGCGCGTTCTACCTGATGATTCCCGTGAGCCTTTTGCTGGCAGGCCTTTTTCTGCTTGGCTTTTTGCGCTCTGTTTCAAAGGGTCAGTACGACGATACCACTTCTCCAGCTGTGCGCGCCCTTGACGACGGCACAACCGACTCCGAACGCAACCACGAACCTAAATCCCGTTTAGAACCATGAGCCAAGCACTTGAAACGTTTTACTACGACAACCGTACGACGCGGAATTTTCTGCTCGCTACGGTGCTCTGGGGCCTCATCGGCCTCTTGGTGGGCTTGACCATTGCGCTGCAGCTGGTTTTCCCCGTGCTCAACGCCGACACGTCGTGGCTGACGTTTGGACGGCTCCGCGCCCTGCACACCAACGGCGCCATTTTTGCGTTTGCTGGCAACGCCATCTTTACGGGGGTCTACTACTCGCTGCAGCGCTTGCTGAAGACGCGCATGGCCAGCGACCTCCTATCCAAAATCCACTTTTGGGGCTGGCAGCTGATCATTGTATTGGCGGTCGTTACCCTTCCGCTGGGCATCACTTCATCCAAAGAGTATGCGGAGCTTGAGTGGCCCATTGACGTGCTGATTGCGCTGGTTTGGGTGGTCTTTGGCGTGAACATGATTTGGACCATTCTCAAGCGCCGCGAGCGCCACCTGTACGTGGCTATTTGGTTCTACATCGCCACGTTTGTTACGGTAGCCGTGCTGCACATTTTTAACAGCTTGGCCATTCCGGTGAATTTTTTGAAATCCTACAGCGTCTACGCCGGCGTTCAGGACGCGCTCGTTCAATGGTGGTACGGCCACAATGCCGTGGCGTTCTTTTTGACCACGCCGTTCTTGGGCTTGATGTACTACTTCATGCCGCGCGCTGCCGAGCGTCCGGTGTACTCGTACCGCCTGTCGATCATTCACTTCTGGGCGCTGATTTTTATTTACATCTGGGCGGGACCGCACCACTTGCTCTACACAGCGTTGCCCGACTGGGCTCAAAACCTCGGAACCGTGTTTTCCATTATGCTGATCGCTCCATCGTGGGGCGGTATGATTAACGGCCTGCTGACGCTGCGCGGAGCCTGGGACCGCGTGCGCGATTCCGCCGTCCTCAAGTTCTTCGTGGTGGGTGTTTCGGCCTACGGAATGGCCACGTTTGAGGGTCCGCTCCTTTCGACTAAGTGGCTCAACAGCATTGCACACTACACCGACTGGATTCCAGCTCACGTGCACGTCGGAACCCTGGGTTGGAACGGCTTTCTAACGTTTGGAATGATCTACTGGCTGATTCCGCGCATGTGGAAGAACGGCGCCTACTCTGAAAAAATGGCCAACTGGCACTTCTGGTTGGGCACTACTGGGTTGATTTTCTGGGCCTTGCCGATGTACGTGGCCGGGTTTACCCAAAGCTTAATGTGGAAGGAATTTTCGCCCGAAGGCACGCTGGTGTACGGCAACTTCCTTGAGACCGTGACGCAAATTATTCCGATGTATGCGCTGCGCGCCTTTGGCGGAACCCTGTACATCACGGGCATTGTCGTCATGATTTTCAACATCTTCAAGACGGCCGTTAAGGGCGACCTCATCGCCAACGAAGAGGCTCAGGCTCCGGCGCTCGTTCCGCACCAAAAGCACCAAGGCGAGCACTGGCACCGCTGGATTGAACGCAGACCCGTTCAGTTGGCGATTTGGTCTACTGTCGTGATTGCGGTTGGCGGAATCATTGAGATCGTGCCCACGTTGATGGTAAAGAGCAACATTCCGACGATCAGTACGGTGAAGCCCTACACGCCGCTCGAGCTTGAAGGACGTGATTTGTACATCCGCGAAGCCTGCAACGCGTGCCACAGTCAAATGATCCGCCCGTTTGCGAGCGAGGTGCAGCGCTACGACCCCGTTGATAAGTTGCCGTCTCAGGGTGGCGAGTTTGTGTACGACCACCCCTTCTTGTGGGGATCGAAGCGCACTGGGCCCGACTTGCACCGCGAAGGCGGAAAGTACCCCAACAGCTGGCACTACAACCACATGTGGGATCCGACGTCGATGTCTCCGGGCTCGATAATGCCCCGCTATCCGTGGTTGTTTAGTGCCGACGGACGCGATGCAACGCTGGACACGGCCTACACGGCCCAAAAGATGAAGGTGCTTCAAGGTTTGGGCGTGCCCTACACCGACGAAGAGATCGCAAATGCCGACCGCCTTCGGTACGCCCAGGCCGCGGCACTTGCCGCCGACCTCAATGCAGACCCGACGATTAAGGTGCACCCGAACGAAGAAATCGTCGCCCTAATCGCCTACCTGCAGCGCCTCGGAACTGACATCAAGCTAGCTCCCAAAGAGGAACTTGATGCCCTAATGAAGTAAGCCATGGGACGAATGCTCAAGTTTTTTGCCGACGTTCAGGGTGCTTCGTGGTACCCCATCACCGCGCTGTTCGTCTTCCTCCTCTTTTTTTTGGGTGTAACCTGGTACGCCCTGCGCTTGCGCCGCAGCGACGTCGAGGGATGGAGCGCCCTTCCCCTTGAATCCAACGACCTAAAATCTGCCGACGACCATGACCGCCATTGAATTTACCCGCTGGGTGTTTGAACCCGTGCACGTGCTTGCCTTGCTGACGCTCCTTTTGTCGTTGTTCACGGCCTATTCGGTGCTTCAGACGATCAATTTGCTGAAGATAAAACTGGGCATCAAGGAAGCGCCCAAGCCCGCTTCTGCGCGCAGGTCCTGGTTTAACTGGAACACCGAAAACAAGGCGTTGTGGGCGTCGGTTCCGGTGGAGCAGGAGCGCGACATCATGCTCGACCACGACTACGACGGCATCAAGGAGCTGGACAACAAGCTTCCGCCGTGGTGGGTTTGGGGGTTTTATGTCACCATTGCCTGGGGCATCGGGTACCTTGGGTACTTTCACGTGATGTCGGGTCCGCGCCAAGTCGACGAGTTTAAGACCGATTTGGCCGAAAAGGCTGCCATCAAAGAGGCCTACCTGGCGACCAACGCAATGTCGGTAGACGAGAATTCGGTCACCCTGTTGACCGACGAAGCCGCCCTAAGCGCCGGAAGGAAGATCTTTATCGACAACTGCGCCTCATGCCACGCGGCCGACGGTGGAGGTTTGGTGGGTCCGAACTTCACCGACCAGTACTGGATACACGGGGGCGGAATTGCCGACGTTTTTGGCGTGATTAAGTACGGCGTGCTTGAAAAAGGGATGATTTCGTGGCAAGAAACACTTAATCCCGTGCAAATGCAGCAGGTAGCGAGCTATGTGCTGTCCCTGCAGGGAACGGCTCCCGCAGCCCCTAAAGAGCCTCAGGGAAACCTTTGGACGGCGCCCGACGCAACACCGGCGGATACCGCCGCCGCCGCGCTAGCGACGCCAACGGCAGAATAGGCCATGGCTGAAGAGTTCCGCGACGCAATTTTCACGGTGGATGCGGACGGCAAGCGCCGCTACGTCCACCCCAAGCGCGTGGTCAAGGGGCGCTTTGTCAGTCCCCGCCGAATCACGTCCTACGCCTTGATCGCGTGGCTCTTTATCATGCCCTGGCTGCGGGTCAACGGACTGCCGTTCGTTCAGTTGGACGTGCTGCACCGCCGGTTCATCTTGCTCGGGCAGGTTTTTTGGCCCCAGGACTTCCACCTTTTGGTGCTGACCATGATCCTCGGCGTGCTGTCGATCGCCCTATTTACCGTGGCCTACGGACGGCTTTTTTGCGGATGGGTTTGCCCCCAGACCATCTTTATGGAGCACGTCTTTCGCCAAATTGAGTACTGGATCGACGGGGACCGAAACGCCCAAATCCGACTGCGCCAAAGCCCTTGGACGTGGGAGAAAATTAGCAAGCGCGCCGCAAAGAACGCCCTCTTTTTGGCCGTCAGTTTTGTGATTGCCAACACATTTTTGCAGTACCTCATCGGTACCGATGCCTGGGTCGGACTGCTGACCGACGGCCCTTCAAGCCACTTGAGCGGATTTATAGGCATCTGGATATTCACCGGGGTGTTCTTCTTTGTGTTTTCGTGGTTTCGCGAACAGGTTTGCCTGATTGTGTGCCCCTACGGCCGCCTACAGGGGGTGCTCTTAGATAAAAACTCCCTGGTCATTGCGTACGACCGCATTCGGGGCGAACTCCGCAGCCGGTTTCGCAAAGGCGAAGACCGGGCCGCCGAAGGCAAAGGCGCTTGCGTCGACTGCGGCCTCTGCGTACAGGTCTGCCCTACGGGTATTGACATTCGCCACGGAACCCAGCTGGAGTGCATCAGCTGTACGGCGTGCATTGACGTCTGCGATTCCGTCATGGACCAAACCGGCCAAGAACGCGGCCTGATTCGGTACGCATCAGAAAACGAAATCACGTCGTGCGAACCCTGGAAGGTCACACCGCGCATGAAGGCCTACGGCATCGTTGTCGGCGCCGTGACGCTGCTGTGGTTTACCCTGCTGCTCTTTCGCGCTCCCGTCGAGGCCACCATTCTGCGCGCCCCGGGTCTTATGTTTCAGGACCGCGGAACCGAGTTCTCCAACGTTTACACGTTTAAAGTCATTAACAAAACACCGAAAGACGCGGTGCTGGAGCTTAGGTTGGCCAGCCCCCAGGGCGGACGGCTAGAAACCGTAGGATCAAAAAACTACACCATAACCACCCAAGGGCTCGCCAAAGGCTCAATGCTCGTGTACCTGCCCAAAGAAGTGGTTACGGGATCCGAAACTCCCCTCAAAATCGAAGTTTGGGTGAACGGTCAGGTCGCCGACGTCGTAACTACCCAGTTTTACGGTCCGCGCTAATGTGGTGGGCGGTAGTTAGCGGTAGCGCATTGGGGCTTAGCCAGGCCCCGCACTGCTTTGCCATGTGCGGACCGCTGGCGTGGCAGGCCCAGCGTCGGCGCGAACCCGCCGCCCAGCAGGCGATTTACCATGCCTTTCGCGCACTGGGCTACGTGGCCGTCAGCTTTTTGCTCGTCGGGGTGATGAAGCTCTGGACGCCCCTCACCTCGATGCTCGCGGCCGCCGCGGGGGTGTACCTATTCGTGCGGGCCCTGCAGCCGGACCGGCCCCGATGCAGCACGGCGTCGCACCTGAACGCAGCCCGACCGTGGTGGCCGGTGGCTACTCGGTGGTCGTGGCCCGTGCGGTCGGCCGTGCTTGGCCTCGGCAACGGGCTCTTGCCCTGCCCCGCCGTGTGGGCCGCTGCGACGGCGAGCGCCAGCTTGGGTTCGGGTGCCGGAACGTTGTTCATCCTCGGATTTTCTGCCTCCACCGCGCTACCCCTTTGGGGATTTGCTTGGCTCGCCCAGCGCCCCTTATGGCGCCAGCGCCTGCTCAATCCGCACGTGATGCGCGCCATCATGGCATTGATGGCTGTTTGGCTCCTCGTTAGGGCTGCGGAACCTTGGCTTCCGCCCGCCGCCCAGGGCCACGTTTCAAAAATTTGCCGCCCCTTCGGAATCTGATAAAAATCATTGTCCTCGGGTACTGAAGGGCGGAATTTTACCCAAGCCTCACCATCCTTGATTTGCTAAAACCCAGCATGAACCGCATCTTTTTTCCTACGGACTTTTCAGGCAACAGCCGTGCGGCCCTCCCGGTCGCCCAGCAGTTGGCCGTTTCGCTGAATGCGCCGCTCGAGTTCATTCACACGTACCAAATGCCCTACCGTTCCGAAGCCATGACCGACAGCCTTTTGTCGGCCATCAAGGAGCGCTGCCAGCAGGACATGGCCGAATGGTTAAGCGAATTCACCGCCCAAACCGAACTGGATGCCGAAGGCCACTGCGCCTACAACGGTTTGGCCCAAGAGCTGCACCAGCGGGCTGAAGACCATCCCGATTCGATGGTTGTGATGGCCAGCCAAGGAGCGAGCGGATGGTCCGAAGTTCTCTTGGGTAGCAACGCCGTTTCGGTACTTCACGCCTCGCGCCAACCGGTATTGGTCGTTCCGTCGCGATGCCACTGGCCTGGGGGCGCGTCGATTAAGTGGCTGTACGCCTCTGACCTTCACGACGACCGCAACCCCAAGGCCCTGACTTGGCTCAAGTCTTTTGTCGCCCAAAGCGGCGCGGACCTGGCGATTGCCCACGTTGAAGAGGGCACCCAAGGCGATGCGCCCGCTGCCGGATTCTTATCGTTTGCGGACCAAAACTTTTCGGGTACCGAACGCCACCTCATCGTCGCCCAAGATGTCGAAACGGGCATTTATGAGGCCGCTCGGCGCGCCAAAGCCCAAGGAATTATTGTCGTTGCGCGCCGCCACCATTGGTTGCGCGATGCCTTTAAGGCCCGCACGAGCACGGCCCTCGCCTACCATACCGAATACCCGGTGCTGGTGGTTCGCGAAGACTAAAACCCCATCTCGAAGCACCGGGGGCCCTAAGGTGATATGGGTTTCTTCGTCCAAAATGCCCTCGGGAACGCTTCGCGGTACCGGCTCCTCGGAGCCGGTTTTTTTATGGCCTCCGTCGACCAAATAACCGCGGAGCCCCGCTGCGCCCCAATAGATTAGGCTGCTACCTTTGCAGTATGGACGCAATCAACCCCGGGCACTGGACCCACTCTTTTTTAGATCGAAGCGGACTTAGCGATTGGTGGATCAGCAGCTTAACGGTGCTCATCGACCTGGGCGTCTTGGTCGTCGCCAGCCTCCTCGCTGACTTCTTCGTGCGCCGCATCGTGGTTTCGATCATTCGCCGCGCAGTAGAGCGCAGCAAAGCCACTTGGGACGACCACTTTTTTAAAGAGCGCGTCTTTCAGGCCGTAGTCCACATTCTTCCGACCATGATCATTCGGGGCTTCCTGCCGGTAGTCTTCGAAGATTTGCCCAAATGGGTAGCTCCGCTTGATAAATTCCTCGGAATCGTACTCATTTACCAGATTGTAATTGTGATCAACCGAGCCGCCCGCGCGTCGTCGCACGTGGTGGAGGAGCTCGACTCGTTCAAAGACAAGCCGGTGCGCACCCTGCTCTCGGTCGTCCTCTTCTTGTCGTGGCTCATTGGCGGACTGGCCGTCATCTCGGTACTTTCCAACACCTCCCTCGCCAGCATCCTCGGGGCCCTCGCCGGCGCCACCGCCATCTTCGTGCTGATCTTTCAGGACGCCATCAACGGACTCCTCGCCAACTTTCAAATCGTACTCTACGACCTGGTTAAAAAAGGCGATTGGATCACCTTTGAGAAGTTTGGAGTCGACGGCGACGTGGTGAGCATCGACTTAACCACGGTCAAAATCAAAAACTTCGACAACACCATTTCGTCGGTTCCCGCCAAGGCCTTTGTCACCGATTCGTTTGTTAACTGGCGCGGAATGCGCCTTTCTAAAGTGCGGCGCATCAAGCGAAGCATGGTCATTGACCTCGAGAGCGTGCACTTTATCGACGAGGCGGAACTTCAAGAATTCCGCAAAATTCAGCGCGTACAGTCCTACCTCGACGCCCGCGAACTCGAAATCGCGGCGCACAATTCAGAACATGGCGCCGACAAAACCCACCCCGTCAACGGCCGCCACATGACCAACTTGGGCGTTTTTAGGGCTTATGCTGAAGCCTACCTACAGGAGCACCCCAAGGTCTCTAAAAAGCAAAGCATTATGGTCCGCCAGCTCGCCATGCAGGGCGAGGGAATTCCGCTCGAAATCTACTGCTTTGCAACCACGATTGTTTTTGAAGACTACGAAGCCGTTGCCGCCGACCTTTTTGACCACCTGATCGCCGCAGTACCCAGCTTCGGGCTGCACCTCTTTCAAGCTCCCACTGCCCAGAGCATGCGTGCCAGCGGGCATCCCGCCGCATGAAGCAGCGCGTTTTAGGCATCGATCCGGGTACCGTGGTAATGGGCTTCGGCGTAATCGACCGCGACGGCTCGGCAATGAGCCTCGTGGACCTGGGGAGCGTGAAGTTTTCAGCCGCCAAAGAGTCGGTAGAGCGCCTCGGCGACATTTTGAGGGCCGTCGAAGAACTCCTGGACCGGTTTCAGCCCGATGCTGTTGCTGTCGAAGCCCCTTTTTTTGGCAAAAACGTGCAGTCGATGCTCAAGCTAGGTCGCGCCCAAGGAGTGGTACTCAGTGCTGGCCTGCGCCGCGGCCTTACGGTGGCGGAATATCCGCCCGCCGTGGTCAAGCGCCGAATCTCGGGGCGAGGAGCCGCGTCTAAGGAACAACTCGCCGGATTTTTGGCGGGCATGTTCCACCTTCCCGACGATCCCAAGCGGGCCCTTGACGCCACCGACGCCCTGGCCGTCGCCGCGTGCCATGCGTTAACGGTCGATCGGGCCGCGGTCTTGAGCAGCGCGGTCTCGGGTTCGCTCCCGGCAAAAAAGAAGGGTTCACCCCGTTCCTCCTCCTGGGCGCAGTTTTTGGCCCAAAACCCCGACCGAGCCGCCGAATAACCTGCCGCACGATGCGGTATCACGGCCCCCTTGGCCCTAGGCAAAGCACAAAAAAACCCGGCGTTTCCGCCGGGTTTCTTCGTACTAAAGCGACCGAACTTAGTGGGTAACCACCACGTTGGCACGCAGCTCGTGGCTGGCTCCGGGGGCTACCACGACGTAGGCTCCGCTGGGAAGTCCGCTCACGTCAAGGGCAAGCTCGCCATCCACCACTGAAGCTTGGTTGGCCTGAAGCACCAAGGCACCGTTCAGGTCGTACACCGATACGCCCGCAGTGGGAACAAACCCGTTGAGCTTCAGGTACACCATGTGCTGCGCGGGGTTGGGGTACACCAGGGCGTCCACCACCACTTCCTCAGGCACGCCTGACGTGTTTTGCTCCATGATCAGCTGCAGGGTCGGAATCACGTTGCCGCTGAATCCGCGCACAAACCAGTTGTTGTCGGAACGCACCATTTCGCGCGGTTGTTCGCCCGCCGTAACGTCGTTAAGCTGGTAGGCCACGGCCGTCGAGTGGTTGAGGTACAGGTCAGCGTCTGACGTGTTCACGCACACGATGTAGCGCTGGTTGTTGTCGAGTTCAATCGGATCCGTGAACAGGTGCGTCACCATGCTGTCCTGCGCGTTGGTTGCGTAGGTGTAGCTCTCCAAGGCCACCGGCGAAGTGTTGGTCACGGCGCAGTTCGGGTCGTTCAAGTCGGTGAACGTGTCAAACCACTCGTCTACCGAAATATCCACCGAGCGTCCGATGATCGTGTCGGTGTTGGACCATCCGGCAAAGCGTACGCCCTTAAGCAGCATTCGGTCGGCCTGCGGGTGGCGGAAGTGAATGCACATGCCCCACGACGAGGTGAAGCTCGACGACTTGAACGAGTTGTTGTCCAGCGGCTCGAGCGTGCTTCCGTCCACGCGGGCGTAGCTGAAGATGCTGTCGTTGATGACCGAGGCAAAATCGATGTTGTTGTCGAGCGGGAACGATTCGTTGGCTACGTTGACGTTGTAGTTCACCTCATAAGCGCCCAAGGGGTAGCCGTTGAGTTGGAACGGCGGGAACGTGATGTAGCTCGAGTCACCAGAGTTCAACGGGAACGACGACGTCGACATGGTGTAGACGGTCGTGGCACCGCGCTTTACGGTTACGCTTGCGATAACGTTAGCTTGGTTGGCTGAACCGTCGTTCCGGGTCCAAAAGCCCAACTTCATTTTGAAGTCACTGGTGTCTTGTGCGATCATCGACGGAACCGCCAGAGCCGGCGGGTACATCGCCTCTGTGGGCGAAATGCTCATGTCGTTGGGGAACGCACCGATCTTGTTGCCCAAGAAGGCTACAACGGTTTGTCCGCTTTCAATGGCCGTGCGGAGCATATCGCCGTCGGGACGCGCAATCATCGCAAACGGAATGGACGTAAGGCCCCCGTAGGCACCGGGTCCCGCGTTCAGTTGGGCGTTGTCGCGGTTGTACAAAATGACGGCACGGGCGCCTGCGCGCTCCGCGAGGTAGACCTTGAGGCCGAATTCGCAGGTTCCGCGCGAGATCAGCACGATTTTGCCCGCGAGGCGGTTGGTCTGCCAGGCCGAAGTGGTATCGAGGTTGCAGCCCTCGTACTTAAGCGGAATGCCCGGGTAGGCGTTGCCGGTGTTGGGGTCGGTTCCCACCACCGTATTTACGCCGGCGGTGCTGTCGTCCATCACCACCACGGTATCAAGTACCGCATCGGCCGGGTTCAGAAGGTCCGCAAGGCCCCAGCCCGTCGAGTTTCCGTTGTTCGTGTGGGTCAAGCCGCCTTGAATGGAGCTCGGAGACATGATGTTCAAGACCACTTGGGCCTGTGCAGCCCCCGCCGTCAAGAGCACCAGCCCTAAAAGGTGTAGGATTTTCTTCATCATAAGTGCGTTTAAAGTTTAGGTATGCGGAATTTAGAAAAAAATCCAATACCCTGACCCAAAGGCACCTATAAAAAAATTAAATGCTCGGAACTTCCAGCGCGCTCTGAAGGCGGTGCGCCAGCTCCACGAATTCCTCAGGCTCGAGCTGCAGCTTGGGGTTGGCAAAATTTAAATCCGCTTCGCTGCGCAGCGGAACCACATGCACGTGGGCATGGGGGACTTCAAAACCGAGCACGCTAAGCCCTACCCGGTTGCACGGTATTACGGCTTTTTGGGCTTCGGCGACGGCACGAACTAAATCAAAAACGGCCTGGTAATCGGCTTCTGGAAGCTCAAAAAGGCTATCAACCTCGGTTTTGGGTACGACCAACGTATGCCCGTGGGTAAGCGGGCGAATGTCCAAGAACGCAAAGGCCGCCTCGGTTTCAGCTACTTTGTAGCAGGGAACTTCCCCGGCGATAATTCGCGAAAAAATACTTGCCATGGCCTAGCGTTCGATCGAAACCACTTCGAGCTTCATAATTCCGCTCGGAACCTGTATCTCGGCAACTTCACCAGCGGCCTTTCCAAGCAAACCCTTGCCAATGGGCGAGTTTACCGAGATTTTGCCGGACTTCAAATCGGCTTCTTGCTCGCTGACCAAGGTGTACTTCATGGTCGCACCGTTCACCGGGTTTCGCACCGTGACTTTGGACAAAATGAGCACCTTCGACGTGTCGAACTGCGATTCGTCGACGATGCGCGCATTGGCTACGAGCTCTTCCATCTTCGAAATCTTCATTTCAAGTAGGCCTTGCGCCTCCTTGGCAGCGTCGTACTCGGCGTTTTCGCTCAAGTCGCCTTTGTCGCGCGCTTCGGCAATCTGCTCTGAAATGCGCGGACGCTCCACACTGCGCAAGTGCTCCAGCTCTTCTTTGAGCTTCTTAAATCCTTCGGGAGTGTAGTACGAAACGGACATAATCAATAGGGGTTAAAAGCGAAGAAGACCTCCGCGTGGAGGCCTTCTCAGTCGAAAACCTAGTTCGCTTTACAGTACAATTGCGGTGCCAACGGTGTGGATTCCGCCAAACGCGGTATTCGTCATTCGGTAGGCGTAGCTCAAGTCCAGCTTGCCGTCGCCCATCGGAATGTTGAACGTGAAGCCTGCCGCCGGGCCCGTGAGCGCTTCGGTGCGCAGGGCATCAAAGCGGTTGTCAAACTGCGCCCAACTTGCACGAAGGGCGAAGAGCTCCTTATAGGCGTATTCCGCGCCCACCGTGAACTGGTCCTTCTTGAACGAATTTGAGATAAAGTTGCCGGCGAGCGTAAGCTTGTGTCCCTCCATCAGGGTGAAACCCTTGCTTGCGCCAATCGCCAGTTGCGTAGGAAGCTCAAAGTCCTCAGAACGGTTCTGGAAGCTGTTGGTGTACAGGCCTGTGGGAACCGGTAGAACGATGCTCAATCCATCTCCGCGGTACGAAAACGAGGGACCGATGTTGCGCATGGTAATGCCGAATGCAAAATCTTTAATGTCCTTGGGAACGTACTGAACCCCAGCATCAAAGCACACACCGGTGGCGCTGAGGTTGTTGATCGTAGAGTTGTAGAGCTTGATGTTGATACCGCCAAAGATGCTCTGGGTGAACTTCTTGGCGTACGCAATCCCAATTACGGTAGCCGACGGGCGGTACGAGCCTAGACCGCCATCTGGCTGGTCCTCAGTGGTAACCTCGATGTCGCCGTAGTTCATGCTGTTCATGTGAATACCCAGTACACCTCCGTTGCCCGTAGGCGTAATGAGGCTCCCGGCGTTGAGCGAGATACCGCTGCCCACCAACCACTGGGTGTTGGCAAAGCCAGCTTGGAGGCCGTCGATGCGTGCGATGCCCGCGACGTTGCCATAAAGGCCCTCAAAACCCCGGACGTTGGCCGTGTTGCCCTCACCCCAGCCCGCAGTGCGTGCCCAGGGATTCACGAGCAGTTCTGAAGCACCCGCAGACCCTGAACGAACGGGGTTGCCTGCAAAAGCCGAGGCTGCAGCGAGCAGCGTGGCGGTAGCTAAAATCTTTTTCATCATCTCTCGGTCTTAGAAGCCAGTTGGGTTGAACGGACGCATGGTACCAAACCACTTAACGATGGTTTGCCCAATGCCCGGAGCATCAATGTGAATCAAGTACACACCGCTCGCAATCGGAACTTGGTAGTTGTTGGTCAAATCCCAGTACATCCACGTGTCGCTGTTGTCCTTGCGCATCGTGCGTACCAACGAACCGTCGGTCGAGTAAATCGACACGGTACAGCGCGGAGGTAGGTTGGTGATTTTAACTCGGTTGTCGTTTTGCGACGTCTCGTACTGGCTAATGCTGTAGTACGGATTGGGCACCACGCGTACCGTTGCCAGGGCGTTTTTAGCCGTCAGCGAGTCTCCGGTAACGGTTGCTGCGTTGGCGGTGCTAAACAGGTACTTCGGGTTACCGTTGTTCGAGTTGTCGGTCACGTAGCGCTCGTACGGGCGGGCCATGCGAATCTTGACGCGAGCCACCGACGGCAAGCCGTTGGGCGACGTGCGCGGCTCATACAGGTTGGCGTTGTTAAAGCGCGGCTCCATAAGCGGAATCGACACCCACATCAGCGACTTCGTTACGCGGTTGCGGCTCAAAATGTTGCTCATGTTGCCGAAGTCGGCGTAGAGCGGATTCTCGGTCTCGTCGGAACCGGCGTAATCCAGCGGCGTACGGGTTAAGCCCGACTGCAAGTAGGGTCCGAGAATGTACAAATTGTGCTGGCCACCAAATCGGTACCCACCAGTGACGTTGTCTGCCAACTGCGAACGCTCGCGGCTCGTGGGGTTGAACAGCATGTCGTTGCCACGGTCGCCGATCATCCAGCTGTTTTCGCCAAACGCAATATTGAGGCGCGTACCCGTTTCGAGGTCAATCGCATAACCGGGGAACCACGACCAGCCCGTGGTCGTCGTGCTGCGCACCAGTTCGCCGTTCACAAGATCCCACCCGAGGTCTGAGCGCAAGCGCCACTTGCGGGTTCCGCCTGCGTTCAGCGAAGCGTCGTCACCCATTTCAAACACCGGAACGCGGGTCCACTTCGAGCGGTCGTCGGTGAAGACAACGTCGACGCTGTGGAGTTCCGTGGGGCTCATGCGGGCGGTGAAGGCGCTCATCGACGAGTCGGCCGGTCCCATACCCCAAATGGTGTTGCCTCCGGAGAGTCCGCGGCCCAAGAAGCTCGCATAGGCAAATGGTCCCCAAGTTCCACCGACGATGGTTGAGAAGCGCGACTTGCTGTCGCCCGGGAAATCCTTGTAGAACGACCCCGGTGGCGTGGTAACCTCGTTATTGCCCGCGAGAAGCCAGTTGGTCGGACCGTAGCTGGCATCGTCGGCCACACCCGACAGCCAAGGCTTCGTCGCGTCTTCGTACACCACTTCGCCCCCGAGAATGCTCTGGTTGCGCAGGTTATCGACGTCGTTGCCCGGCGCTTCTTGGTTGCGAATGTCCACCGAAATGCCCAATTCAGGCACCAGCTGCTCAACGAGGAACGAAATCGAACCTGCTGAGGTAGCCACAACGTTTCCGTCTTCGTCTTCAATCGTCCACGTGGCGTTGGCATTGGTTCCGCTAAACGTCATCGTGTAGTTACCCGACTTCACGCGAAGGGGGTCCACGACCTTAATGTTCACCGGACCGTTGCCCGCTTGGTACACCGTTTGGTCGAGGCGGAAGTTTGTCACAATCGCATTTTCTGACTCTTCGGTAAGCGCCAGCTGCGTTCCGCCGTTGCCCATGCCCTCAATACGGGTAATGATCGGTGCGTCGCCGTACTTGGCCATCTGAATGGTACCGTTGGCTTCTGCACTCACCTGGTGCGGAATACCCACGTACTTCTTCACATTGTTGCGGCCCGCCAAGTAGGGGCGGCGCTGGCCTCCCGGAGTAAGCACTTGGTCAAACTTCTCGTACTCGTTGTAGGCGTATGCAACCACGGAGAAGTAGTATTCGCGGTGGTTGACCAGACGGCGGTCGGTACCGGTAGCAAAGGCGTCTTCGGTCACGTGGAACGAGGTGCGAATACCGTCGTTATCGGACGAAATCGTCATGTCTTGGGGCACCAGCAGTTCCAAATCTGGATTCAGTTCCCAGTTGATCAGACGGCTCACGCCGTTTTTGACGTCGCATTGGGCGATCAGGCGCGCCTGGCTCGGGTCGTAGCGGTCGGCCATCGACACGTTAGCGTTCTTGAGCTGGTAAATCTGGAAGCCTTCAAACTTGTAGGTGTTGTCGTTGGCTTGAATCAACGGATCGATCTCTTGGTAGTCGAAGTTGTCGTTGTTTTGGCCGTCGCGGTACGAAAGCATCAGCACCACGGAGCGGTCGAGCTCCTGAATCTCCATGTCGGGCGCGTCGGGGCCGTTCAAGATCTGGAAGCAGTTGTCAAACAGGCTTTGGGCCTTGTCGTCGGCGATGATTACGCGTTCCACAGAGTACAAGGGGCCTGGATCGTTGGTGTTGCGCGCCCAAACGGCACCGGTCGTAATGAAGTTCAAGGCACCCGGAGCCAGCGAGAACGGACCAGCGTTGTGCAGTCCGCGCTTGTCTTGCTGGTTGTTGGGAGATTCAAACCAGTTTTGGTCGGCAATCGGCTCGGTCACGCCCGTTGTATCAAACGTGTTTCCCGGGTAGGCAAACAGGGTCGCGAGGCCCGAACCGTCTGCCGTGAACCCGTCACCGTTTCCGGTGCAGCCAGGTCCGCACGGCGTCTCAACCACCAGCGGGTTGCCGTTCTTCCAGCGCGACTGCATGTAGTTGTAGAATTCTGAGGCGTTGTTGGGGTTGCCCGAGAATGCTGAGCTCGTGTTGTTGTAGTACATGAAGCCCGACATGATGATGCGCTCGTTAACGCCCGTCACGGGGTTTTCGGGAATGCAGACTCCGTTGGCGTCGCGCACGCCGTCGATGCATCCGTCGCGGTCGTTGTCGCGTCCGTCAAAGTAGTCGGCGAACGGACCCTGGAAGAAGTCAAAGCCAATAGCTGGCGGATTCATGCCGTAGCCGATCGGGCCTTCGTCGTTGATGTCGGCGTTGTACACAAAGCCAAGTCCGCGCGGGATGTCTGAACCGATGATGTCGTCGAGGTAGTTACCCAGGTCGGCGTCAAACCACGTAGAAAAGTAGGTGTTCGTAAGGCGGAACGTCGACTTGTTGATGATCCGGTAGTTCTGGAACGTCATGTTGTTGATTTCGTCGTTCGTCGCAAAGGCAAAAGCCTGTGCGCGAATCTCGAAGCCCATGGCTCCAGCGTTGGTCTCCGTGTGCACGTTACCGCGGTCGTTGTAAACCCACCAAATGGTTTGGTCGCCGTAGAGGATGTCGGTCTCCTTCAAGCGGCAGTCGTAGGCGCGGTCCAGGTCGTAGGCCGGGTAGTCCTCGTTGTAGTCGTAGCGTCCGTCGCCATCGAGGTCAATGAACGGTGCCAAGGTGTAGGGAAGTTCGCCCTCAACGCCGTGCGCAGGCCAGTTCTTGATGATGTCGGGGATGCTGCCCTCGTATCCGGGGTACTTTGCCGCGACGTCGCAGTCAGGATCGTTTTTGCACAGCAGCCATCCGCGGTGCATCTCAACCTGCTCGCGCGTAATGATCCAGTGGCGGTCGTACTTATCGCAGACCTCCTTCGTTACCGAGGCCAGGCCGTCGGTTGAAAGCGGACCGGGCCAGAAGTCGTTACCGCGCGAACGGTAGGTCATGGCCGCCAGCTTGAGCTGGTTACCCTCGTCAAGTCCACCCAGCCAAAGCGAACCGGCAAACATGGAGTGGCGGTTGCTGCCCTTCGGAACTTCGTAGCGGGCTACGTTGAGGTCCCACCACATATCGCCTCCACCGAGGATGGTCGTGCGAACGTTGTTGATGTTCAAGTCGGACTGGGCGCGCGAAGGCTGGCAAAGTTCCTCCACGGTCTTGTTGGAGCGGGTGGTTTTGCCAGAAGTCGTACCCACATCTTCACGGGCCATCGCCGTGAAACCGAGTACAGAAGCTGCGAAGAAAAGGAGGTGCTTGTTCATAACGGACATAATGCTATTACAGACCTAAACGAACGCCCAAACGAAGCAGGCGCGGCGTAGAGAAGTTGGTGGGGTTGACCATTCGCATGGTGTACAGATCAGAGAACGCTTGGGCGTTGGCCGTGAACGCAATGGCTTGCTGGCCCTGCGGCGAAGAAAGGTAGCCGTCGTCGTCGGGCGATCCTGTGTAGGGGTAAATTCCGAGTACGTTGGCGGCATTGAGCACGTTGAGCACCTGGAGGTACACTTCAAAGTTGTTCTTGCCTTTGTTGTAGTACCACACCTTGTTGGCGGTCATGTCGACGCGGAACTGCCAAGGCAAGCGCGAACCGTTGAGCAAGCCCACAACCGGAGCAGCTGACTCAATCAGCGAGTAGGCGCGCACGCGGCGAGAGTACGGGAAGCCCGAACCAGCCGTGGCCAGCATGTTCACGCCGGCGTTCTCAAACACCTTCACCTTGCCCCATACGGGTCCGTTGTAGTCCACACCCTGACCGTAGCGGAAGTCGATGTTGCCCGACAGGTTGTGGCGCTGGTCGTAATCAAGCGGAACGATGTAGCGGATGTTCGGCAAGCCGGTACGCGCTAGCGAGAGGCCCGACTCGGCACCTGAACCCGTGCCGTCGGCAAACGACAGCGAGTACTGAGCGTTCATCTGAACGTTGCCCACGCGGCGCAGGTCGTACTGGAAGCTGAAGCCCTTTGACGTCGTGAAGTCGCGGTTGCCGTAGGTTACGTAGGTTGCCGGGTAGGCTTCGGTAACCGATACGGTCTGAATCAGGTCGCGGTATTCGCGGTAGAAGGCGTTGATCTTCAGCGCACTGCGGTCGGTTAGCTTTTGGCGGAATCCGATTTCGTACTCCGTTTGCTTTTGCGGGAGCAGTTCTGGGTTGTCCACCACCGAAGCATTACCAAACACCAAGTTTTGGTAATCAAACGGATTAAAGCGCGATTGGGCCGCCGTCGGACGCTGAACCAAAAGGTCGTAGTGGGCGAAGAACTCGGCCACTTCAGAAATCGGGAACTGGAACGAGATACGCGGGCTAACCGTCACTTGCGGACGGTAGTCGCGGAACGATTTTTCGCTCAGCACCGGAGCGTTGGGGTTGCTCGGATCTGAGAAGGCCTCCTCAAAAATCCAGGGTTTAGCTTGACCGCCCGATGCGTTGGCAATTACCGTGGGGTTTGGCTGCGGTGAGCCGTCGGCGTTGAACCAGTCAAATCCGTTGCGGTAACCAATAATGCGCTTCGGGTTCTTGATGTCGTCGACGTACACCATGTAGTCGTCGCCCATCGAAACGGGGATGTCGCTTCCCTCGAGTCCGCCGCGCGCCTTGACGTCGGCCACGGTGTGGGCGGGGAAGAGCGAGAACGGATCACGGAGCACGGGCTGGTTGGCGTCGTAGCGGTCTACGCGCACGCCGACGTTGAAGAAGAGGTCTTCAAACGTGAACTGGTCCTGAATGTATCCTGCCATGTATATGGGCTGGAAGGCGCGCACGGGGTAGGTGCGGTTGCCGCGGGCGTCGGTGGCCTTGAAGAAGTCGGCCAACGTCGGGTTCCCCGGCTGCAGCTGGCCGGTGTAGTCGTAGCCGAAGTAGCTTACGTAGGATGTTCCGCCGGGGTTAACCAACTCCTGGGCCGAGAAGAGCGAAAGTCCGCCGTAGTTCTGGAAGTCGTCGGGCGAAATGTTGTCGATGTCGAGCAGGCGCTGGTCCTTGCCGTCGGGATCCCAACCGAGCTTGCGGCGCAGGTTGCGGTCGAACGCGCGCGGCTTGGTCAAGTCAATCGCGCGGTTGTAGAAAATGGTGTCTTGGAACACCCCGTCGCGGTACACCAGGATGGGGTTTTCTAAATCAAGTTCGCGCATGTGGTCGTTTTGCAGGTTGCGCATGAGCGTCCACAGCGCTGAAGAGGCAACGCCGAAGCTGCGGTCGAAGCGCTGCTCGTATTCTAAACCGGCAATGAGCGAGTGGCCTTTGATGTCGAAGTTGGTCGACGCCGTGATGCGGTACTGCTCGTTTTGGCTGTAGTTGTAGCCCGACTGCACGGCGCCGACGTTCCCGAAGAGGCCGTAGGCGTCGTAGGGCGCTTGTCCGTTGAGGAGTCCGCCGCCTTGCTGGATGTTCACGAGGTTGGCCACGTTGTTGGCAATCAATCCGCTGTTTACCAAGTTGTAGTACGACTGCGTGTAGTTTGCCAAATTGGGGTTGTAGGCCGAGGGCGTGAAGGCAATACCCGTATCGAGGTCGAGCAGCTTGCGCCATGCGGTGATGCCGGTCTTGGCGTCTTGTCCGTACCCGTACAGGCCGATGCGGCCCGTTTGGAAGTTGCCCACGTGGCCGTAGCGGAAGATGTTGTCCCCGTGGTTTGGATCAAAGTTCTTGAAGTTGTTGATCGTGTAGTCGGCCTGAATCGTGTAGAACGCGTTCTTAATCAGGCCTTTGTCGTCTCCGCTGCCGAACTGCTGGGTAAAGCGGACGTAGCCCGAAAGGTCCCGCTGCGTCGAAGCGCCGTTGTTCTCGTAGTTCAGGAGCGAGTGGAAGAAGCTTCCGTTGCGGCCGTCGGAGTAGAACGCGCGTCCGCCCAAAACGAGGTTGGTCTTCTTGCTGGTCTTGATGTTGATGTTTCCGGTGGCGCGGAATACCGTGCTGGCCACATTAAGGCGGGTGGGAATGATGTCGAAGGCGTCTTTCGTCAAAAGTTCCGCGCGGCGAATGGTACCGAGGCCCGTAGCCGTGGGCATCAGCGGATTGGCCTTTAGGTCCGCCAAAATTTCGTCTTTGATTTTGTAAACCGGCGTAGCGTAGGGACGTCCGACTCCGGTGTAGCTGAACTCCGTGGCCAACAGGAAGCCCACCAACGGCTGGGTTTTGTCTTTGTTGAACACCAAAGGTCCGCCGAGCGTCAAACCGCCCAAGTGGTAGTTGTTGCGGTCGAAGAGCGCTGAGGTCACGTATTCCACGGTGCCGAAGTAGCGTGGGCTCGGACCCTTAGTCGTCGTCGAAATAACACCGCCCGTAACGTCACCGTACTGCGCAGGTACCCCGCCCGTAATTACTTCGGTGGTTTGGATGGCTTCGCGGGGAAGGTTGATGTCGCCGCGCATTTTTACGCCGTCGACAAAGACCACGTTACCGTCGCTACGGCCACCGCGGAAGAAGGTTCCACCGCTGCGCTCGTCCTGAACGACGCTCGCGGTTTGGGAAAGGACGGCATTCACACCACGGCCTGCGAGGTTGCGAATTTGGTCGGCGCTGAAGCTCGCGGCGGTTTTGCCTTTTTCGATGAGGGGGGCCTCGTACTTGGCGACTACGTCAACGGCTCCGAGCTCCACGCTTGAAGTCGACAGAGCGAACTTCAATTCCGTGGGGCGACCCGGGTTAATCTCCACTCCGGTGTAGGTCATCGAGGTGTAGCCAAACATTTCGCAGACGACAGTGTACGTGCCTGGCTGTACCGGGTTGATGTTGTAGTTTCCGTCGAAGTCGGAGGAGCCCGAGGCTACCTTGAACTGACCCGATTTAACGGTAATGATGGCCTGGACCAGCTCTTCGCCGGTCTTTTTGTCTTTGACCGTTCCGCGGAGTGAACCGGGACGAGTCTGGCCCCACGCGAGGGTGGAGGCTCCGAAAATCAGCACTAACAGGGCGTAACGTAGACGCATAAGCAAAGCGTATTAGGTGGATCCGATTGGAATCAGTGGGCTAAAATAACGCAGAATTAATGTGGATAAGCAGGTTAGGCTTAGGTTTGTTTACGAAATGAAGAAGATTTTTTCACCTTGGCTAGCTGCGGCGCTTCTGATCGGCTGCAACGGATCGGACAACCGCCATCCGGTTCCCTACGTGCTGCTGAGCGAAACGATCTTTTTGAACAGCCCCTCGGCCTTTGACCTTCAGTTTGTTGGCGGCATTTATTCGCGCAGCGATTGGGGCCACGGGGGCGTCGCGGTGTACCGCCGAACCAACTTTGGCGACGCCAACGATTTTGGCGCCTACGACCTGAGATGCCCCAACCACGTTTCGCAGTCCTGCGGGGCAGCGCAAATCGTCGAGGGTCTGTATGCGGAATGCGCCTGCGACGGCCAACGGTTTCTGCTGTTTGACGGCAGCGCAACCAGCGGCACCACCACTTGGGGACTACTACCCTACCGCGTTCAGTACGACGGGGCTTCGCTCCAAATCAGCAACCTTTAAGCGACGCTTAAGCGCTTCAAATGGCGCACGTGGGCACCCAAGGCGTCTGCAAACGTGCGGAACTCTTGGTACTGCACATTGAACTCCGCGCAGGTTTCTTTAACGATGCGCGAGATTGCCGGGTAGTGTACGTGGCTAATTCGCGGAAAAAGATGGTGCTCCACCTGAAAGTTTAACCCCCCCAAAAGCCACGTCAGCAATCGGCTGCGGGTAGCGAAATTCGCGGTAGTCTGAAGCTGGTGGACGGCCCATTCCGACTCAATGTGGGTGGGTTCCGTTACGTCTGATTGGGCGAAGGTTGCGCCCTCGACCACGTGGGCCAATTGGAATACTACGCTCAACGAAAGCCCAGTTATGGAGGCCATCAGCAAAAAGCCAAAGAACCACGGCCAAAATCCGATGAGGTAAATGGGAAGGATGGCAACCATCGTGGTATGGATGGACTTCCACATCCAAAATCCTACGTGTTCGGCGAAGGTGAACTTGCGAATGGGTACGTCGCCCACTTTACCCGTGAAGTACTTTTTGAAATCGGTGAATGCCAGCCAGTAGATGTAGAGGAGGCTGTAAAGCACGGGCCAGTAGTAGTGCTGCATGCGGTGAATGCCCTTGTGCGGCTGGGAATCGGCCATGCGAATCATTCCGCCCGAGTCAATGTCGTCATCGACCCCGTCGATGTTGGTAAACGTGTGGTGAATCGCGTTGTGCTTGTTTTTCCAGAGCGCCACGCTAGCCCCGAGCATGCTCAAGGTGTGGCCGGCGAGGGAGTTTAGCCATTCGTACTTCGAGTAGCTTCCGTGGGCCCCGTCGTGCATGACGTTAAAACCAATGGCCGAGGTAAGCAGGCCGAGAATCACCCAAAACGGCAGGGCCGACCAAAAGTTGGCACCGAAGTAGAGCACTGCGACGTAGGTGGCAAAAAATGCAGCGAGCAGCACGCCCGTCTTCGTGTAGAGGCGCACGTCACCCTTCGAAGACTTGTTGTGCTCCTTGAAGTACTGGTTGACGCGCTGGGTCAGGATTTGAAAAAACGGCTGGCCAGCCGTGTGCGTGGCAAAGCGTGGCGCTTTAAAGGTTGTGGACATAGGTGCAAGTTAGGGCCACTTTCGTGCCAAGCCGTTTAGGCCCCTCTCGGGTTGTCCACCGTCCTAGGTTTAAAAAAGAGCCGTCGCGATTTGTTCCGTCTCGTCTGCCTTGCTCATCGTGTAGTAGTGGAGCACCGGAGCTCCCTTGGCCATCAGCTCTTTAGACTGGGCAATGCACCACTCAACGCCAACCTGCTTAACCGCTTCAGGCGTATTAGCTGCGTCAACCGCTTCGATTAAGTCGTCGGGCAAATTGAGGTGAAAATTGCGCGGAATGCTCTGAAGCTGGCTCTTAGCCGTCAAGGGTTTAAGCCCCGGAATAATGGGCACGGTAATGCCCGCCGCCCGGCAGTCGTCGACAAACGTGAAAAAGTGGTCGTTGTTGAAAAACATTTGCGTGACGATGTAGTCGCCGCCCGCGTCTACCTTGGCCTTGAGGTGCTTGAGGTCGGCCTTGAGGCTGGGGGCTTCGAAGTGCTTCTCGGGATAGCCCGCCACCCCGATGCAGAAGTTACTCGGGTTGGAGTTTTGCACCTCGTCGTAGAGGTACTTGCCTTGGTTGAGGTTCTTGACCTGGCGAAGAAGGTCAATGGCGTACGCGTGTCCGTTAGGTTCGGGCACAAAACTGCCTTCGCTGCGCAGGGCATCGCCGCGGAGCAGGAGCACGTTGTCGATTCCGAGGTAGTGTAAATCAATCAGGGCGTACTCGGTTTCTTCGCGCGAAAATCCGCCACAAATAATGTGCGGAACCGTGTCAATTCGGAACTTGTTTTGGATGGCCGCACAAATGCCCACGGTTCCTGGACGCTTGCGCGTGTGCACCTTTTGAAGCAATCCGGACTCGTGCTTTTTAAAGACAAATTCTTCGCGGTGGCTGGTCACGTCGATGAACTTCGGGTCGAACTGCATGAGGCGCTCGATGGTGCCAAAAAGCGAATCAATGGTATTGCCTTTGAGCGGAGGCAGCACTTCAAAACTGAACAGGGTCTTTCCCTGGGCGGCGGCGATGTGGTCGGTAACTTTCATAAACTGGTTGCTAGTAACTAGTTGCTGGTTTTTGGTTGCTGGTTGCGAGTTGCTGGTTGCTAGCTGCTAGTTAGTGAGGGGGCTGAGCCAGCGTTCGGTGTCGGCGAGCGGAATTCCACGCCGTTGGGCGTAGTCGGCCACCTGGTCGCGGTCGATTTTGGCGAGTCCGAAGTACTTGGCCTCGGGGTGCGCGAAGTAGTAACCGCTGACCGCGGCCGTGGGGTACATGGCCTTGGATTCGGTGAGCTGAATGCCCGTATGGTGCTCGGCGTCAAGGAGTTCAAACAGCAAATCCTTCTCGAGGTGGTCGGGGCAGGCCGGGTAGCCGGGGGCCGGGCGGATTCCTTGGTACTCCTCGGCGATCAGGGCGTCGTTGGGGAGTTGCTCGTCGGCCGCGTAGCCCCAGAATTCGGTGCGCACGCGCTGGTGGAGGCGCTCGGCAAAGGCCTCGGCGAGGCGGTCAGCCAGCGCCTGCAGCATCAGCGCTCGGTAGTCGTCGTTGGCGTCCTTGAAGGCTTGGGTGCGCTCGTCGACTCCGTGGCCGGTGGTCACCGCAAAGAGTCCGAGGGTGTCGCTGCCCGCAGGATCGATGAAGTCCGCCAAGGCTAGGTAGGGCTGGCCCTCGGCCTTTTGGCCCTGCTGGCGAAGGGTTAGGAAGCGGCGCTCCCCATTCGGCGTGGCGACCGCGATGTCGTCGCCGTCTTGGCGCGCCGGGAATAATCCGTAGACGCCGTGCGCGGTTATCCACTTTTCGGCGACAATCTGCCGCAGCATGACCTGGGCGTCGTCAAAGAGGGACTTGGCTTGAGCGCCCACCACGTCGTCGGTGAGGATGCGCGGATACTTGCCGTGCAGGTCCCAGGCTTGAAAGAAGGGGGTCCAGTCGATGTAGGGCACCAAGTCTTCGAGCGGGTAGTTGCGCAGTGGGAACACGCCGTACTGCTTGGGCGCGGCGGGTTTGGCGCTGAAGTCGGGTTGGTAGCGCTGGGCGCGGGCCTGGTCGATGCCGGCGAAGCGGCGTTCGGCGCTGCGGTTGGCGTACTGCTCGCGCAGGCGTTCGTAGTCGGCGCGGACTTCGGAACTGTAGTCGGCCGCCTCGGCACTGAGAAGCTTTTGCACCACCGGAACCGCTCGGGAGGCGTCGTTGACGTGCACCAGCGGGCCGTCGTACACTGGCTGAATTTTGACGGCGGTGTGGGCGCGCGAGGTGGTGGCTCCGCCGATCAGCAACGGAATGGTGAAGCCCTGGCGCTTCATTTCGCTGGCCAAAAACACCATTTCGTCGAGGGATGGCGTGATGAGGCCGCTCAGTCCGATGGCGTCTACGCCGTGTTCGCGGGCCGCATCGAGGATTTTTTGCGGCGGAACCATAACCCCCAAGTCAATGACCTCGAAGTTGTTGCACTGCAGGACCACGCCGACGATGTTTTTGCCGATGTCGTGCACGTCGCCCTTGACCGTGGCCATCAAAATTTTGCCTTGCTTGCGCGGAGCCGTACCGGCTGCCGCCGATTCGGCCGCAAAGTGGGGCTCTAGCCAGGCCACCGCGCGCTTCATGACCCGGGCCGACTTGACCACTTGGGGGAGGAACATCTTGCCGGCCCCGAAAAGGTCGCCGACCACGTTCATGCCGCGCATCAGCGGACCCTCAATCACCGCGAGGGGGCTTCCCAGGGCCTGCATGGCCTCTTCGGCGTCCTGTTCGACGTAGGCGTCGAGGCCGTTGACCAGGCTGTGCTCAATGCGGGCATCGATGGGGAGCTCGCGCCAGGACTCGTCTTTTTGGCGGACTTGGCCGGCGCCCTTGACGTTCTCGGCGTAGCTGAGCAGGCGTTCTGTCGCGTCGTCGCGGCGGTCGAGGAGCACGTCTTCGATGCGGTCGCGGAGTTCCACCTCAATTTGCTCGTAGACAATAAGTTGGCCGGGGTTGACGATACCCATGTCCATGCCGTGCTGGATTCCGTGGTAGAGAAAGCAGGCGTGCATGGCCTCGCGCACGTGGTCGTTGCCGCGAAAGCTGAAGCTGACGTTGGACACGCCGCCGCTAACCTTGGCTCCAGGCAGGTTTTTTTTGATCCAGGCCGTGGACTCAAAGAAGTCGAGGGCGTTGCGGCGGTGCTCGTCCATGCCCGTGGCGACCGGGAAGATGTTGGGGTCGAAAATGATGTCCTCGGCGGGGAATCCGTCGGCCACTAGCAAGCGGTAGGCGCGGCTGCAGATTTCGACGCGGCGGTCGTAGGAGTCGGCCTGTCCCTGCTCGTCGAAGGCCATAACAATCACCGCGGCCCCAAAGCGGCGGCAGTGGCGCGCTTGGAACAGGAATTCCGCCTCGCCCGATTTGAGCGAAATGGAGTTAACGACGGCTTTGCCCTGCACGCACTTGAGGCCGGCCGCGATGATTTCCCACTTCGACGAGTCGATCATGATGGGGATTCGCGCGATGTCGGGCTCGGAGGCAATAAGGTTGAGGAAGGTGGTCATGGCCTCGACGCCGTCGAGCATGCCTTCGTCCATGTTTACGTCGAGGATTTGGGCTCCGCCGGTGACCTGGTCGCGGGCGATGGCAAGGGCCTCGTCGTATTTGCCTTCTTGAATGAGGCGCAGGAATTTGCGCGATCCGGTTACGTTGGTGCGCTCGCCGACGTTAACGAAGTTGGTCGCCGGAGTAATGACTAGGGGTTCGAGTCCGCTTAGCTTCATCGGGCTTGGGGGATTCGGGGTTGGCGGCCGGCGGCGCGGGCGGCGAATTCGCGGATGTGGTCGGGGGTGGTTCCGCAGCAACCGCCGAGGATGTTGACGATTCCAAGGTCGAGGTATTCCGCTACCGCATCAGCCATTTGCGCGGGCGTTTCGTCGTATCCGCCAAAGGCGTTAGGCAGACCCGCGTTGGGGTAGGCGCTGATGAGAAAGGGCGTATTGGCCGCCAGCGTTTGCAGGTAGGGGCGCAGGTCTTTGGCGCCGAGGGCGCAGTTCAGGCCGATGCTGAGCAGGGGCATGTGGCTCATGCTGATCAAGAAGGCCTCGGTAGTCTGCCCGCTCAGGGTGCGGCCGCTGGCGTCGGTGATGGTTCCGCTGATCATAATCGGAACTTCTTTGCCCGTCGCCGCAAACGCGTCCTGAATCGCATAGAGGGCCGCCTTGGCGTTGAGGGTGTCGAAGATAGTCTCGACCAAAAGCACGTCCACCCCGCCCTCGATCAGGGCCTCGGCCTGCTCCTGGTAGGCTGTGGCCAGCTCGTCGAAGCTGATGGCGCGGTAGGCCGGACGGTTGACGTCGGGGCTCAGGCTGAGGGTGCGGTTGGTAGGGCCAATGGCGCCGGCCACGAAGCGTGGCTTGTCGGGTGTGCTGTAGGCGTCGGCGGCTTTGCGGGCCAGCTGGGCTCCGGCAAGGTTGAGTTCGCGGACCAGGGATTCCATACCGTAGTCGGCCATCGACACGGTCTGGGCGTTGAAGGTGTTGGTTTCTACGATATCGGCCCCGGCTGCGA
>JAURMB010000046.1 GCA_030831045.1 Schleiferiaceae bacterium
CCTCGTTCGGTGAGGGTTGGCAGGCGACCAAGCCCAATACAGCCAGCCCGCACGTTAGTAAATTACGTGTTGAATTCATGGTTTTAAGGTACAAAAACCTCAGGCAAGCCCTAAAAATTCTTCAAAATTGTCGGGATGAACCACTTGGAACGTCGCGCTAGGATAGGCTTCTGAAAATGCCTTGGGCAGCTTGACTTTTTGCGAAGGATTCCATTTGAATTCGAACGCCTTAAGCTGACCGTCGGATTCTTCGAGCAGGTCGAGTTCCGCTTGTCGGTGGGTGCGCCAAAACCACGAATTTGCGGTCAACTGCCCGTAGGCCATCATTTTTTGGCGCTCCGCCATCAGAAAGTTTTCCCACAGTGCGCCGACGTCAGGGCGGTTTCCGACGGGTTGGAATTGGCGAATGACCGCATTGCGAATTCCGTTGTCGTAGAAATAAATTTTGCGGGCTTGATTGAGCTCGGAACGAAGATTTCGACTAAATGACCCCATGCGGAATACCACAAAAGCCTGTTCTAGGATGCTCAGGTACTTGTCCACCGTTTTCACGTCCATACCCGTGGTGCGGCTGAGTTCGTTCAGCGAAACCTCGTTCCCAAGCTGAAAGGCAATGGCCTGAACCAAGCGTACCAAGGCATCCGGGCGTTTTATCGACTCCAACCAAAGAATGTCTTTAAACAGGTAGCTATCTGCTAGCTGAATAAGAACATCTTGAGCATCTCCCGGGTGAACGACCACTTCGGGGTAGGCCCCGTATACGAGGCGGTGGTGAAGCATACGGCGCTCCACGATACGACCAAAATGATTCGCCAGCTCACTGTACGACAAGGGCAGCATTCGGTATTCCCACTTGCGGCCAGTTAGCGCTTCGCGGGTGTGGTGCGCCAACTCCAAACTTGAACTTCCAGTTGCAATCACTTTAGTACCCGGAACGTGGTCCGTAATCAGTTTGATTTTCAAGCCAATATCAGGAATACGTTGCGCCTCATCGATCACAAGCAACTCATGCCCTTCGAGGAGTGCCTTTAGCCGAGTGCTCGTCGCGCCATCAAAAAGGGCTTTCGTGTCTGGATCATCCCCGGTCAACCAAAGGACGTTGGGCATTCCCACTGCAACGGCTTGGAGCAACGTAGTCTTACCTACCTGCCGTGGCCCCAAAACAATGAGCGCTTTGGTGTCCGACATCCGCTGTGCCAGTAATCCGTGTAGAAGGCGTTGAATCACGATAACAAGTTATTATATGTAAATTTATGGAATTGATTCCACAAATTTACGTAAATTCATGGATTACAATCCACAATTTTACACGTTTAACCCTTCGCTGCGGACTCCCGAAGCAGGGCGTCGAGCTCGTCGGGTGGGGTTCCGCGACGAACCATCTTGGCAAAGACGGCATAAGCGTCAGACGAAGAGCCGTAGGCCCGAAGTGTAGTTTCGTCGTTGATCCACACAAATATGATGGTTTTGTGCTCGGAACTGAACCGAAAGAAGAGCCGGTAGCGCTGGTACATTTTGGCCCGCCGCCAGTGCCCAAATTCGGAACCAAGGCTATGCCCGAGGTAGAACCTCGGGTTGCTTGGATCTGACGGAACCACTTCAAGCACCAACGCACGCAAACCTGCAAGCAGCTTCTGGGCGCGAACGTCACCCCGCTGGGCCTTTTGGGACCACTCGTCCATGCGCTGCAGCACCAGCGGATGCAGCAGGATGCGCCACCCGTTGACCGCTACGGACATGACGGCGCATCCAGATCCTCGTCCAAATCCACCGTTTGATTCCACTGCGCCAAGTCCGCGTAGGTCGCAGCATCAAGGGCAACCAATCGTTCCGGGCGTTGCGTAAGATCCTGTTCCAACGCCGTGAGCATCGCTGATAGGAAGAGATCTTCTGACGCTTCGCGAACCAGCTCTACCCGCCCCTCTTCGGTAAACTGGTAGCAAATTTGGTCGCCAGCCTTCAGGCCGAGGCGGCGCCGAACCTCCGTGGGTATGGTGGTCTGGTAGCGGGTTGTAAGGGTGGATTGAAGTCGCTTCATGGACTCCAAATGTAATGCAAATGCATTAATTACTGAGGGATTCATGAGGCAAAGGTGCAACGGTGCTAACCCCGCAGTCGGGTGTAAACGGATGTTCCGCGCTAGTCCCTCCCTCCTTCTTCCGGCTCCAAGCCGTCGAGGAAGCGCTTCATGGCTCCGCCCGTGGTGGGCGAAAGTTGGAAGAAAGGCTGGCCGTCCCTGGCCGGCAGCGAACGCTTCTTGGGATCGACCTTGAGCAAGGCATCCATGAGCTCGCGGTTGCTCGAATAGAAGCGCATGTTGCCCTTTTTGTAGGTCAAGAAGTACTCGCTAGCCGGCGCCAGGTGCAGGGTAAACTCGTCGCCCCCGCGGCGCTTGCGCAGCTCGAGGGTTCCGTCGACAAACCGGTGCACGGGGTCGCCCGCCAAGGCTCCGATGCCAATGCCGTCCTTGCTGCGGAAGGCGCGAATGTTCGCCCGCCACTCGAGGTCCACCTCGTCCACGAGCAGGGTCTGGCGAAACTCTTTAGGCAAGCGGTCGTTAAGGCCCGACGCGTAGTAGCGCTGAAGGTCCTTGGCGTCGAGGTTGCGGCGCAGGGCCTCGGCGAGCACGTCGTTGGCGGGATCCGAAGGCCCGCCGCCCGAGGTTGAAAGGGCCGTTTTAAGCGGTTTAGTGAGCTCATCCGGGAACAGGAAGTCCAACGTCAGCGCCACCTTGGCGTTCATGCGCCCGCTGCGCAGGCGGTGCTCAATTCGGCCGTAGGCGGCCATTTGGACCCGGCCCATTTTGGTGCCCAGCGACATCTTGCCGTAGCCCGTCACCGTACAGTTTTGGGTGTTCAGCTCGAGCCAGTTGTCGGGCGCCTCGGGGTCCGCCACACGGCGCAACGTGCTGACGATGTACGACTTGCTGCCCTCGTCGTAGTACAGCACCCCGCGGGTACTGAACAGTTCCACGGCCACGTTGGGGTTGTTGCGGCGCACGAACGCGGTGTAGGACGTTGCGGAATCCTGCATCAGGTAAATTCCGTTGTACACCTTGTGCGACGGGCGCGCCGTATCCGGGTCCGGCAAGGTGATAAGGATGTCCAGCGGGTCGATGCGCGTCCGCG
>JAURMB010000047.1 GCA_030831045.1 Schleiferiaceae bacterium
ATGAAATCGACTCGCCTTCTTGGCCTGCCAAGCGGTTCACGTACACGCGCTGATCTTTTTGCACTTTGTACTGCAGCCCTGCTATTTCTACAATTGCGTACATAACGAATTTTCTTAGGGGCTGCAAAGATAGGATAAAAATCGCGACTTCAAGCGCCGCGTGCTGCAAACAATTTTAAGCAGTGCATGTAAGATACCCAGTCCGCGCGGCAACTAACCCCATCGTATCTTCGACCTCCTTTACCAATTAATTGACATGAAGCACTCTTTTCTCGGACTCGCACTTGTCCTCGCCGCCGTGGCCCAGCCGCTGAGCGCGCAGATCAAGTACGAATCCTACGACCTGCCCAACGGCCTTCACGTGATCCTGCACCAAGACAACAGCAACCCGCTGGTCGCGGTTTCGGTTTTGTACCACGTGGGTTCCAAAGATGAAATTCCCACCCGTACCGGATTCGCGCACTTCTTTGAGCACCTGCTCTTCGAAGGCTCCGCCAACATTGGACGCGGAGAGTACATGCAGCTCATTCAGTCCAACGGGGGTGCCCTCAACGCCAACACGAGCAACGACCGCACGTTTTACTACGAACTGCTGCCGTCGAATCAACTGGAGCTCGGACTTTGGATGGAAGCAGAGCGCATGCTCCATGCCAAAATCGACCAGGTAGGTGTAGACACCCAGCGCGAAGTCGTCAAAGAAGAAAAGCGCCAGCGCGTCGACAACCAGCCCTACGCCAGCTTCTTGAGCGAAATGTTCAAGCGCGCCTTCAAGCAACACAACTACCGTTGGGTTCCGATTGGCTCAATGGAGGACCTGAACGCGGCCAAGCTCGACGAGTTCATGGCCTTTTACAAAAAGTACTACATCCCCAACAACGCAACCCTGTCGATTGCGGGAGACATTGATGTGGCCCAAACCAAGGCCATGATTCAAAAGTACTTTGCCGACATTCCCAAGGGTGCGTCGGTGCAGCGCCCGAGTGCCTACGAACCGCCCCTTGGTGGTGAGGTGGTCGATACCATTTACGACAACATCCAAATCCCCGCCGTCTTTGCGGGCTACCGCATGGTGAGCGAAACGCACCCTGATGCCTACGCCCTTCAAATGCTTACCACGGCGTTGAGCGACGGACCGAGTTCCCGCTTTTCCAAGCGCATGGTCGACCAAGACCAAAGCGCCCTCCAGGTTGCCGCGTTTCCGTTTGCTATGGAGCACCACGGCGTGTTCATTGCCTTGGCCCTCGCCAACGGCGCCACGACCACGGGAGCCCTCATGACGACCATGGAAGAAGAAATTGCTAAAATGCAGAACGAGCCCCTGAGCGAAAAGGAATTCACCAAGCTGCTCAACAAGGTGGAATCGGAGTTTGTCACGCGCAATTCCAACGTAGCCGGTATCGCCGAAAACCTGGCCAACTACCACGTATACTACGGCGATGCCAACCTGGTCAACACCGAAATCGAGCGCTACCGCCAGGTTACGCCTGCCGACATTCAGCGCGTCGCCAAGACCTACCTCAAACCCGAGAACCGCGTTGTCCTTCACTACCTGCCCAAATCCGCACAATAAGCCATGAAACGCATTTTTATCGCCTTATCACTCGTGGCTACGGTAGCCGCCAGCGCCCAGCTTGACCGCAGCATCCGTCCGGCCGCCGCTCCGGCGCGCACTCCGACCATTGCTCAGTACCAAAAGTTTCAACTCAAAAACGGACTGACCGTGCTTTTGGTGGAGGACCACAAACTTCCGCGACTCGGACTCACCCTTTCGTTGGACCTCGGCGAAGTGTACGAGGGGCCCAAAGCAGGAACCTTGAGCCTGATGGGCGACTTGCTTTCGGAGGGCACGCAGTCCTACACGAAGGAGGCCCTTGACGAAAAAGTCGACTTCATTGGTGCCCGATTGGGTACCGGCGGAAGTCAGGTCAGTGCCGGCGGCCTGAGTAAGTACGCTAACGACCTTTTTGCACTTGCAGCCGAAGTTGCCCGACGCCCGACCTTTCCCGAGGCAGGATTTGACAAAATCAAGGAACGTACTATTTCGGGTTTGAAAAGCCAAAAGGATGACCCCGCAGCAATTCAAACGAACATCTTCAACGCCCGCGCCTTCGGAGCCCAGCATCCAAGTGGCGAGTTGATTACCGAAACCAGTGTGTCGCAAATCACGCTAGCCGACTGCAAGATGGCGTACCAAACCTACTGGAAGCCCAACGTAGCAACCCTAACCATCGTCGGAGATATCGACCTGGCCCGCGCCAAGGCGCTCGCTGAAGCTCATTTTGGCGGATGGAAGGGCAAATTTGTCCAAAAGCAGCGCTTTCCGGCACCAGCTGACCTCAACGGAATCAGCATTCAGGTTGCCAACCGCCCGTCTAGCGTGCAGTCCAACATTCAAATTGGCAACACGATTCAGCTGCCGGTGGGTCATCCCGACCTTGAGGCCCTTCGCGTCATGAACGAAATCCTGGGCGCAGGTTCTGCGGGTCGGTTGTTCCGCAACCTTCGCGAAGACAAGGCCTACACCTACGGGGCTTACTCTTCGTTTGGAACCTCGCGCTTTACCAGCATCATCGAGGCGTCCGCCGAAGTGCGCAACGCAGTGACCGACAGCGCTGTGGAGCAGTTCCTGCTCGAAATCAACCGCATCCGCACGGAGTCGGTGAGCGCTGACGAACTCCGTTCCGCCAAAAACAACCTCGCTGGTGGTTTTGGTCGCTCGCTGGAGCGCCCCGAAACCGTCGCGAGCATGGCCGGAAACACGTTGATTTACAACCTTCCCGCCGACTACTACAACGGATACCTGAAGCGCCTTGAGGCCGTTACGGCGCAAGATGTGCAGCGCGTAGCCCAGAAGTACTGGAAGGCCGACAAGCTCCTCATCAGCATTGTGGGCAAGGCGGCCGACATCGCCAAGCCCCTCGAGCGTTTGGGCTATTCCATCAGCTACGTTGATTTTGAGGGCAAGCCTACCGAGGCACCGAAGTTTGATGCCGTTCCCGCAGGCCTCACGGCTAAGGCGGTACTGGAGTCCGCCCTTAAGGCTATGGGCGGAATGGACCGCATCAATGCGCTGAAATCGGTGAATTGGACCCAGGAAGCGAGCCTTATGGGCATAACCATCAAGGCGGAGGTTGCCTTCACGGCCCCAAGCACGCTGATTCAAAAGCAGACCTCGCCCATGGGAACCAGCGAAACGCGCTACGAGGGCGACAACGTAACGGTCCTGGAGAATGGCGCTGCCAAAGCGCTGTCGGCAGACGAAAAGGCCGAACTTATGGCCGACCGGTTTTTGGTTGACGAACTCGGCCTGCTCAAGCGGACCGACCTCAAGCTTCAAGCGACCAAGGTTGACGTTAACGGCGAGGCGTGCTACGCCATCGAGGTCCCCAAAGCGGGCAGCGATCCTGTGGTCAAGCTGTACAGCGTCGCGACCGGTTTGCGCATTCGCGAGGCCCGCACGAAAGAGGGACCCCAAGGCAAAGCCGTGGTAAACGTGGACTACAGCGACTACCGCGAGGTGGGCGGAATAAAGTTTCCGCACGAGTCCAAAATGCCGCTTCAGCCCGGACTGGACCTCATTTTCAAGACCACGGTACTGGACGTGAAGTAAACGCTACGTTCTACCTCAATACCAAAGCCATCCGCCCCGGGCGGGTGGCTTTTTTTATGCTTTTTTATTGACGAGGTAAACCCCGAGTACGATGGCAGCCATTCCGCCAAAGTGGTGGGCAAGGATGGTTTCGCCCATGCCTACGCCCCAGGCCAGGGCGACCACCGGAATGAGGTAGGTCGTCGACGCCGCCATCAAAGGCGTGGTGAGCGCGATCAGCCGGTTAAAAAGCACGGTGGCGATTCCGGTCCCCACAATGCCCAAAAAGGCGAGTGCGGCAATGGCGGCCCCAAAGTGCTCCATGCGTACGGTGTTCCACACCTCGGTGACGCCGAGGATTCCGAGCGACATCGGCACCGTCAAGAGCATGACAAACAAGGTGATTCCGCGGGGCGATAAATGGCCCAGCTTTGACCCAATCGTGTTGATGCTTACCCCATAAAAGCCAGCGGCTAAAATGGCCAGCAGCAGGTAGGTTGGGTCGATTTCTTGACCCGGAACCACCGCGCGCCACGGACTAATCAGCAGCACCGCCCCCAGCAATCCCAGGGCCACTCCCCAAACTTGAATGCGGCGAAGCGTGCGCCCAAAAGCTAGAACCCCGACGAGCAGGGCAAAGACCGGAGTCATGGCGTTGGCGACGCCCACCACGCCCGAGGGGACGTGGGCTACCGCAATCGGAAAAAGTATGTAGGGCAGCGAGTTGCCCATGAGGGCCACCACCAGCAGCGGCCAAAAATCGGCACGGCGAAACTCCCCAAAGTGCTTGCGCGAGATGACGAGCACGGCTGCGGCAGCAAACAGCAGGCGCATGGCTCCGATTTGAATTGCTTCAAAGCTTTGAAGCGCAATCTTCATCAGCATGAACGACGAGCCCCAGACCAAAACAAGTCCGATAAAAAGCCCCCAGGCCAAGCCAGATCGATTCATGAGGCGGCAAAGGTACGCTACCTTTAATGCCATGAATGCACGGCTTGTTTCGGCCCCTTGGCTGCTTCGCTTCCTTCGTTGGTCCATTGTACTTAACCTACTCGTGATGCTGGCCGGCTCGGTCGTGCGCATGACGGGCTCCGGCATGGGATGCCCCGACTGGCCCAAATGCTTCGGACTGGCGATTCCGCCCACCCGCGCGGAACAGGTGACGTGGTCCCCCGCAACGGTTTACCAGCAGGGCCAAATGGTGCTGCACGACGGGGCGTTTTGGGTGGCGCAGGCCGACCACGCACCGCAGACCGAGTTCTCTGAGCAGTTGTGGACGAAGTACACCCGCCACAGCTACGCAACTTTTAATCCGGTTCACACCTGGATCGAGTTCATCAATCGATTGCTCGGAGTGCTGCTCGGCATTCCCGTGCTGCTGGCGGCGGCGGCGAGCTTACGGTATGTGCGCAGCCACCCCTGGTGGTTCATTACGATGCTCGGCGTGTTGGCGACCTTGGCTTTTGAGGCGTGGCTGGGCAAAGTTGTGGTCGACGGAAACCTGGTGCCGCACCACATTACCTACCACATGCTCGGAGCCTACGTGCTCTTGGCTCTGCTGACGGTGCTGTTTCGCAACGTACACAGCCTGGCAGAACAGAATTTATGGCGGGCAGAGCCGCCGGTAGGGCCGAGCGACCTCCAACCCCTGATCGCCGGATTCGCCTTGCTGGCGGCCCTGCTTCTCGGCCAGACGGTGCTCGGCACGGGCGTGCGCGAAGGCGTTGATGCCCTCGTGCACCAGCTCGGATTCAGCGCGTCCCGCGACGGTTGGGTGGGCCAGCTTGAACCGGGAATTTTAATCCACCGCAGCTTCAGCCTTCTGCTCCTGGCTTTGTCGTACTGGCTTTACCGCCGGTCCGCTGGGCGAGCGGGGCTTCGTGCGCGTGCGGGGCTGGTGCTGCTGCTGCTGTGCTCCGAAGCCGCGGTCGGTGCGGCGCTGTACTACCTTGACTTGCCGCGCGGACTTCAACCGCTCCACTTGATGCTGAGCGCCGCGGCCTGGATGCTGCTCGTCGACGCGGTGGCTAAGGCCGGACTGATGCTCCGCGCCACTCGAGCGTCTCGAGGTAGCGCGTGAATTCGCCCTCAAAAAACTGATGCACCGGAGCTAAGCTGTCGGCGTTCGGGTGTGCGAACACATACAGGGCTCCGCGCACAAAGTGCTGGGTGCTGTCGGTAGCGTAAAACTGAAGGCCGCTGGCGGCATTTCCCCCAATGCGGAACAAAATTCCGTACACCTTAAGCGAGTCGTTCACGTACACCATTTGGCTCATGCCGTCAGCTGCCACGCTGTGCTTCATCGCGAGCTCGTGGGCGTCATCGATGAGCTGTGCAAGGTTTCCGCGCACCGGCACATAGGTAAACTGAACGCGACCCTGGCAAAACGGGTACACGAGGTCGCCCCATCCGGCCTGCTGCTGGGTTTCCCAGTTTGCGTTGGGGTGGTGAGTGAAGCTAAAGGGAACGGGGGCCTCTAGCGCAACGCCGTCGCCCGCGGGCACTTCGATGCGTGGGTATCCTTTAGGTTTCGGAACCAAGGCCGAATCAGGCCAAAATACCGCGGCAGCGAGTCCCAAAGCCGCGACGGCCCCCACGCTCCAAAGAACGTGGCTAATTTTCATGGCGGATCACTTTCACGCGCACAATGCGGCGGCGGTCGCAGGCCTCTACCGTCCAGGTAATGGGGCCTGCGGCAAGGGTTTCTCCTTTGTGGGGCATGCGGCCGAGCTGCTCCAAAATCAGTCCGGCTAGGGTGTCTGCCTCGCCGCGTTCGAGTTCCTCGGGCGCAATATCCATGGTGCGCAGCACGTCGTGCAGCGGCGTGCGCGCCTCAAACACGAAGGTGCGCTCGTCGAGCTGGGTGTGGGTTTGTTCTTCGGTGTCGAACTCGTCGTTGATTTCGCCCACAATTTCTTCCATCACGTCTTCGAGCGTCACGACGCCCGAAACGCCGCCGTACTCATCAACCACCACGGCCATGTGCATCTTCTTGGTCCTGAAGTCGCCCAGCAGGTCGTCGATCTTCATGTTTTCTGAAGCAAACATCGCTGGGCGAATCAACTGCTGCCACGCCGACGTCGCTTCAGAACCCAGCATCGGCAGCAAATCCTTGGAGTGCAGTATGCCTATAATGCGGTCGCGCTGCTCCTGGTACACGGGCAAGCGCGAGTATCCGCTTTCGGTTACCACCTTGAGCACGTCTTCAAGGTTGGCGTCGGCGCTGAGGTCCACCAAATCTTGGCGAGGGGTGCAAATCTGCTTGATGCTGGTCGATCCGAAGCGCACAATTTCGCGCAGCCATTTTTTTTGCTGGGTGTTGGTTGCGCTGCTGTCGGTCAACTTGAGCGCTTCTTCGAGCTGCGCCACGGTCACGGTAGACGACTTGGTTCCGCCCGTGCTGAGCGTCCGCGACGTGAACATTAAGCTTTTGGCCAAGGGCCGGGCCGCTGCCATGGCCGCACGAACCACGGGAGCCATCGCTAAACTTACCGCGATCCGCTTTTGGTTTGAAAGCGATTTGGGCATCACTTCACCGAACAGAAGCAGTACCGCCGTAGCAAGACCCGTTTCGAGCAACGCCCGAAGCCAATCCATCATGCCGTCGTTGATGGCCTGGCCGATCCACAGCCCCCATACCAGCACAAAGGCCAGGTTAAAGAAGTTGTTCCAAATCAGAAGGGTGGCGAGCAGCGATTCCGGATGCCGGCAGAGTTCCAGTACCCCTGAGCCTCCGGTCCGGCGCTCGAGCTCATCTTTTTCGCTCGGACTCAGCGCAAAAAACGCAACCTCTGAAGCTGATGCCATAAACGAACCGGCCAGCAAGAGCACAAGTACGATCCACGTCACGGCGGTGTCGCCCGCGTCGATGGCTAAAAAAGAGAAACTCGGTAAAGGGTCAGGGTCCAAAACGATGCAGTAGGTTCAACGCCAAGGCTTAGAACTGGTCGTCGCCTTCGTAATCGTCGTCTTCACTCATGAACGACGAGTTGGCCTGGTTGCTGCGGTAGCCGCCGCCCCCGTTGCCGTGGCTACCACCGCCCTTGCGGGGAGCGCCGTACTCTTCTTCGCGTCCGCGCATTGGATTCGGGCCGAGCATCGTCATCGAGTCGGCTGAAATCTCAATGTTGTAGCGGGTTTGGTTGTGTTCGTCGGTCCACTGGCGCGAGCGGATTTTTCCTTCGATAAACACCTTGTCGCCCTTGTGCAAAAAGCGTTCGCACACTTCAGCCAAGCGCGGACTTCGCACCACAATCGTGTGCCATTCGGTGTTTTCTTTTCGGTTGCCGTCGCGGTCCGTGAAATTTTCAGTGGTCGCGATGGGGAACTTTACCAACATTCCCCCGTTCTCAAATCGGCGCGCTTCGGGATCTTTACCCAGGTTGCCAATCAGCATTACTTTATTTAGAGTACCTGCCATGGATATACGTGTACATTATTAACGATGCGGTCAAATGTACGCGAATTTGTGCATCCAATGCACAAAGGCTTGGGGCATGCCGCGCGCGGACCATTCGTCAGCGCTCAGCCAATGGCTGAAGGCCGCAAAGTCCTGGGGAACTCGATAGATGTGCAAGGTTAGCTTGCGGTGGCTCAGTCGGTGCTCTACCACCTCGGCAGTCCGACCATGCGGCGGCTCAGCTAACAAAATGGGGGCATAGAGTCCCGACCAAATTCCATGCTCCGGTCGCTTTATTAGGCCAAAACGGCCGTCTTGGTATCCCACGGCGAAGTGCCAATGTTCCTCGAGCACACGCGCCGCACGGCGCTTTATGGGGAGGTCTCCGGCGCTCCCAGCGGCGCGGGCGGCGCAGCGTTCAGCCAAGGGGCATTCGCCGCATCGCGGCTTGCGCGGAACACACACGGATTGCGCAAAATCCATCACGGCTTGATTAAAGTCGCCCGGCCGGTCGGCGGGCACAAGGTCTCCAGCGAACCCAGCGATGAATGCTTTGCTTGCTGCGGTATCCAAGGGCTCCTGCCAATTTGACCACCGACTGTACACGCGGTAGGCATTTCCATCCAGAGCCGGCACGGCTTCCCAGTCGAGGATTGAGGCCAGGGCTCCGGCAGTATAGGGCCCAACCCCCGGCACCTTAAGCCAGTCGCGGTATCCGGTGGGCCAACCGTTTTGGTCTACGAAGCGCGCCGCCCGGTGCAGCAGGTCCGCCCGGCGGTAGTAGCCCAGTCCGCTCCATAGTCCCTTAACAACCTCGGGTTCAGCCTGGGCCAAGTCGGCCACGGTAGGAAGTTCGCGCAGAAAGCGCTCCCAATAGGGCAGCCCCTGATCCACGCGCGTTTGCTGAAGGATAATTTCGCTCAACCAAATGGCATAGGGATTGCGCTCGCTACGCCAAGGCAAAGGGCGTCCGTGCTGGTCGTACCACCGCAAGAGAATTTGCGCAAACGCGCTATTATGAGTTGGTCGGTGCTTCAATGGGGACTATCTTTGCGCCCGCTAAAATAGGCTCCCCTTGGGCCTTTGACTTAAACGTTTATACCGTCAAAATCATGACAAAAGCAGATATCGTATCTCGTATTGCCGACCGCACTGGCATGGAAAAAGCAGACGTCCTCGCCGTAGTGGAGGGTTTCATGCGTGAAGTAAAAGGTGGAATGGAGTCAGGAGACAACGTGTACCTCCGCGGATTTGGCAGCTTTGTGCTGAAAAAGCGCGCTCAAAAGACGGGTCGCAACATTTCAAAGAACACCACCTTGGTGATTCCTGCTCACTACATTCCTTCATTCAAGCCGGCCAAGACCTTCGCAGATTCTGTGAAGAAGCACGTGCCGGTGAAGTAATTCACGCTCCATCCTCCACGAAATGAATCGTACGGTGTGGATCGCAGCTTCGGCCATTGTCCTTGGGGCATTGGCCATTTTGCTGTTGCCTACCACGCCAACTTCGACGTCGTCCGACGTTGAAGCGGCGGCGCTAAGCCCTTTGGATGCCAAAGTGCGCGAAGCGGTTCGCCTCATTCAGGAGGGCACTGGGAATCCCATGGAGGCTATCACCCTGCTCCGCGAGGTGGTCGAAGAGGATCCCAAACACCGAGATGGCTTGTTTCATCTTGGTGAGTTTTCGC
>JAURMB010000048.1 GCA_030831045.1 Schleiferiaceae bacterium
AAGTCGCCTACGCGGAACAGCAGCAGGGCCTCCGGGTACTCCGCCTTGAGGGCGTTGTACTGCGTCATTAGCGGAGTTTCTGCGGGTTTCTTAGCCATAGCGCGACCTACCTTTGCGGCGGAATGGCGAAGATAACCATGCGCAAACGGCTAACCGAGGAAATTCGTGCGGAACGCTTCGCGTCCCCTTCTGAACGGATTCCGGTGGTGGCGCTGCTCGAAAACCTGCGAAGTGCCCACAACGTTGGTTCGTTTTTTCGCACCGCCGACGCCTTCGGGTTGGCCGAGCTTTGGTTGAGCGGTTATTCGTGCCGTCCGCCCCACGTGCAGCTCGACAAGGTAGCGTTGGGTGCGACCGAAACAGTTCCCTGGCGCGGATTTTCAGATGCTGCCGAGGCGATCGCCGCCGCTCGGGCCGCGGGCATGGCCGTCTACGCCGTGGAGCAGACCGATGCGTCGGTATCGCTGGCTTCGATGCCCACCCCGGCCGCTGGGATCGTGCTGGTCTTTGGCAACGAGGTGAGCGGCGTGGAGCCTGGTACGCTGTCGCGGTGCGACGGGGCGCTGGAGGTTCCGCAGTTCGGCCTCAAACACTCGCTGAATGTGAGCGTGTGCGGCGGAGCGGTGCTCTGGGAGGCCTGCCGCCGCTACCGCGGGCTTTGAGTACGCACACTACATGTAACTGGTAACTAGTTACTAGTGGCTAATATTTCTAAATGAAAAAACCCGCCGGTTGGGGCGGGTTTTGGTCTGGAGCGAAAGACGGGATTCGAACCCGCGACCCCGACCTTGGCAAGGTCGTGCTCTACCAACTGAGCTACTTTCGCATTGGGGAGTGCAAATATACAACCCGCTCCAGATTTTGCAATAGCCGTCGGCCCAAAAAAAGAGCCGCCCCCAAGGTGGGAGCGGCTCAGAGCAATTGGGATTTCGAAGTCCGCCTTACTGCAGAACGACGCGTAGGGTGGTTCGGCCGGCTTCGCTTACTACCTCTACAAGGTACATGCCACGAGCGAGAGAATTTAGGTTGATTTCGGCCCGGTCCGCACTAACCTGCTGGTTGGCAAGAATTTGACCGTTTAGATTTCGCACCGCGATGCGGTAGGTCGATACGCCCGGAAGCTGGAGGTGCACCGTGCCCATGGTGGGGTTGGGGTGCAGCCCAATCAAGAGCTGGCCTTCGCCCAGACCAACGCTTTGGTTGCCGGGTGAGCCGACGTCGTTGCCGGTAGAGGCGTAGGCTCCGCGCACACCCACGGCCGCATTGCCGAGGTAGGTGCAGGCGGTGTCAAACTCGACGCTGTAGCCAGCGAGGGCGTTGGTGTATTCGGCGCGGCACACTTCGATAGCCGTGGCTGACGTGTCAAAGAGGACGACGCCGTCGCCGCTGGCGCTAAAGCTGGGCTGCGACGAGGCAAAGTCCTGGTTGACGAGCACCTGAACCCAGGGTCCGAGGTTCCACGCGGCGCGGAAGGCGGCTTCGTTGGCCGAATCAATTTGGGCAACCACGATGGCTTCGCCGGGGTTGATGGTTATGCTCGGGAAGACCACCGTGCCGGGGTTCCACGAGTTGTCGTCCCAGCTGAATCCGGCAAGGTCAACAGCCGTCGTGCCGTAGTTGGTGAGTTCAAACCAGTCCTCGTTGATGGCGCTGTTGGCGTCGTTGGAGCTCGGCATCACCTCGGTAATGGCCAGGTCGTAGGTCACGGGGACGGGGTAAAGGAAGTCGGCCAGGTAGCGCGGCAGGAACTGGTATCCGCTGGTGTGCGGTGCGCTGTTGTCAAACTGACCGCCGATTCCAACCACGTCGAAGGTTCCGACGGGGCAGGGGGCGTTGTAGACGTCGGACACGTCGGCGTCAATGCGCAGCTGAATGGTGTCGGTGCCGTCGGTTACGTTTACCGAGAATCCAGAACCTGCGTTGGTCCATTGGGCCGGGTTGATGACGTACACGTCGTTCATGCGGATCAGCTGGCTTTCGGTCACCTCGCCAAGCTCCGTGATGACGACGGGGGTCGGGAGGGTCGCGTTGGTGCTCACCACGACGATGGAGTCCGCGTTGATTTGAGCAAGGCCGTTGAAGTGGCCAATGACGCCGATGATGCGCACGACGTCGCCTTCGTTAATGGTGTAGCCGAGGTTTTTGGTGCCCGCCCCAAAGACGCCGAAGCCCACGCTGCCGTCGTGGATGGTAAAGCCCAGGTTGCCGGTGGTGGCAAAAGTTTGGGTGTTCACGCCGAGCACGGTTCCAACCAGCTTGCACATTTTGTTGTTGGAGTCGGGAATGCCCTGGGCATTGATTCCTTTTACCTGCGGAAGGGTGCGGGTCGGAATGTAGACGTCGTTGTCGGCGATGGTGAAGGTGAACGTTGAGGGCGCACCAATGCTGAGTCCGGTGCTGGCGGACGTCATCGTGAAGAGCAGGTTTTCATTGCCTTCAATGTTGCTGTCGTCGATCACGTTGACGCTAAAGCTCACGGTGTCGGCCATGCTCGGTACGGGCAGGGTCAAGGTGGTTCCGCTAAGGGCTGGCGTCGTGGTGGCGTCGGTGCCCAACACAAATCCAGTGCCCGGAGTGGCGGTCAGGGTAACGCTGCCGGCGGCCATCAGGTGCGGCTGCACGTGAAGCTTGATCGTTTGGCTGACGTTGCCTTCGAGCTTGGTGGCGCTGCCGCCCACGAATCGAATCGTCGGGGTAGTGGCAACTACCGGAATGATGTCGTTGGTGTCGCGGGGGAAGATTTGGTATCCGCTCGTGTAGGGAAGCGAGTTGTCGAACTGCTGGAGTCCGCCAATCACGTCAATCATGCCCACAGGCTGCGGACGGTTCCAGACGCCCGAAAGGGGAACGACGCGCAGGGTGTAGCTGTTGGTTCCGTCGGACAGCGTGATGTTTTGGCCCGAACCGGTCCACGTGGCCGGCCAGGTCGTCACGCTCAGGCTGTTCATGCGCACGAGCTTGCCTTCGTTGCCTTCGGCCAGGGTAGTCACCACCACCGGGGCGGGAAGCGGACGGTTTTGGGCGCGAACGTGGATCGTGTCGGGAATAATCTGCAGAAGACCGTTGTACTGGTTAAGGGTTCCGTAGACTTCGAGGGAATCTCCGCGCAAGGGCGACGCGTAGTTGGTCAAGTCCGCGCTTCGGAAGACCACGATGCCACCCGTAGCGTCCTGAAGGTGGAAGGTGTAGCCCGAGGCACGGAAGTCGTTGGTCGTCACCACCCCGCGGAGGCGCACCACCACGTTGTTGGAGTCGGCCACGCCGTCGTTGTTCACGCCGCGAATCGTGCCAATGGCGC
>JAURMB010000049.1 GCA_030831045.1 Schleiferiaceae bacterium
ATCTTCGTGCTAAACCGCGTGGCCGGCGCCAACTACCAGTTTCTGCTTTCGCCGCCCGCCGTCAACAACCCGCTGCTCATCGGCCCTTGGCCGTGGTACTTGGTCGGAATCGACGCCCTCATGCTCGGCCACTACTGGCTGATTCAGAAGTGGTTGGGCAAGCGCAGCTAGGGCTGCGCGTTGCTGGTTACTGGTTACTTGTTTTTTCCCGGATTCCGAAGCCGGTACAGGTACCGCGCCGCGAGGTCGGCGTGGGGCTGCCAGCGTTCCACGAGGCGGTCGATGCGGTCGGCGTATTCGGATTCACTGTAGCCGTAGAGTTCGCACACGGCTTTGCGGATTTGGTAGTCTTCGCGCGGAAAGATTTCGGGCCGACCCAACGTAAATAACAGAATCATTTGGGCGGACCACAGGCCGAGGCCGGGGACTTCGGTGAGGCGGCGAATGACTTCGTCGTCGGGCATGGCGGTCCAGTCAAGCTCAGGCCAGCGGTCGCGGCGGGCGACGTCGCGCAGGGCCTTCCACGCGTCGGATTTTTGGAATGAGAGTTTGAGGGCGAGTACGACGTCTTCGGGCACGTCGGTTTCGGGATGCAGTTCAAACGGGTAAAGCGTTTTTAAGCGCTTAAAGCGAAACGCCGCGTTGGTCGGCGTGTAGTGGATGCGCATGTCGAGCACACAGCTGAGGGCGTCCTCGAACACGTTTCCGGTGGACTCCAGCGGCGGAACCTCCATTCGGTCCACCACCGCCCGCAGCGCGGGGTCAGACTGGCGAAGGTGCTCGATGGCAGAAAGGGTTTCGACTGAAATCATGCATGGTTAACCGCTAAAGTGCCGAGCAGGTTCTTGCAGTTTCTGCACTTTGCAGACGTTTGGAGAAGCAGATTCCGCCAAAAAACACCCTTGAGCGATGGTGGATACGTAAAAAATGCGTGCCAACTTGATGGTATGCGCCACACTACCCTACTCCTTGCATTCGCGGCACTCACCGTCACCTCGTGCAGCCTTCAATTGGATTCGCAGTACGGACTTCGGTGGGACCGACGCGTGACGGTTCCGCAGCGTGCGGAATCAGAAACCAGCGTTGATCGGGCGACGGCCGAGCCTGAGGTGGCTCCAGAATTTTATGCGGCTGATTCTGAGCCGCAGACCGAAGCCGTTCAGGCCTATGCCGCCCCTGACGCTTCGGAAGTCGAGGTGGCTGATCCGTTTGGGATTAGGCTCGACGAGTTACCTGAGGCGGCTGAGCTTGAAGCCGAAAAAAAACAAAATAAACTTGAAACGGACCACATACCAGCTAAACACAACGACAAGTCAGCTAAAGATGATGTATTTTCAATTGCGTTCAAAATAGCATCAATCATCGTTGGAGTCGTTTTAATCTTGTTAAGTCTCCTTATGTTCGTTATGGCATACCTCGCTAGCGTCGTTTATCTAGATGACGAAGCAGAAATCCTAACAACCCGAGGAGTTATACTCATGACAGTCGGCTTGCTGTTCCTCTTTCTACCCATTATTTATACGGTAATCAAATCCCTAATTCCTAACAAGCCCCCTTGATAAAGACCTCGCACAACTAAGGGCGACTTTTTCCTGCGATCAATGTGCAGATGTTAAATGAAAACAATTCTTAAGTTGAAATTTGGGCCGCTCCTTCAAGCGAACCCATTGTTCAGGTTCCGTATTTGTTTAAAAACTGAATTATTTTTCACATGACCTGAACACCGGATAAATACCAAGATTGCGTGAATTGTGAAGAAGAGGAAGAATAAAATCGAACACCCTAACTGACTTGCCTTGGTCAATGTGATCGAACGGAAGATTAAAGATCTGTGCTAAAAGCACCCTACCTTGACTTAATGAACACCAAACTTCCCCTCCTCGCCCTCATTCTGGGCCTTAGTGGCGTGCTCGGCGCGCAGAATGCGGCGATCAAAAAGGTTCCGCTCGCAAAAACGGCAAAGCCGCATGAATGGCTGATGCGGCCGACGAGCGCATTTTTTGCGGAGACCGGGCTGTCAGCGTCTGATTCCGTGAGCGCCGACACCTACCGTGTGGGGCTCGACACCAACGAGTCGGTTTTGGTCAACGTGGGTCACCTCGACGCCATTAACCAAGACGTGGTGTGGTACGTAGCTTATGAAAACTTTAAGGTTAAAGACCTGAAGGCAAAGGTTGACACCTTGGGCAAACGCTACCAAATTTCGAACGACGGCCAGGGAACCTACAGCTACTGGCTCGCTGACGCGCTAGTCAAAATAGAATCGCGGGTTCAGAACAACGGCAAAATCGGCACGGTGGCGCTCGACGCCATTCCGGTGTACCGCTTCATGCCTCCGGTGGCTGAGGCGGCTGCCAAACTTGACTCGAGCTGGCAGCAGCTGGTGACCAACGTTCTGTACCGTCCGCGAACGGTGGAGCGCGACTCGAGCAAAATCTCGGTAACCCTTAAAAACGTAACTCCGCTGGTGTCCTACACGGTGTTTTATCCGCAAAATGAAGGCGGACGCCCCTACGTAAGCATTGAGCTCAACGAGGGCGGCGGACACGGCGCGCTCAAATGGGCCTGCAAAAACTACTACGAACGCTTTTATGATTCGTTTGAGCAAGGTAGCGTATGGGTTTCCGACAGCGACCAACCGGTCGTGAAGGTGGGCGTGCTGTTCGACGACGGCAAGCTGCTGAACTTGACCATGAGCCAGGCGGAATTCTTGAACTTCGCTGGGGGCGATGGCGAATAGCGCGCGGGATTGAACTTTTGAAATTCGGTCAGTTCCAAGCGAACGGGAATGCGAACGGGTCTAAACCCCCGCCGCTACCTTTGCCGCATGACCCGTTGGACCCTTATTGCCGGACTCGCTGCAAGCCTACAGGGCGTTGGGCAGTCGATTCCGGCCGCTGATGCGAGCACCAAAGACACGCTAGCGCCCGTGGTTCGGTTGTACCCGGTATGGGTGCTTCCGCAGCCTGTGGGCCACGCGGTGCAGCAGCTCACGCTGAACCCGGTCCAGCCGGTGCAGCACGCGCCTGAGGCGTTTGAGGCCTACTTCACGAGCTTGGACGTGCGCAACCGGGGCATGAACGACGTACAGTCTGATTTTTCGGTGCGCGGATCCACGGCAGACCAGGTGCACGTGGTGGTCGACGGAATTCCCTATTCGGATCCGCAAACCGGGCACCACAGCGCGACCCTTCCGGTGCCAACCGAGGCGATACAGTCGGTGTCGCTGCTGCCCAGCGGGGGCTCGTACCGCTACGGACCTTTTGCCTTTGCCGGGGTTCTCGAACTGACTACCCTCGACGCCCTAAGCGGCCGGGGCTATGCGAGCGCCTCGGCCGGAGCCTTTGGCTACACCCGCGCCGCGGGAGGCGTTCCGCTGCGCCGCACCCAGCTGTTTGCTTCGCGACTCGACGTGAGCTACGCGGCGGCCGACGGAGCGTTTACCAATTCCGACTTTGCCACCTGGCAGGCCTACCTGAAGGCCCAGCGCCAGCTGGGAACGCAGGGCGAATGGGGAATGCTCCGCGCCACCCTCGGCTACTCGGTTAAAATGTTTGGCGCGCAGGGATTTTACAGCGCGGCCTACCCCACCCAGTTTGAGCACCTGCGCTCGCTCAATGCGGCGCTGAACTACCGATTCCGCACCCTGGAGGCCAAGGTTTTTGTGCGCCAGCTCGAAGACCGATTTGAACTATTTCGCCAGCACCCCAACTACTACATTCCTTATGTGCAGGGCCGCTGGATTCACGTGACCGATTCGACGGTTACGCCCAGTTGGTACACCGGAGCCAACGTGCACCGCAACCGCAGCTTCGGCGGCGAAGCCGTCGTTAGCGTCCGCCACGGCCAGGCATTGAGCGGATTTGTGGGCCTCGATGCCCGCCACGACGAGGTGGCCAGCAGCCTTTTGGGCCTGCCGACGGCTGACACCCTTGTGACCAATTGGGGGCGCTATTCCCGGTTTGACGCGCGCCGCAACGCCGGGCTTTTTGGCAGCCTGCACGTTGTCGGCGGACCGCGCACCACCCTTCAAGCCGACCTGCGCCTCAACCTCAACGACCGGTACGGGTTTGACTGGCTTCCGAACCTCGGAATCGAGCACACCGTGGTTAAGCGCGGCGCCGACCGCGTCAAAGCCCTCGCCAGCGTGAACCGCAGCTTTCGCCTGCCCACGTTTACCGACCTGTACTACCAGCTGGGCGGAGCGCAAGGGTCCGCCAACCTGCAGCCCGAGTATGCGTGGAACACCGAAGCCGGGCTGGTTTGGACCCAAAGCGGCGGAAGGGGCGCCCGCCTGACCGCCTACGAGCGCCGCGGAACCAACCTGATCGATTGGATCTACCGCAGCATCGACGGCAACCAAGTGCTTCAGGCCGACAACGTTACCGCGGTGCGCATTCGCGGACTGGAGCTCGAAGCCCACGCCCGCCTGCACGGGACCTGGTCGGCCCGCGCCCAATTCGCCGGCCACCGGGCGAGCGACGTCAACGGCCAGTCGATTTATGCCCTCGACTACCTGGCGCGCCGGGTGCAGCTTTCTTGGAATTCTGAGCTGCGCGCTTCTGGGGCCCTTTTACCGATTCAGTGCGGACTCGTGGTCGTTGGCCAAGACCGCGCCGGGAACTACGTGCTGCCCGACGGAAGCACCACGCCCTATCGCCCTTTTGCCACCGTCGACGTGCGCGCGAGCTACCGCCTTGGCGAGCTGCTGCTGTTTGCCGACGCCATGAATCTGTTCGACCAAACGGTGGTGGACTTCGGTAATGTTCCGCTGCCGGGCCGCTGGGTCAAGCTGGGGCTAAGGCTGGAGTGGGACTAAGCAGGCCTTTGGCCTGCGGCGAGGTTGGCTCGTTGGTTGCGAACGTTCAGTTTTTAGAAACCCAACCCATTTTTTGGGCCCATTTGACGACGCCTGGAATCAGAAATTCCAAGGCCAGCGAGTTAGCGAGGGCGAATACGACGGTTTGGATTCCGTTGAAGGTGTCGCCCGTGGCGTAGTTAATGAGGTTGGCTATGCCAAGCCAAATCAAGAATCCGGCGATGATGCGCATGAAAATTTGGTTTATGCATTCAAGGTATTTTGCTTCAAAAGGTCCAACAACTAACGTACGTAGTAGAGGACTGAGCCTGTTTGTTGAAATCCATCTTTGATTTCTAGGTTTATTTTGAGGTAGTCTCGCAACCAAAGTGGATAACTCGAGACATCCAGAGGCAACATGGAATCAATATAGGTCGGTCCTTTATTCCCTGCTAACAGGGGAAACCAGCTGATGAAATCCAGCCCCAGTCCAATCAGTGTAAACGATACTTCGTCGTTTCGCCTGTTTAATGTCGCGAGATCAATGGCCCCGCCAAGGGCTGTCAAACTGGGCACGCCAAAAACGAGGCGTTCAAAATTAATTTGATAGGCAAGGACGCATTTCGTTTGATCCTTAAACGTGATGTACCGAACTAAGATTAACGACCTGCGGTCGCCCATAAACGTGTGTTGATCAGCAATTCTCAAATTTTGAGGCAATTGGATGCCCTTCAATGCGTCAAAAATTTCGTAGGTGATTGTATCTACTTTAACTGATTTCTCAGGCAGGTAGTAGTCCGGTCGGTTTTTGAATTCAACGGTAGTCCACCGATCATAGAAGTAGGCAGAGCACGATGAAAAAAGCCCGCTTACGAAAAGGAGAACTACACAAAAATTTGGCAGATAGTGATGTACTTTCATGGATGTGAAAATACTTCTTTTCAAATTAGTCGTGGCGATAGCACTCAGTTTAAGTACTGTGCGGCTGGGTGCACAGCAACCAAGTAAAACTATTCCTGTACGCTACAAAAATGCCACGTTTGATACCGTACACTGCTACTATCAAAACGATATGAGCGCAAATCCGCGTATCGGGATTAGCTTGGTAAACGGATTGCTAGGAAATCCAACGTTTAATCAAGAGGGCGGCATCTTTGGACTAAACTTTACCCATGTAAGTGTTTCACCCGACTTATCCTCATTGGTAATCAACGCAGACTTCGGATCAACTTACAATACAAAGGACGTGCTTCATCAGTTGGGATTCACCTTTGAGTCGCATAAGCCGAGAAAAGTATCCAGTTTTATAAAATACGGACCACTAGAACTTTCTTCGCAAGTCGGGGGTCCAAACGGTGCAGTGTTTTCAGGACAGATTATCCAAATTCCAATGACTATGAAGCGGGTTCGCTCGAGATATTGGGGACTAAAACGTGATATGATTTTTATGGCTGGAAACCCCGTGTACCACTCCGTTCTTCTAGGCCTTTCCCAGAGTAGGATTGGTACAACATCAACGTTTCAAGTGCGAACGCACGGTTTTGTGCGAAGTTTTGAATTACTCAAATACAAGTTGGGGGTTCTGCTGCCCGTATACTATTATTCGGCCTCACCCGAAGCTGCCCGGCAACTGCTTCCAATTCCGGGAGGGACATTTGAAGTTTCTCTGCTCTCTTCGACGATTCTCCACAAACCGTTTTATTCTGCATTACGGAACATCGAGTCCAAGTATTTAGTATCTGCTGGGGCAACTTTGCATCCTGTATTAATTGATTCTAAACCGGTTCTGACCATAGATTTCGGTATTGGTTGCCGATTGTGGAACATAAGTAGGGATAAGTTTGGGCGCGATTCAAAGGCTATGGGTCGTACACTTCATCGTTTAAAGAGTAGATCTATTGAACAGCTTTTTTAAGCGATATGGCAAAAAAAAAAGTTGTATCCAACAAAAAACCCGCTGCAGTGCAGCGGGTTTCGGTCTCTTAGTGACCCTGTCAGGATTGCTGCGCGTTCCTGGGGGCTCCGAATTCCGAGACACGAAACCAGGCCGCCGTGGGCGGCCCGTCTTTTTGTTTTGAGGCCTTTGGTGCGCGAGCGCGCCACGGCCCCCAAAACAAAAAACCCGCTGCAGTGCAGCGGGTTTCGGTCTCTTAGTGACCCTGTCAGGATTCAAACCTGAAACCTCTTGATCCGTAGTCAAGTGCTCTATTCAGTTGAGCTACAGGGCCATCTCTTAAAAGAGGCTGCAAATATACGGTGAAAAACAAAAACAGCACAATTGCCCTGTGGTTTTCTGTGTCGGAATTTGCAGCGCTATGCCCGCCACCCTTGAACTAGCCTGCTTTCACCCTGACGCTGCGGCACTTGCACAGCAGTGGGGGGTGCCGCGGTTGGAATACTGCGCCGACGCGCTCGCCGGCGGAACCTCGCCCGAAGCCCACGAAGTGGACCGCGTGCGCCGTGAATTCCGGGGTGTTTTGGGCGTGATGGTTCGTCCGCGCGGCGGAAACTTCGAATATTCCGACGCCGAATTCGTGCGAATGAGGGGTGAAATTCCGCGCTTGGCGTCGCAAGGCGCCGAATTTGCCGTGTGGGGCGCGCTGACGGCCGACGGCGAGCTCGATCCCCGAATGGGCGATTTGGCCGAACTGGCATCACAGTACCAGCTTCCGTGGGTGCTGCACCGGGCCTTTGATTCGGCACGCGATGCGTTTGAAGCACTTCACACGGCCCAATCCATGGGCTGCAGCCGCATTTTGACCGGACTGGGCGCCACGTCGCTCGAAGCCTTGCGGGCGCTAAAGGCCGAGGCCACGCTCGAACTGCTGCCCGGCGGCGGAATACGCGCCCACAACGCCGCGCGCTACCTCGAGGCGGGGTTTGACCAAATCCACTCGGCGGCGCTGCTCGACTACCGTGCGGACCCTCCTCTGCCCGACCGCGCGGAAACTCTGGCCCTTCTCGACCTATGCCGCCCATTCTGATTTTGACCTGGGCACTGGGCCAGCTCGGGTTTAGCGGCCAACCGCTTTTGGTGGCCGATGCCGTCGACGGTCCGGCCTGGGTGCGCTACAAGCCCGCGGGGTCGGCGCGCTGGGATACCCTTGGATTGGTTCCGGGCCCGTTCGTCCGCATGGAATTTGAGCTTCCCTCGGGCGCTCAGGCGGGCGACAGCGTGAGCTATGCTTTTCCGGACCCCGTGGAATTTGCGGCGCAGCGCCAGCGCGCGGAACCCTTGCCCTACCCGACCGACAACGATCCGCTGCGGCTGAGCCAGCACCTCCGCAAGCCCGCCGTCGAATTTGGTTGGGATTTTGCGCGCCGTTCCGTGCGGACCGGGGCCCCAGCGCCCACCTTAGGCTACCCCCAGGGGCCCATGGCGCGACCGCTGATTTATGTGGAATGGGTTCCGCGCCCCGCCGGAGGCCGCGCCACGTTCGCGCCCCAGCACC
>JAURMB010000050.1 GCA_030831045.1 Schleiferiaceae bacterium
CTAAACGCAACGATGGAGCGCACTGCTGAAACCGTCTGGAGAAACTGTCTGACCTACGTGCAGGACAACATTAGTCCTCAAGCGTACAAGACGTGGTTTCTTCCTATTCGGCCAGTCAAGCTCCAAGGCAAGGTTATAACATTGCAGGTTCCGTCAAAATTCGTGTACGAGTGGCTCGAAGCCAACTACGTGAAGCTCCTGAAATCAGCCATCACCAAGGAAATGGGCAGTGATGCACGTTTGGTTTACTCCATCGTGATGGACCAGGAGTCCGCACACCTCGGAACGTCGAACATGGATATTCCTTCGGCGAACCGCGGACCGATTGAGAACCCGCAAGTTTCGTTGCCCGCGCGCATCGGTGACGACGGAATTCGCAATCCCTTTGTGATTCCTGGCCTCAAAAAGGTGCACATTGAGTCGCAACTGAATCCCAATTACAGCTTTGAGAACTTCATCGAAGGCGACTGCAACCGGCTCGCGCGAAGCGCTGGGTATGCGGTAGCGCAAAAACCGGGCGGAACCTCGTTCAACCCACTGCTGCTGTACGGAAGCAACGGTCTGGGCAAGACGCACCTAGCCCACGCGATCGGCATTGAAATCAAGGATCGGTTCCCCGAAAAAACGGTACTGTACGTTTCGGCGGAGCGCTTTACGCAGCAGTTCATCGACGCGATTCGCAACAACACCAAGAACGACTTCGTCCACTTCTACCAGCTCATTGACGTGCTGATCATGGACGACGTGCACTCGTTCAGCGGCAAAGAGAAGACCCAAGATGTCTTTTTTGAGATCTTCAACCACCTCCATCAGCAAGGCAAGCAAATTATTTTGACGTCGGACCGCGCACCGGTCGATTTGCAGGGCATGGAGCAGCGCCTTCTGTCGCGCTTCAAATGGGGCCTTTCGGCTGACCTGCAGCGCCCCGACCTCGAAACGCGCATGGCCATTTTACGCCAAAAGCTGTATTCCGACGGCATTGAAATGCCCGACGACGTCATTGAGTACCTGGCCTACTCGATCACCAACAACGTTCGCGAACTCGAGGGCGCGTTGATTTCGCTTCTCGCGCAGTCGTCGCTGAACCGCAAGCGTATCACGGTGGAATTGGCCAAGTCGATGATTGACAAGTTTGTCAAGAACACGACCCGCGAAATTTCGATTGACTTCATTCAAAAAGTCGTGTGCGACTACTTCGATATGCCCGTGGAGCTTTTGCGCAGCAAAACCCGCAAACGCGAAATCGTTCAGGCGCGGCAACTCACGATGTACTTCGCCAAGCAGTTGACCAAGAACTCCCTGGCTTCAATCGGAACGCAAATTGGCAATAAAGACCACGCCACCGTGCTGCATGCCTGCCGAACGGTGTCGAACTTGACCGAAACCGACAAGCGCTTTCGGACCTACGTCGACGACATTCGCAAGAAGCTTACCCTCGCCTAATGGAGCCGCGCCGGGTGCTTATGGTGTGCCTGGGCAACATTTGCCGATCTCCAGTGGCGCAAGGCCTCATGGAAGCCGAACTCCTTGAGCAGTTTGGCCCCAACCACGGTTGGATCGTTGACAGCGCGGGAACCAGTTCGGCCCATCAGGGCGAGGCCCCCGATGCCCGGTCTCAAGCGTCGGTGCGGCGTTGGGGCCACTCCATTTCGCATCAGACTTCTCGACCGCTCGTTGACGCTGATTTTGAGAATTTTGACCACATTTTAGTGATGGATCGCTCCAATTTGGCCGAGGTTCTGCGGCGCGCACCGACGCAGGCCGCCGGGCGTATTTCGATGATGCTCGAAGCTTCGTTTCCCGGCGAAGGACGGGAGGTGCCCGACCCCTACTACGGCGGCGAACAGGGTTTTGAACAGGTTGCTTTGCTTCTTCGCGAGGCTAGCCAAAATTGGCTTGAACGATGGCGGGGCTAGGAACACTTCACGTGATTCCTGTTCCGCTCGCAACCCCAAGCCGCTGGAGCGGCCTTGAATTGCGCGAGCTGGTCGCTCGAATTGACTTTTGGATCGTAGAAACGCCTAAAGTTGCGCGAGCCCAACTGCGTGTGCTGCACCCCGAATGCGATTTGGGGCGACTCACGTTGACCTCGTGGTCCAAGCACGGCGGTAACGACGCCAAATCCGCCCTGGCCGCGTGCCGGGCGGGACACGATGTCGGACTCATTTCTGACGCCGGCGCACCGGGAATGGCCGATCCTGGTGCCGAGGTGGTTGCTCAAGCTCACGCCGAGGGAATTTCGGTGGTGGCTTGGCCCGGCCCCTCGTCGTTCCTACTCGGCCTTATGGCGAGCGGACTCGGCGGGCAGCAGTTTCGCTTTCACGGGTACCTGCCCCACGATGGCACGGCCCGCAAAGGGTTACTAAACCGAATGGAGCGCGATGCTGCTCAGGGCGAAAGCCAGTGGTTTATCGAAACGCCCTACCGCAACACGAAGCTATTTAGCGAATTGTGCCAAACGCTTCAGCCAGAAACCCAACTATTTATTGGGCTTGGGCTTACGGGTCCGCACGAATGGGTCCAGCGACGCTCGGTCCGCGCATGGCGAAGCGAAGGCCTTCCAGGTGCCTTGACGGCAAAAGAGCCCGCTATTTGGGCCCTTGGTCGTTAAAAAACGCTTCAAGCGAATCGAGCACCACAAAGGGGCGTTCCATGTGCGGAAGGTGTCCCGCCTTGGGAATCAGGACCGTGCGGCTTAGCGGAAAATCCTGAGCCACCATAGCCGCACCCCGAGGCGGAAAAAGGGCGTCGTGAGCACCCCAAACCAGCAACGTCGTAACCGAACAACCGCGTGCCTGTTCGCGAATCCAGGCCTCATCGCGCCGGACCGCGCGCAGCATGGCCTCGCGCTGCTTCAGGTTTTCAGAATAAATGTTCTCCAAAACCTGCTGCTTCATGAATGCCGGCAGAAAGAACGGGTCGTACACGCTTAACTGCATCATCGCGTCGTAGCTCTCCAGGTCGCGCGGCAGCAGTACTTCTTCGATGGGACGCCCCCACTGCTGCTGCAGGCTGTCGAGGTGGCTGAGTTCAAAATGGCGGTGGAGCGGATCAATTAGCACGAGGGACCGAAGGCGGTCCGGGTGCTGGCTGGCAAACACGGTGCTGACCATTCCGCCATAAGAATGCCCGACTAGGTGAATGCGAGCGATGCCGTGGGCATCAAGTGCAGACCGCAGCGCCTCAACCTGCTGCGAGATGCGAATCGAGGTGTCGGGCGAGGTACTTTGGCCAAACCCGAGCAAATCCACTACGATAAGGGTTTTGGTGTCGCTGAACTTCCAAACCACCGGCTGCCACTGCACGGTCGGGTACGGACCAAAACCGTGAACGAGGACCAGCGTGTCGGGACCTGATCCAACCTGAGTCCAGTGCAGGGAATCGGCGCCGACCAGCGTAGCAACCGATTGCGTGGGGCGTCGGCTGTAAAACCAGCTGTCTTCGGCCTCGATAGCCTGATCCACCCGGCAGGACGCCGACAGAACGAACAGGGCCGAATAGCCCAAAACGGATTGCAGTTTCACGCCTGCCTCTCTCGCAAAGCCTGTGCCGAACAGGGTATCTTTGTCCTGTGATTTCGACAACCATCGCAGCATTGGCCACGGCGCGCGGTTTAGGTGCCCTGAACGTTATTCGCCTGTCAGGCCCCGACGCGCTGGCGATAGCCCAACGCTTGTTTGCGACCAGGTCAACGTGGGTGCCGCGCAAGGCCCTTTTGGGCCGTTTTAACCGAGCGGACGGCAGCGAGCTGGACCACGGTTTAGCTACGTGGTTTCAAGGTCC
>JAURMB010000051.1 GCA_030831045.1 Schleiferiaceae bacterium
TACCTCGAGGAACACCCCAACGAGGCGCGCATCATCGTATCGAAGGTGGTTTTGGCCGCCAAGGCCCGTATTGCGGCCCGCAAGGCGCGCGAAATGGTGCAGCGCAAGACGGTGCTCGGATCCAATTCGCTGCCGGGCAAGCTGGCCGACTGTTCCGAGACCGATCCCGCGCAGTGCGAAATCTTCCTTGTCGAAGGTGATTCTGCGGGAGGTACCGCGAAGCAAGGTCGCGACCGCCGCTTTCAGGCCATTTTGCCGCTTCGCGGTAAGATCCTGAATGTGGAGAAGGCCATGCAGCACCGCATTTTTGAGAACGAAGAAATTCGCAACATCTTCACTGCGCTGGGCGTCAGCTTGGGTACCGAAGAAGACAGCAAAGCCCTAAATACGGTTAAGCTTCGCTACCACAAAATCATCATCATGGCCGACGCCGACGTCGACGGTTCGCACATCGCCACACTCGTGCTTACGTTCCTGTTCCGCTACATGAAAGAACTGGTTGAGCGCGGATACGTGTACATTGCCTCGCCGCCCCTTTACTTGGTAAAGAAGGGCCAAAAGTCCCAGTACGCCTGGAACGAGACCCAACGCGACCAAGTCGCCCGCGAGCTGGGTGGTGAAGAGCAGACCGGCGTAACCGTTCAGCGCTACAAGGGCCTCGGAGAGATGAACTCGGAGCAGCTGTGGGAGACCACGCTCAACCCCGAGGCGCGCACCTTGAAGCAGGTGACCATTGACAACGCCACTGAGGCTGACCGCATCTTCTCGATGCTGATGGGCGACGACGTGCCGCCGCGCCGAGAATTCATCGAGAAAAACGCGCGCTACGCGCGCATCGACGCTTAAGTCGAAGGGTTTTCGGTACTACCTTTGAAGGGTCGCTTCGGCGGCCCTTTTTTAATACCCCCAACCCTGATGAAAATTACCGTTGTAGGCGCAGGAAACGTAGGTGCTACGTGCGCTGAGGCGATGGTCCGCATGGAACTCGCCGAAGAAATTGTACTCCTCGACATCAAAGAAGGTTTTGCCGAAGGCAAGGCCATGGACATGAACCAAACGGCGAACCTGCACGGGTTCAAAAGCCGTGTTCGCGGCGTGACCAACGACTACGCGGCTACGGCTGGGTCTAAGGTTGTGGTCATCACGAGCGGAATTCCGCGCAAACCGGGCATGACCCGCGAAGAGCTGATCGGAACCAACGCCGGAATCGTGAAGTCTGTAGTCGACAACGCCCTCATGCACTCGCCCGACGCCATCATTGTGGTGATTTCGAACCCGATGGACACCATGACCTACTTGGCAGCCAAGCAGAGCGGACTTCCCAAAAACCGCGTGATTGGCATGGGCGGAATCCTCGACTCAGCCCGCTTTACCTACTACCTGTCTGAAGCCATGGGCGTTCCAGCGAGCGACCTTCAAGGCGTCGTTGTGGGCGGACACGGCGACACCACCATGATCCCGCTGACGCGTCTGGCGAGCTACCAAAGCAGCCCAGTCAGCAACTACCTCAGCGCCGACACCTTGGCTAAGGTAAAGTCAGCAACCATGGTCGGCGGCGCCACGTTGACGGGCCTGATTGGCACTTCAGCGTGGTACGCACCGGGTGCGGCTGGAGCGGTTCTGACCGCCAGCATCGTGCGCGACCAAAAGAGAATTTTCCCGTGTTCGGTCTACCTTGAGGGCGAGTACGGCGAGTCCGACATTTGCCTCGGCGTGCCCGTAGTAGTTGGTGCGAACGGTTGGGAGTCCATTGTAGACTACCAACTCAATGCCGATGAAGCGGCGGAGTTTGCGAAAAGCGCAGGGGCCGTCCGCGCCATGAATTCGGTGCTGGACAGCTTGTAAGGTCCTGCTTTGCACGGCCAAACAGGGTATACCGGTGGGTTGCGATCCACCGGTATATTTTTTGGTACCCTGGCGTCGCGCAAACGATAAAGGCTAAGATTCGCCCACTTCGGCCCAGCATGCGAAGTGCGACCACCACCGCATCGGCTCCACCAACGGCGCGATCGGGCGTCCACACCACCACACCGCCCGGGAAAGCAGCCGTCCATTCGGCCGTCAGGGGTGCGTACTGCAACCGATCGTGGCGATCTAGGGAATGGAGCAAGCGCACCGACCGATGGCAAAGGGCGCAGTGGCCGTCAAAGAGTACGACAACCGAAACTACGGGAGCTTGATCCACCGCGTGCGGCCCATCGGGCTCGTCAAAACATAAACGCCTGAGGGCCATGCGTCGGTTCGCACGGGACGGTCCGGGCCCACCTCAAAATCGCCAACGAATCGACCGTCGAGGTGGTGCACGCTGACGCGCGTATGCTGCTCGCTGCGAAACTGGCCGTTGCCTGGGGTGGGGTAGACGCTCCATTTGTCGCCTGGGGCGCTCCACTCGTGCGTCGCTACCTGCATCGTGTCGCCGGTCATGTAGCGAATTCCGCCCGTGCTCACGCCAAGGACTAATTCGGGGCGACCGTCGGCATTGAGGTCGCGAAACCACGGAGCGTTGCTGTTGCCGTCGTGCACCAGGATTGCGGAACGCTCCAGGCGCGGGGTCATGACGAACTGCAGGTCGACGCGCAAGCTGTCCACCCCGAGTCCGGGCATGCTGCAGCCGTTGCTCGTAATGCTGTTGTTGTTGGCGACGTCTCCGAAGGCGTGGCTCGCAAATGCGGTGCGGTGTGCGGCAAGGTGTACATCGGCGCTTGGCAGGTTGCGGCTGAAGCAGAACTCAACGACCAGGTTCGACGTGCCGTCGTAGTCGATTGGGTTTTGAAACGAAATCAAATTCCAGCCTTGGCTCAGCACGGCGAGGTACGAAAACCCAACTTCGCCCCCCGGTCCCATTCCGCTCAGGGATGAGTCAGTGGTGGCCCGAACGCTCACGTTGAACCCTTGGCTGAGGTAGGGGGCGCTGCTGCTCAAGCAGTTCACCTTAATGCCCTGAATGCGGGTGGGGCCATTGATTCCGGCGGCCGCGAGCTCTGAGGCGCGAATGAGGTACTGGTGCCGACCGGTTCGCTTGCTGCTTCCAAACGGAGTTTGCAGCGTGGTGGCGGTGGCTTGCGCGATGGAGGTTTGGATCAGCGGATTTTGAACCGGAGGCAGGCTGAGCATGCTGGACACGTTGGGGTAGGCGTGCACGCCGGAATACCGACTGCCCACCCAAAGCTCCATGCTTCCGCCGTTGAGGTAGGCCCGCGGTACCGATCGGCCGTTGAAGGTTCCCGAGGTGTCGACGTCGATCGAGCCAAAGGATTCCGTGATCAGGTTCCAGGCGCCACCGTCGTTGCGCACGTAGGCTACTTCGCCGCGTTCGTTGCCGATCAACAGGTCGAGGTCGCCGTCGCCGTCGAGGTCCGCCAGTTCGGGGCTGGCGTTTTGGCCGACGTCGTGGGTGGTAAGTAAGGGCGCAACACCGCTGTAGCTCGGGCTAATCAGGGTGCCGTAGTTGTAGGCGACGTAGACCTGGCCGTTGGCGCGGCCCACCACGAGATCGACGAGTCCGTCGCTGTTTAGGTCGCCCAAGGCCGGTGCCGTCCAGCTCGGGTCAGGTCCCAAGTTGCTGGGCAGGGTGAGCGGAGTCTCCCGCCACACCGGCTGGGTTGCACTGCCGAAGTTTTCCCAGTAGGAGAGTCCGCGACGGCTTCCCAGAACCAAGTCAGAAAGCCCATCGGTGTTGAGGTCGGCGCCGTAGGGAACCACGTAGGTTCCCAATTCTAGCATTTCGCTCTGCAGGAATCGATCGTGAACCCGTTGCCAGTTGGCCGCCGTCGTGCCCGTGTTTTGGTACAGCCACACGCACGAGTCGCCCAAGCCGCTGTATTCGTTTGGACTAGCCATTAATTCCTTCACGCCGTCGAGGTTGGCATCCAGCGCCGAAAAGCCAGGAAAGAGCATGTTGACCGGGGTCCCGGCAATCGGCCAGGTGCTGTCTTGGCTTTCAATGTTGGCCAACGCCTGTGTGCCTACGTTGAACCCAACTACTCCCGTGGGGTACGAAACATCGCCAATGAGCGCGTCGGGCAGCCCGTTGCCGTCGACGTCGTGGAGCAGGAGGGTTGAACCCGCGTGCTTAAGGTCTTCGCGGCCCGACGACGGCGAGGCTATGCGCGAACCCGTGCAGGCGTCGATGACCAGGGCATTCCGCACGCCAGATTCTTCGACGTCGGCCCAACAACCGTCGGCGCGCGCGAAACTGAGCCCGCAATTTTGCTGGTTCTGGTGCCACTCGATGCGCGACCCTCCTTGGTCGAAGCAGAGCACGTCGACGTCGCCATCTTGGTCAATGTCACCGATGTAGGGCCGGTCCACGCTGAGCACCTGGAGGTTGTAGGCTGGGTTGCCCGCAACGTAGACGGTGCGCAATTCGGTTTGGGTTCCAAGCGCCCAGCTAAAGGTCATTTTGCCGTTGATGCGCTGGCCCTGCCAAACGCCGATGCCGTGCGTGACCCAACCAAAGAGGTCGGTGATCCCGTCGCAGTTGTAGTCTACCAGGTGTACCCACTGCTGGTTTTTGGGAAAGCCCGCCGCCCATTCCGGGCGCTCAATCCAGCTGCCGTTGACCCGTTCAAGCGTAAGCCATCGCCCGCCGTCGCGGTCAAAGACCACCAAATCGTGGATTCCATCTCCGTTGAGGTCGGCGCTGTAGGCTTGCGGATTGTTGAGTCCGCCCGAGGTGCCGAGGTTTAGGTTTTGGCCGTTGGCCCGCTGAACGATCGCTTGCGCGCTCGGAGCAAAGCTCCAAGTCACCTGAGCCTGAAGTGAAAGCGTTGCGAGGCTTGCGGCTAGGCTAAGGGCAATTTGCAGAATCCTGGGCATAATCCCAAAGGTAATTCGACTATATTTGCCGCCTCGTACTAATTTGAACTCGAGTATGCAAAATAAAGTGATCATCCGCCTGTTTGCCGTGGCTTTTGCCCTGGCCGCCCTGTACGAATTGTCGTTTTCCTTTGTCGCTCAACGTGTTGAGCAAAAGGCGCTGGAATCGGTTGGGGGCGATGCTTCTAAGCTCAATGCGGCGCTGGATTCGCTCGCGAACCAAGAGGTGTACAACCTAGGCATCACATCGTTCACCTACAAAGAGGTGAAAGAGAAGGAGATGAACCTGGGCTTGGACCTTCGCGGCGGCATGAACGTGATTCTCGAGGTTTCGGTGCGCGACGTGCTCATTGGCCTGGCTGCAAACCCCAACGACGCGCTGTTTGTCGAGGCGCTTGCGGCGGCAGATGCCGAGCAAGCCAATTCGGGTGAAGCGTACGTCGATTTGTTCTTCAAGGCGCTTGACGCCAAGCGCGGAACGCGCGGCTGGGGCGACCCCGCCCTCTTTGGCACCAAAGACATGTCAGACCGCCTCGGGTTTAACGCGACCGACGACGAAATCAAGGGAGCTATTCGTTCCGACGTAGAAGCCTCGGTTCAAAATGTTTACACCGTTCTTAAGGCGCGTATTGACCAGTTTGGCGTAGTGCAACCCAACCTGCAGCGCCTGGGCAACACCGGCCGCATCTTGGTAGAACTGCCGGGCGTCAAAGACCCTGCTCGGGTACAGCGCCTGCTTCAGTCTACAGCCCGCCTTGAATTTTGGCGTGCGGACTACGGTGCAGCTTGGATGCAGTTTATGGTCGACGCCAACGAGCGGCTTCGCGCAGTGGTACCCGATCCGAACGCAACCAAAACCTCTGCGGCCAAGGCCAATCCCCAGGCAATCGATCTGCCAAGCGCTGTCGATGCCAGCGAAGTAACCAAGCCCGAGTCGACCGCGGTTGCCGCCACCGATTCGTCTGCCCTCAAGCACAACCCGCTGCTTAACATCTTCCAACTGAACGTAGATCCTCAAACGTTTACGCCGCTGGAAGGACCAATTATTGGTTTTGCCCTCCCCAAAGACACGGCGACCATCAACGGCTACCTGAACACCGACGTAGTCAAGTCGCTGATCCCGGGAGACAAGCGCTACGTTCGCTTTGCCTGGACGCGCCCCGACGCCAAGGCCGGAATTACCTTTTTGATTGCCCTGCAAGGCAACCGTACGATGGAGCCTGAGCTCGACGGTGGCGTTATTGTCGACGCGCGCCGCGAATTCGACCAGGGTAACAACCCCATCGTCACGATGTCGATGAACGGCTACGGAGCCCAGATTTGGCAGCGCATTACCGCTGAAGAAAGCGCCAAGAACCCCAAAGGTCACGTGGCTGTGGTTCTCGACAACCTGGTGTACAGCTACCCGCGCGTCATCAACGAGATTTCGGGCGGCCGTACCCAAATCGAAGGCGGCTTCTCGCTTGACGAGGCTACCGACTTGGCCAACGTGCTTAAGGCGGGAAAACTTCCCGTACCTGCTCGGGTAATTCAGGCCGACGTCGTAGGTCCGAGCTTGGGTAAAGAAGCGATCAGTTCGAGCATCAACTCGTTCATCTTCGCCTTTTTGGTGGTCTTTGCCTACATGATTTTCTACTACTCCGGTGGGGGAATCGCGGCCAACATTGCCCTTCTGGTCAACATGTTCTTCATCTTCGGAATTCTGGACGCCATTTCGGCCGTCCTGACGCTTCCAGGTATGGCCGGTATCGTGCTGACGATTGGTATGGCGGTGGATGCGAACGTCCTCATTTTTGATCGCATTCGCGAGGAGCTCGCCGCCGGTAAAGATGTGCGCACGGCCGTTGCAGACGGCTTTGCAGGGTCGCGTGGCGCCATCCTCGACGCCAACGCCACCACGCTGCTGACGGCGATTATCTTGTTCATGGTGGGAACGGGTCCGATTAAAGGTTTTGCTACCACCCTTATCATTGGTATTCTCTCGTCGCTCTTTACGGCAATTTTTGTCACCCGCTTGTACATCGAGTGGCGTTTGGCAAAAACGGGAACCATGTCGTTCGCTACCAAAACCACCAAGGATTGGTTCAACAACACCAAGTTTGACTTCATTAAGACCCGGATTGCGGCCTACGTCATTTCAGGTGTGCTTGTGGCGATTAGCGTCGTGGCGCTCTTCACCAAAGGCTTGAGCTACGGAGTTGACTTTGAGGGCGGACGCACCTACCAAGTGCGCTTTGACCAGCCCGTTGAAGTTTCTCAGGTGAGCTCGGCGTTGGCCAAGGAGTTCGTCGATGCCAACGGCAAGTCGTTTGCCCCCATCGTCAAAACGCTCGGTAGCGCCGACCAAGTAACCATTACGACCAACTTCCGCGTGTCGGAATCAGGTCCTACCGTCGAAGAACAGCTGCGCAAAGAGCTGTATGCGGGTGTCAAAGGCTTTTATACTTCAGCACCTTCTGAAGAGGTATTCAACGAGCCGGGGACCAAGGGACTGGGCGTAGTTGCCTACCGCCAAGTCGGGCCTACGGTTGCAGACGACATCGCCAACTCAGCCGTTTGGGCGATCCTGTTCTCGCTGTTGGGAATCTTTATGTACCTGCTGGTTCGCTTCAGCCGCTGGCAGTACTCCTTAGGTGCCGTCGTGGCATTGATGCACGACGTGGTAATTGTACTTGGTGCCTTTGCGCTTTTCGACGGAATTCTGCCCTTCGCTATGGAGGTGGATCAAGCGTTTATTGCGGCCATCCTCACGGTGATTGGTTACTCGATCAACGATACAGTGGTCGTGTACGACCGCATCCGCGAGTACCTGTCGGGCCATAAAGGAAGCCACTCTGATAAGGGCGTAATCAACTACGCCTTGAATTCAACACTGAGCCGCACGTTCAATACGTCGTGGACCACGATCATTGTACTTCTGATCATCTTCATCTTTGGTGGTGAGGTGCTGCGCGGATTCATTTTTGCGATCTTGCTCGGTATTGTGGTGGGTACCTATTCGTCGCTCTTCGTGGCTTCGCCGATCCTGTACGACGCAACGCCCAAAGACGATAAGACTAAGTAAGCCATGCTGCTTTTGTTCATCAGCGCCGGAGAAGTAGTCGTTCTGCTTTTTGCGGCGCTGATGCTTTTTGGGCCTGACCGATTGCCAGGATTTGTGCGTTCCGTCGCTAAAGGCATCCGCACGGTGAAGAACGCCCAGGCCGACCTCACCCAGCAGCTCATGTCAGATGAGCAAAGCGGAATAAAGGACCTAAAAGACGCCGCTGAAGACATCAAGTCTGAAATTGAGGGGGTGGTATCCCGAAAAAAGTAGTTTTTTTGTCGACACCCCCCTTTTTTTTAGAGGGTTGTTGATAAAAAATTAACTTTTATTTGAGTAGGCGAGTTAATCGCGGTACTTTTGTGCCGTTAAACTCATTTACCATGCCCACGTCACGCTACCTCGGTCTTGAAGCCGCCTTGTCGCACAAGCCCGCCGAATTCACCAAACCCGCTGGAAAAGCATCGGAGTACTTCGGTGCCAACGTCTTCAACAAAAAGGCGATGCGCGAGTACATGCCCAAGGAGGCGTTTGAGTCCGTCATGAAGGCTATCGAGCGGGGCGATAAAATCGACCGCGCCATTGCCGATCAGGTAGCAACAGCGATGAAGGCATGGGCCATGGCCAAGGGAGCGTCGCACTACACCCACTGGTTTCAGCCCCTCACGGGTGCCACAGCCGAAAAGCACGATGCGTTTTTTGAGCCTACGTCAGACGGCTACGCCATCGAGAAATTCAACGGCGGCATGCTGGTGCAGGCCGAGCCCGATGCGTCGAGCTTCCCTAATGGCGGAATCCGCAACACGTTTGAGGCCCGCGGCTACACGGCGTGGGATCCTACCTCACCTGCCTTTGTGCTAGCTGACACGCTCTGCATTCCTTCGGTATTTGTTGCCTACACGGGCGAGGCCCTCGACAACAAGACGCCGTTGCTCCGTTCGCTTCAAGTGATCGACCACGCCGCTACGGCGGTGTGCCAGTACTTTGACAAAAACGTCACCAAGGTGCACGCCACGCTGGGTTGGGAACAGGAGTACTTCCTAATCGATGAGGCCTTGTTCCATGCGCGTCCTGATTTGGTGATGACCCGTCGCACCTTGGTTGGCCACTCTCCGGCCAAGGGCCAGCAGATGGAAGACCACTACTTCGGTAGCATTCCGGAGCGCGTGATTCAGTTCATGCGCGAGATCGAGTTCGAGAGCCACCTGCTCGGAATTCCCGTGAAAACACGCCACAACGAAGTGGCTCCAGGACAGTTTGAGTTCGCACCCATTTTTGAGGAGGCCAACGTAGCGGTGGACCACAACTCCCTGTTCATGGACCTGCTCGAAAAGGTAGCGGCACGCCACCATTTTAGGGTGCTGCTTCACGAGAAGCCGTTTGCCGGTGTAAACGGTTCGGGCAAGCACAACAACTGGTCGCTGGCGACCGATACCGGAATCAACCTGTTGGCTCCGGGTTCAACGCCCAAGCGCAACTTGCTGTTCTTGTCGTTTTTTGTGAACACCATCAAGGCCATGCACGATCGTGCCGACCTGATCCGCGCCGCCATCGCCTCAGCGAGCAACGACCACCGCTTGGGTGCCAACGAAGCTCCGCCAGCCATTATATCGGTATTCATCGGTAGCCAACTAACCGAGGTACTCGACGAGCTAGAGAAACTCGAAGGAGGCAAAATGTCGCCCGAAAAGAAGACCGAGTTAAAGTTGAATGTGGTGGGCAAGATTCCCGAAATCCTGCTCGACAACACCGACCGAAACCGCACGTCTCCGTTCGCGTTCACCGGCAACAAGTTTGAGCTGCGCGCAGTGGGATCGCTGGCGAACTGCTCGCACGCCATGACCACGTTGAACCTGATGGTGAGCGACCAGCTCATGCAGTTCAAGGCCGACGTCGATGCCCAAATCGCTCAAGGCCTGAAAAAAGATGACGCCATCTTCAACGTGCTCAAGGACTACATTAAGGCCTCTAAGAAAATTCGCTTTGAAGGCGACGGCTACAGTGATGCCTGGAAGGACGAAGCGGCCCAGCGCGGACTGAAGAATACGCCGGACACGCCCCGCGCGCTCGACTTTTTGGTGACCCAAGACGCCGAGAATTTGTTTGCCAACCACGGCGTATTGAGCAAGGTCGAGCTTCACGCTCGCTACGAAATCCTGCAAGAGGAGTACTTTAAGCACCTTCAAATTGAGAGCCGCACCCTAAGCGATTTGGTAAACAACCACATCATTCCTGCGGCCATCAAGTACCAAAGTGTTTTGAGTGAGAACCTGCTCCGTCTTAAGGCATTGCTTCCCGAGGCAACGTTTAAGAAGTCGTGCAAAGAACAGCTTTTGCTGGTCGAAGAGTTGAGCGAGCGCATCTCAACCGCGCTGCGCCACGTCGACGAAATGACCGAAGCCCGCAAGAAAGCGAACAAGATTGAGTCGGCACGAGAGCGGGCGCTGGCCTACTGCGACACGGTGAAGCCGTACCTGTCGTCGATCCGCTACGAGGTCGATAAAATGGAACTGATTGTGGACAACGACACCTGGCCGCTGCCAAAGTACCGCGAACTGCTCTACATACGCTAAGGCCGTAGGTCGAGAAAATTAGCCCTTCGCACTCCGGTGTGGGGGGCTTTTCTCGTTTTATCGGGTTGCATTTGCTATTTTCGTGTCTTCAGCGCCTGAAACGCCTAGACCCTATGAATACACGACCGATGATTGCCTTGCACGCTGCCCTAGTTTTGGGGCTGCTTACCACTCCGGCATGGGCGCAAAAGGCTTCCGACGAGGACGCACCTAAGCGCCCAAAAATTGCCCGCCAAGGCGACGATTACTACCAAGGTAAAGAATACACTAAGGCTATTGACCTTTACCGCAAGGCCTACAGCAAGGTGAAGTCCCGCGCCGAAAAAGCCGAAATCAGCTACCGGTTGGGCGAATGCTACCGATATACCACGCAATACAAAGCGGCTGAAGCCCAGTACCGCCGAGCCATCAAGGCCGGCTTCAACCAGCCTGAAGCCTACTTGGGTGTCGCCGAGATGCTGAAGTACCAAGAGAAGTACGAAGACGCGCTTGTGGCCTACGAAGACATGGCCAAGGCTTTTCCGGCCGACCCCCGTGCCGTTAAGGGCATTGAGAGCTCCAAGGCTGCTGTGGCGTGGAAAAACGCGGTGACTCGCTTTCAGGTGGGCCCCGTTACCGACCTCAACACCAAAGCGCACGAATACGGAATTGCGTTCGACGGCCGCCAGGGAACCTACGAAGAGTTGCTGTTCACCTCGACGCGCGAAGGTGGAATAGGCAAGAAGAAGGACGGCTGGACGGGCCAGCAGTTCTCGGACATTTACAGCACCAAGCGCCTAAACGCCGACGGGTCCGCTCGCGGAGGTAAAAAAGCCCCCAAGGGTGGCGCGGGCAAGCCCGACCCCACTGCGGCACGCGCCCAAAAGTTTTCGGGGCCCGAGCTGCTTCCCGAAATCATCAACACGATGGACCACGAGGGTTCACCGTCGTTTGACGGCAAGCGCCGCAACCTCTACTTTACCCGCTGCATGGACGTCAAGCGCGCCCAGCTCGGCTGCGCCATTTACGTGACCCGCCGTGCGGGGCAGACCTGGCAAGACGCCACCCCGGTAGTCCTCACGACCGATTCTTCGCGTTCGGTTGGGCATCCCTCGGTGAACGAAGACGAAACGCTGCTCTACTTTGCCGGCGACCTCGACGGGAGCGTTGGCGGTAAGGATCTTTGGGTTGCGAGCTACGACAAGCGCAAGCGCACCTGGGCTAACCCGGTGAACATGGGTGCCTTGGTCAATTCCAAGGGCGACGAGTTGTTCCCATTCATTCACGACGACGGGTTCTTGTACTACGCGTCAGACGGCCTTCCCGGCATGGGCGGATTTGACTTGTTCCGCGTTCCGGTGGGCGAGGACGGCCTGCCCACGGGCGAGCCTGAGAACCTGAAGGCCCCGATCAACAGCTCGGGCGACGACTTCAACCTGATTTTGCGTCCGGGCGGACTCCACGACGGGTATTTTGTGTCCAACCGCGCGGGCGGCACGGGTGGTGACGACCTCTGGACCCTTTATGAGGTGCCCCTGAAGTACGCGTTGCGCGGAACCCTTAAGAGCGAAAAAGACCAAAGTCCGCTCGCGAACGCCACCGTGAAAATCGCAGGCAGCGACGGATTCACCGCGACGGTCATGACCGATAAGCTCGGCAAATTTGAACTCATTGACGACAAGTTGAGCGCTGAGGTAACCTACGACTTCGCTTTTGAAAAGAAAAAGTTCCTCAACGGCGGGGCGAAGTCCAACACCGTCGGCCTCAACCTCGACAAGTTTGTGTTCGTGGAGAGCGAAAACGTGTTCCGCCACACCATGGACGTGGCCGCGACCATGGCACCCATTGAGTACCCGGTAATTCTGCCCGAACTTTACTTTGCCTTGGCCAAGTGGGACCTCAACGACCAAGCGCGGGCTTCGCTCGATACGGTGTACCGCACGCTGGTGCTGAACCCGACGATTGTGATCGAGCTTCGTTCGCACACGGACTACCGCGATGCCGACGACAAGAACCAAATTCTGTCGCAGAAGCGTGCCGACACCTGCGTCACGTACCTGATCAGCAAAGGAATTGCACCGGGCCGCCTCGTGTCAGTAGGCATGGGCGAAACCCAGCCGTTTGAAGTCCCCGCGGGCTACAAAGGCAAGGGGAGCGACGTCTTCCCCGCCGGGACGAAGTTGACTGAGGCGACCATCAAGAAAATGCCAGCCGCCCAGCAAGAGTTGGCCAACGGGTTGAACCGTCGCACGGACTTCCGAGTGATTCGCGACGACTTTACGCCGCCGGTTGATACGGCTGAGCTGGCCGAGCAAAAAGCCCTTGAAGCTAAGGAGGCCCCGAAGCCGGTCAAAGGCGAAGTGTACACCGTGGGTGACAAAGAGACCTTTGCCACCGTTTGCCGCAACGCGAACATTAACATTACGGACCTTCGCCGCATCAACGGCGGACTCCGTGGCGTCAAGCTCGAGCCGGGAATGCTGCTCAAGGTTACCGCCAACGGCGACTACGCAGACTTTGACGCCAAGCACCGCCAGGTGGCCCTGGGCGAGACGTGGAAGTCGATTGCCTCCGAGCTCAAAATGAAAGAAAAGGAACTCAAGGAACTCAACCCCGAATGGGCCAAAGTTGAGCCGCCGGTCGGAACCTTCATTCGCGTAAAATAGGTTGATAACCTTTAAGCTTCCCTTCGGCCTGCGCCGGAGGGAAGTTTTATTTTTGTACCCATGAGTTCGAGCAACCGCTACGCCGGCCGAGGCGTTTCCTCCGGCAAAGAAGAAGTCCATCAAGCGATCGCTGCGCTCGACAAAGGCTTGTTTCCGAACGCCTTTTGCAAAATTGTTCCCGACGCCTTGAGCGGGTCACCCGAACACTGCCTGGTAATGCACGCCGACGGTGCTGGAACCAAATCGTCGCTCGCCTACCTGTACTGGAAGGAAACGGGAGACCTCAGTGTGTGGCGCGGAATCGCCCAGGACGCCGTCGTAATGAACACCGACGACCTGCTCTGCGTCGGCGCTACGGGACCTATTTTGCTGAGCTCGACCATCGGACGCAACAAGCACTTAATCCCCGGTGAAGTAATCAAAGCGCTTATCGAAGGCACCGAATCGGTACTGGCGGACCTGCGCGCTGCCGGAATGGACATTCAAAGCACCGGCGGCGAAACGGCGGACGTGGGCGACGTGGTGCGCACCGTAATCGTGGACAGCACCGTCGTGGCGCGCATGAAGCGCAGCGACGTGATCGACAACGCCCGCATAGCGCCGGGCCAGTACGTCGTCGGGTTGGCTTCGTACGGACAGGCCAACTACGAGTCTGCCTACAACGGCGGAATGGGGTCCAACGGCCTCACCTCGGCCCGGCACGACGTCTTCAGCCACCTGCTAGCCGAGCGCTACCCCGAGAGCTTTGCCCCCGAAACCGACCTTTCGCTCGTCTACAGCGGCACCAAGAAGCTCACCGACGCGGTGGCGGGAAGTCCGCTCGACGCCGGAAAGCTGGTGCTCTCCCCAACGCGCACCTACGCTCCCGTCATGATCCAAGCAATCAAGGAACTGGGAAGCGCGCTGAAGGGCGCGGTTCACTGCAGCGGAGGCGCCCAAACCAAGGTGCTGCATTTTTTGCGCGAGGGCAAAGTCATCAAAGACAACCTGTTCCCGATTCCGCCCCTTTTTGAACTCATTCGCGCGGAATCCAATACCCCGTGGCGGCAGATGTACGAAGTGTTTAATATGGGGCACCGCATGGAGCTGTACCTCGACAGCCTTGAGGCTGCCGAGCTCGCGGTACGCCTTTCCCAGAGCTTTGGGGTGGACGCCCAAATAATTGGACGCGTTGCGCCGAGTGCCCATCCTGAAGTTGAACTCCATGCCCCCGACGGCATTCATACCTACCGCCGCGCATGAACCTCGTAGAAAAACTTCAGGCTATCTGGGTGCGCCATCAAGACGTGCACGACCAGTTGATGACGCCCGAACTTGCCGCGGACCCCGCCCGCTTCATTCGCCTCAACCGCGAGTACAAAGAGCTCGACGAACTCGTTCAGGCACGTGCCCGCTACCTCGAGGCAATCGCAAACCGCGACGAGGCCCAGCAGCTGCTCGACGTCGAAAAAGACCCCGAGATGCGCGAAATGGCGCAGGAAGAGTTTGATGCGGCACGGACCCGCATAGCGGCGCTCGAAACCGAAATTAAGGAACTGCTCATTCCCAAAGACCCCGAAGACGCCAAAGATGCCGTGCTCGAGGTGCGCGCGGGCACTGGGGGCGACGAGGCTGGGCTCTTTGCGGGTGAACTCCTGCGCGCCTACCTGCGCTTTGCCGAAGAAAAAGGCTGGACCACCGAAATGCTGAGCCTCACCGAAGGCTCGGTAGGTGGAATCAAAGAAGCCAGTGTGCAAATTCGCGGCGAACAGGTTTATGGAGTGCTCAAGTTTGAGAGCGGCGTGCACCGAGTGCAGCGGGTTCCTGCCACCGAAAGCCAAGGTCGGGTGCACACTTCGGCGGCGACCGTAGCCGTGCTCCCCGAGGCCGACGAGCTCGACGTGCAAATCCGCGACGTCGACATCCGCAAGGACACCTTCCGCTCGAGTGGGGCAGGGGGGCAGCACGTCAACAAGACCGAATCGGGCGTGCGCCTGACGCACTTTCCAACCGGAATCGTGGTGGAATGCCAAGACGGCCGCTCGCAGCACCAGAACTACGATCGGGCCTTGACCGTGCTCCGAGCGCGAATTTGGGACAAGGCCCGCGCGGAGCGCGACGCTGCGGTGGCCGAGCACCGCAAATCGCTGGTAAGCACGGGCGACCGAAGCGCCAAAATCCGCACCTACAATTTTCCGCAAAGCCGCGTGACCGACCACCGCATTGGCTTGACGGTGTACAACCTCCCCGACGTGATGAACGGCGACCTCGGAGCCTTGATTGAGGGCCTCCGGGTTGCGGACCACGCCGAACGACTTCAACAAGGCGCCGACGAATGACCCACGCTGAACTTACCCAACGCATCGAAGAAGCCGGGCACGGCCTGTGTGTTGGGCTTGACCCAGACCCCAGCAAAACCCCTTCAGGGGTGCGCGACCTCGCTCAATTTTGCATTGGCATCATTGAAGCCACCGCCCACGTGGCCGTGGCCTACAAGCCCAACTTTGCTTTTTTTGAAGCCCTTGGCCGTCCGGGCTGGGACGCCCTCGAAACGGTCTCGCAGCACCTGCGCGATTTGCCCCAAAAGCCCCTGCTCATCGCTGACGCCAAGCGCGGGGACATCGGCAACACGGCCAGCCGCTATGCTCAAGGAATCCTTGAAGTTATGGGGTACGATGCGATTACGGTGGCTCCCTACATGGGGCGCGACAGCGTAGAACCCTTCCTTCGCGAAGGCAAGTGGGTGGTTGGTCTCGGCTTGACGAGCAACCCGGGTGCTGACGATCTTCAGCAGCTCGCGCTGCACGACGGCCGCAGGGTGTACGAGGCCGTGGCCGACAGCTACCTAACGTGGGGAACGCCCCACAACCTCATGGTGGTAGCCGGAGCAACCCGGCCCGAGGCCCTCGGCGCCTTGCGCGACCGAATGCCCGACACTTTTTTCTTGGTTCCGGGCGTTGGGGCCCAAGGCGGTAGCGCCGAAGAGGTGGTTCGCCACGGCGCCTTCCGCGGAAAACCGGGAATGGGACTGCTCATCAACGCTTCGCGCAGCATAATGTATGCCTCCTCAGGTGCGGACTGGCAGCGGAGCGCCGCCGATTCTGCCGAAGCCTTGGCAGCTGAAATCCGAACCGCCTACCGTGCCTAGCGCCGACCAACGCCCCGTGCGCATCGTCGTTACGGGCGCCAACGGACTGCTGGGGCAGTCGCTGCTCTACGTGGCCCAGGGCCGCCATGAGCTGCTGGCCACTGGGCGCGGACCAGCCCGAGGCAACCACTTTGGATTTCCCTACGCGGAACTCGACACCACCCGCCCCGAAGATTTTGAGCGGGTGCTGACGGAATTTCGGCCCGACGTCGTAATCCATTCGGCAGCCATGACCCAGGTCGACGACTGCGAGAACCAGCCGGAGCTCTGCCACCTCCTAAACGTGGAAGCTACGCGGCACTGCGCCGAGGCGTGCGCGCGGCATGGCGTGCACCTCATCTTCATCAGCACCGACTTCATTTTTGACGGCCAAAACGGACCCTATGCCGAAGACGCAGTCCCAGCACCCTTGAGTGTGTATGGCTGGTCCAAGCTTCACGCCGAAGAAGCCGTAAAGGCCAGCGGCGCCCGCTACACCATCGCACGCACGGTCTTGGTTATTGGGTACGTACCGGGGCTGAGCCGCAGCAACATCATTCTTTGGGCGCGCGGCGCCCTGCAACGTGGAGAGCGCATTCGGGTGGTGGACGACCAGGTACGCAGCCCGACCTGGAGTGTGGACCTCGCCGAAGGCTGCTTGCGCATTGCCGAACGCGGAGCTGAGGGAATTTACCACCTCAGCGGCCCTGAAACCTTCAGCATCCTCGAACTCGTGCGCCGAGTAGCCGCACATGCCCACCTCGATGCGAGCCTCATTGAGGTCGTTAGCAGCGCCTCGTTGGGGCAGCCCGCGAAGCGTCCGCCCGTAACCGGATTCGATATTTCTAAAGCCCAAAGAGAATTAGGCTACGCGCCGCATTCCTTTGACGCGGTGTTGAACGAGATACCTATATTTGAAAACCTTAGCTAAGCCCAAACACCTATGAGTAGCAACACCCAATCCTGGGGTTCCAGGGTCGGCCTCGTACTGGCCATGGCCGGCAACGCGGTCGGACTCGGAAACTTTCTTCGCTTCCCCGTTCAAGCCGTGCAAAACGGTGGCGGGGCCTTCATGATTCCCTACCTGGTTTCTTTTTTGGTGCTGGGAA
>JAURMB010000005.1 GCA_030831045.1 Schleiferiaceae bacterium
CGCAGCGAGTGCAACGAGTCCTTGGTTTCTACCCCGTAGGCGCCCACGTTTTGCACGGGTGCGGTCCCGACCAGACCGGGAATCAATGACAGGTTTTGCAGCCCGCCCCATCCTTGGTCGACGGTCCACTGCACAAATTCGTGCCAGTTTACGCCCGCTGCGGCCTCAACTACCACATAGCCGTCGCCTTCTTCGACGACGCGCCGGCCGGTCCATGCCACGCGCGCCACCGATCCCTTGAGGTTGCCGGCGAGCAGCATATTGGATCCGCCGCCGAGCAAAAGGGTGTGCTTGGCATAACCTTGTGGATCGTCGAGGTATTCCACCACGTCCATTTCAGACTCCAGGTGGTACAGCCGTTCGGCCGTGACGTCGAGCCCAAACGTGTTGTAGGGCTTCAGCGATGCATTGCGCTCGATCCGCACAGCTTAGGCAGTTCGGCCCGGGTAGGCAGCTAAACCATGCTCCAGCACGTCCATGGCGCGCTCGAGGTCGCTTTGCTTCAGCACATAAGCGAGGCGCACTTGGCGCTTGCCCAGCGACCGCTCTGCATAAAAACCGGCTGCGGGCGCCATCATCACGGTTTCGCCTTGGTGGGCGAAATCTTCGAGCATCCACCGGCAAAAAGTTTCGGCGTCGTCGACCGGAAGTTGGGCTACAGCATAAAAAGCACCGCGTGGGGTAGGGCAAAACACCCCCGGAATGGCGTTGAGGCGCGAAACCAGCGTGTCGCGGCGTGCGCGGTACTCGGCATTCACCGCCTCAAAGTAGCTCGCGGGCGTCGTCAAGGCCGCTTCGGCCGCAATCTGCTCGTAGGTTGGCGGGGAAAGCCGCGCTTGCGCAAACTTGAGGGCTGTGGCCATGAGCTCGGCGTTCTTGCTAACCATGCAGCCGATGCGGGCGCCGCACATGCTGTAGCGCTTCGAAACGCTGTCAATAAGCACGGCGTGCTGTTCGAGTCCGGCAAGCGAAAGCACAGAAATCGCTTCAGCTCCGTCGTACACAAACTCGCGGTACACCTCGTCGGCAATTACGAACAAATCGTGCTTGAGGGCCATGTCGCGCAGCGCTTCAAGCTCGTCGCGGCGGTAGACATACCCAGTCGGATTCCCAGGATTGCACACCAAAACGGCCTTGGTGCGGGGCGTGATCACGGCCTCTAGGGCCGAAATAGCAGGTAGGGCAAAGCCCGACTCGATGCTGCTGGGCACCGACACCACCTTGGCCCCGAGGGCTTGGGCAAAACCAAAGTAGTTGGCGTAGTAGGGTTCGGGAATGATGACCTCGTCGCCTGGATCAAGCATGCTGCCCATCGCGAACGAAAGGGCTTCAGAACCACCGGTGGTCACGATCACGTCGCTGGCCTTCACGTCGAGTCCAAGGTTCTGGTAGTAACCCGCTAAACCGTTTCGGTAGCTGGCGAAGCCCGGCGAAGGGCTGTACTCCAAGACGCGAAGATCGCTGCGCTTGACGGCGTCGAGGGCAGCTGACGGACTCTCAATGTCGGGTTGCCCGATGTTGAGGTAGAAAATTTTGGTTCCGCGCTGTACTGCGGCGTCGGCGAGGGGCGCCAGCTTGCGAATCGGTGATTCAGGCATGTGCTGCCCGCGAGAAGAAATCTTCGGCATAATGGAGGCAAAGGTCACAAAAAAACCCGCAGCGGCGGGCTGCGGGTTGAAAACTTTAGCGGAACGTGGCCTTACTTGCTCACCTTAGAACCGCCCGTCGTGTTGACCGGGGTAGTGGGCTGAGCCGGCGCGTCTTCGACGTTGCCTTTGATCGTCAAAACCTTGGTGGGCGTGGCCGCATTGCTGGTCACCGTTACCGTCTTTTGGAAGCCGCCCACGCGCTGCGTGTCGTACTTAACCTTGATCGAGGCTTTTTCGCCCGGAGCAATTGGGGTTTTGGGCCAAACGGGCACCGTGCACCCGCACGATCCGACGCAGTTGGTGATGATCAACGGCTCTTTACCGGTGTTTTTGAAAACGAACTCGCGCTCTCCGTTGGCGGCCTTCTTAATCGTACCGTAGTCAATCGTTTCTTGACTGAACGTGATTTGAGGGGCGTTGGCGTCTTGACCGAAGGCAAACGTGCTGGCCAGAACGACGGCGGCGGCGGTGAAAAAGTGCTTCATTTTGGATTTAATTTTTTGGTGTTGACGAATCAAGCAGGGGCAAATGTAACCGATGCAGCCGAACGAACGCAAAAAAAATGCCACAAGGTTACCTTTGCGGTCCTTATGGAAATTCCTTCGCAGTACGCTCCGCGCCAGGTTGAACAACGCTGGTACCAAACATGGCTCAAGCACAAGGCTTTTGCTTCGACACCTGACCACCGTCCGGCCTACACGATTGTGATTCCGCCGCCGAACGTTACGGGGGTGCTGCACATGGGCCACATGCTCAACAACACCATTCAGGACGTGCTGGTCCGCCGGGCCCGCATGCGCGGATTCAATGCCTGTTGGGTTCCGGGAACGGACCACGCGTCGATCGCCACCGAGGCCAAGGTGGTTCAAAAGCTCCGCGCCGAAGGCATTAAAAAGTCGGACCTCAGCCGCGACGCCTTTTTGGAGCACGCTTGGGAGTGGACGCACAAGCACGGCGGAATCATTCTCGAGCAGCTCAAAGAGCTTGGCGCCAGCTGCGACTGGGACCGCAACGCCTTCACCATGGACGAAGTGCGCAGTGACAGCGTCTACCAGGTCTTTGCCGACCTTCACGCCAAGGGCTACATCTACCGCGGACTCCGCATGGTTCACTGGGACCCTGAGGCGAAAACCTCGCTTTCGGACGAAGAAGTCATTCACAAGGACATCAACGCCACCCTCTACTATGTGAAGTACGAGGTGGTCGAGAA
>JAURMB010000052.1 GCA_030831045.1 Schleiferiaceae bacterium
GAAGTACCAAAACCGTCGTCCCGACTACGTTTCGGCCTTCTTCAACGTCATCAACTGGACCGAAGTTGCGTCGCGCTACGCGGCGGCGAAGAAGTAAGCCTTTTTCTTCGGCACATGCAAAACCCGGGGCGACTTGCCTCGGGTTTTTTTATGGATTCAGCTTGAACCCTTCCGCGTCCCACTCCCCCCAACTCCGCCATTTAATCCAGTCGCCCAGGTTGACGTAGGTGCCGCGGCCTGCGGGAAAATCGACGTTCACAGGGTAGTGGCGGTGGCCAAAAATCCAGAAGTCTGCGGGGGCCCTGCGGTTCTGGTCGAGCGCCCAGAGGTAAATGGACTCGCGGGTCACGTCGGTCATCGCGTAGTCTTCGTGGCCAGTGCGGGCACGGCTTCCGCGCGACAACCATGACGCCAGACCGATGCCTAGATCGGGGTGAAGCCAGCGAAAAAGAAGTTGAAACGGTTTAAACGTAAACACCCGCTTCAGGAGTTTGTATCCCGTGTCCCCAGGGCCGAGGCCGTCCCCGTGGCCAACCACGAAGTGTTTACCGTTCCAAACATGGCGCACAGGTTCGTGAAAAACCTGTATTCCAAACTCTTGCGAGAAATAGTTGTGCATCCACAAGTCGTGGTTGCCGGTGAACATAAAAACGGGAATTCCGGAATCGGCCCAATCGGCCAAGCGGCCCTGCAGCCGGGCAAAGCCCTTAGGGATCGCGCGGCGGTACTCAAACCAAAAGTCAAAGACGTCGCCCACCAAGTAGAGTGCCGCAGCGCGGGGCTTGATGGAATCCATCCAGGCGACAAAGGCCCGCTCGCGCTCCGCGCTCGCTCCCGCATCCGGCGCACCCAAGTGCAAATCGCTCGCAAAAAAGACCGACTTGCCTTCGGGGAGCTCAAACACTGCGTCAACCGTGGCCACCATAGCGCAAACCTAGGGTAAAATCCCGTGACGTACCGCCCGCCCCAGACCGCCCCCCCGCAACAAGACTCCCCTTCCCGCAATCGCCTTAAGTCGTTTGCGTACCTTTAAACATAGAAACCCCTTCACCATGCTTGAAACGTTAAGCTCCTACCACCCCGTACTGCTCGCGTTCTTAGCGACCACCTTCACATGGCTCGTGACGGCCTCCGGAGCGGCCCTCGTGTTCCTGTTCAAAGAACTGCCGCGCAACGTCCTCGACGGAATGCTCGGCTTTACCGGCGGCGTCATGATCGCGGCCAGCTACTGGAGCCTCCTCGCCCCGTCCATTGAAATGTCTGAGGCTCAGGGCTACATCCCCTGGATTCCGCCCGTGCTAGGCTTCCTAACGGGCGCGCTCTTCTTGTTCGGACTCGACAAACTTGTTCCGCACCTGCACATCAACTTTGGCCCGTCTGAAATCGAAGGCGTCAAAACCGACTGGAAGTCGACGACCCTCCTCGTCCTTGCCATCACCCTGCACAACATTCCCGAGGGCTTGGCGGTGGGTGTCGCCTTCGGAGCCTACGCGGCCGGAATCGACGGCGCCTCCCTCGGGGCCGCCGTGGCCCTCGCCATCGGCATCGGCCTCCAAAACTTTCCCGAAGGGGTGGCCGTGGCCTTCCCGCTTCGCCGGCAGGGCATTTCGCGCTTTCGCAGCTTTTGGTTCGGACAGCTCTCGGCCATCGTCGAACCCGTCGCCGGCGTGGTTGGAGCCGTAGCGGTCATGTACATGCAGCCCGTGCTTCCCTTTGCCCTCGCCTTTGCGGCTGGCGCCATGATCTACGTGGTCGTCGAAGAGGTCATTCCCGAAACGCAGCGCGACAAGTACACCGACATCGCCACCCTCGGATTCATTGCCGGGTTCGCCGTCATGATGTCGCTGGACGTGGCGTTGGGCTAGCAGCCAGCAACTAGTTACGAGCTACTGGTTGCGCGCAGCTCCGCTTCGCTAAAGCCCCAAGGCCTTAAACAGGTCGTTGCCGTTGGCCAAGACAAAAAGGGCCAAGAGCAAGAAGAAGCCGACCATTTGAGCTCCCTCCATAACGCGGGTACTCGGAGCGCGGCCCGTGATCCATTCGATCAAGGCAAAAACCGCGTGGCCTCCGTCCAAAGCGGGAATGGGAAGCACGTTCAAAAACGCCAGGGCCAGGCTTAAAAAGGCCGTGAAGCCCCAAAAATGCTCCCAGTCCCAGGTGCTCGGATACTGCTTCAAGATGGTCAAAAAGCCGCCGGCCTCCTTGTAGGCTCCGGTCTCGGGCTGAAACATCAGCTTGATTTGGCGCGCGTACGACGAGAGGGTCGAGACGGCGCGGTCCCAGCCGTAGGGAAGGGCGCCCAAGCCGCCATGGTACTCGGTTTTCACGGGGAAAAACGACGCGAGGTTGTCTTGGTAGTACACGCCGATTTTGCCTTCTTCGCTCACCGTCACGGGCAAATCAACCCGGTCGCCGGCGCGGTCCACGGTGATGGTTACCGACTTGCCCGCGAGCTTCGGAATGCGGTCGAGGTACTCGTCAAAATAGGTGAGGGACTCGCCGTTCAGCGCCACGAGGGCGTCGCCTTTGGCCATTCCAGCTTTTTCGGCGGGGCTGCCGGCGGCAAACTCCTTGACGACGTAGGGCACGCGCGGAAACATCCACGGCGTCTTTTCTTCGATGGCCTTCGCCACAAAAGCTTGGGTAATCGGCAGTTCCACGCGCGCTCCGCCGCGCAGCACGGTCAGGTTGGTGCCGGCACCCAAGAGCATTTCGACGCTCACTTCGTCGAAGCGCGCAATTTCGCGTCCGCCCACCGCGACCGGAACGTCGCCCGACTGCATGCCCATCGATTGGGCGACGGGGGTGGCCCAAATTCCGCCCTTGAGGTCGGCGGTGTCCACGTACTTCTCGCCGTAGTAGGCGCCCATACCGGCATAGATTGCGACGGCTACCAAAAAATTGACGGTTACGCCGCCCAGAATGATGATGAGGCGCTGCCAGGGCTTTTTGCTCCGGTACTCGTAGGGCTTGGGCTCCTCCGCCAGGCCCGCGGTGTCCATAGATTCGTCGACCATGCCGGCAATCTTGACGTAGCCGCCCAGGGGCAGCCAGCCGATGCCGACTTCGGTTCCGCGAATGTTGGTTTTAAACAGCGAAAACCAGGGGTTGAAAAAGAGGTAAAACTTCTCCACTCGGGTGCGGAAGGCGACCGCCGGGACAAAATGGCCCAATTCGTGGAGCACGACCAGCAGCGAAAGGCCTAGAATGAACTGCGAAATTTGAATCAGCATAGCGTCGGCAAAGGTACAACCATCGTGCCTGCCGTATTTTTAGGCCATGCGAACGCACCAGGTGGGCAAACAGGCCTTTAGCTTTCCCGACGGACTCGAGGGCTGGACC
>JAURMB010000053.1 GCA_030831045.1 Schleiferiaceae bacterium
CCCTGAAAGCCTTGGCCCATGGCCACGACCGTATCGCCGACGGCGGCGCGAAGCTGTTCAGCCAAGCGCTTGCCCAGCCAAACCGACCCCGGAGCGTCGGTCCATGAACCGCTCGCCAAGCGCGCTTGCCAGAGCGGGGCGGCGGCCTCCTCAGGACTGATGCCGATCCATTGGGCCACGCCGCTTTGCTCCCCCATCGTGACGAGCGAAAAGCCCTGAAGCCGCGGATAGGCGCTGGCCACGTCGCGGTCGGCTCGCAGTTCATCGAGCCATTCGGGGGCTTCGTAGAGGGCGTAGTCCAGGTTCTGGCTCGGCCAGTAGGCCGTATCGCTGACCTGTACATACCCGCTCATGCTGCCAACTACCGTTGCCACCATGTGGTTGTACACGCCGAGCTGCAGGGACCGCAAAATCACCGCAAAAAAGAGGGCAAAGGCAATCGCCGCCCCGGTAATGAGCGATCGGCGTCGGTTGCGGCCAAGGTTGCGCCAGGCAAGGCGAAGAGCTAAGTGAACGGCGGTCACGGCTGGGTTTGTTCAAGCCGCTCCGGAGTGAACCATGCGGGGCTAAGTTGGGGCTGCTTCTTCCAGGCTTTGACCGTCATCAGCGTCGTCTGCTTGCCGCCCTGGGTGCTGAACTGCAGCTTGATGGGCATCTGCACGCCGTCCATGCGGCCAAACTCGAGGGCGTCCATGCGCTGCAGCTCGCCGTTGCGGGTGCTCTGAAAACTAAGGCGGACCCATCCCTTGTCGCCCGTATGAACCCAGGCTACCACCGCGTCGGCCGCCACCGGAATCCCCGGCTTGGGCGTGCACTTGATTTTGTGGCAGGGGAGTCCGTTGACCGTCTCGGTCCCGAGGTACTGGTGCGTGAAATCCTTGGCGAGCGAGGCTTGGCCCAGCAGGTTGTCCATCGAGGCGTCGGTGCCCATAAATCCCCCGGCCATCAGCATGCTTTGCGGCAGCTTCACGACTTTTCCGGTGCGCGGAACAAAGCTGTACATCTGCTTGTCGGCCCTGAGGTAGCGGGTGCCGCGGTCGCGTTCGGGGCCAGTGACCACGATCAACGCGTACTTGTTGGTGTGGGTCCACGACTTGATGTCGAGTACCCGGGTGTAGCGGGCGCGCTTCGCCGTCATCGAAAGCTCGCTGTAGCTCGAGGTTCCGATCGCCGTTTTTTCAGCTTTCGCAAGGATTTCGGTCGGATTTTGTGCCACAATCGAGGACAGCGGCAAAAGGGCAACGAGCCCCGAAAGCAGAAAACGGTTCATAGGTACTTAGCCAACACGGCGGCGTTCAATTCGTTCACTTTGGTGCAAATATCTGGCCGTATTTTTGCATGAAATCATGCTGCCTACACCCATCAACAGGCACCACTTAACAAGAGCACGACCTATGTACCCCGAAGACTTGATTGCGCCCATGCGCGCCGAACTGACCCAAGCAGGTTTTGAAGAACTCCGCGACGCCGACGCGATGAAGGCGGCGATCCAACGTGAAGGAACGACGCTCGTCGTCATCAACTCGGTGTGTGGATGTGCCGCGGGCTCTTGCCGCCCAGGGGTGCGCCAGGCCCTTGCCAGTCCCGGCGCCAAGCCCACGCGCGCCGTAACGGCTTTTGCGGGCAACGATAAAACGGCCGTAGACATGGCGCGCGGACTTATGCTTCCGTTCCCTCCGTCTTCGCCGTCGGTCGCGCTGTTTAAGGACGGCGAACTCGTGCATATGGTAGAGCGCCACCACATCGAGGGCCGTACCGCCGAAGCCCTGGCAACGAACCTTGCCGCGGCGTTCGACGAGTACTGCAATTGAGTCCTCGGCGCCCCGCGCTAAATGACCTTGAAGCCCGGTACCGCCGGGCTTTTTTTGTGCCCTGCGTCACACGGTGTATTGTGTACACTATATAGGTTTGTTTTGTACATTGCGGCAACCTAACGTTAACACTCATGATGAAAACGCGTACGATTTGGGTGGCTTTAGCGCTTGCGCTGGGCTCCGTATCTGCTTGGGCACAGGGCCAAGTATCGGGATTTGTTCGGGATGCTGAAGGCAATCCGCTCCCGTCAGCCGTGGTCAAAGAATCCGCTTCAGGCACTACTACCGTTGCCGACGCCAACGGCCGGTACAGCCTTCAGGTGGCTACCAAAGCAGCCAACCTAACGGCAAGCCTCATGGGGTACGTTAACCAAACGAAGACGGTGCAAGTCGCCGGTTCGGTAACGGTCAACTTCGCGCTCGCGGAATCGCAAGAGCAGCTCGACGAAGTGGTGATTGTGGGCTACGGAACCACTACCGCCCGCGACCTCACCGGTTCCCTGGTAAGCGTGAAGGCCAAAACGTTCCAAAAGGGCGCGTTTGCAAGCCCTACGCAGCTGATCGTGGGCAAGACTCCGGGGGTGCGCATTACCTCAGGTTCGGGACGCCCGGGTGAGGGAGCGCGCATTCGCATTCGCGGCGGATCGTCGATCAACGCCAGCAACGATCCGCTGATTGTCATCGACGGCCTGCCCTCAGAGGGGTTAGGACTCATTAACCCGAACGACATCGAGAGCTTTACCGTGCTCAAGGACGCCTCGGCCACGGCCATTTACGGTTCGCGCGCCGCCAACGGCGTCATTCTTATCACGACCAAGAAGGGTGCTAAGGACACTCCTTTAAAGGTTGAGTTGAGCGCGGTGTCTTCAGTGCGGAACACGCGCAACCGCATGGAGGTCCTCTCGAACCAAGAGTTTGTGGACGCCATCAACGAATTTGGCTCGAATGCCCAGCGCAAGC
>JAURMB010000054.1 GCA_030831045.1 Schleiferiaceae bacterium
GGGGAGTTCCGCCCCGCGGCAGCTCAGCTCAGGGTAGGCCGCCAAGGCCGCGCGCGCATGGCCCGGAAGCTCAATTTCGGGAACCACCGTGATGTGGCGGGCCGCGGCATAGGCCACGATGTCGCGCACCTCGTCCTGGGTATAGAATCCGCCGTAGCGCGTGCTGTCGAAGCGTTGGTCGTCGTAGGGCCCGACTTGCGAGGCGTTGCGCCAAGCTCCGACCTCGGTGAGGCGCGGGTAGCGCTTGATTTCGATGCGCCATCCCTGGTCCTCGGTGAGGTGCCAGTGAAAGCGGTTCATTTTGTGCTCGGCCATGAGGTCGAGGTAGCGCTTGACGAAGGCCACGTCAAAAAAGTGGCGGCAGACGTCGAGGTGCATCCCGCGGTAGGCAAAGGCCGGCTGGTCGCGCACGGTCATGCCGGGTAGCGATTTTTGGCCCGCTTCGGCCTGTATGAGGGTTTGGACCCCATAAAACACGCCCGCGGCGGAACCCCCAACCACCACGATTTTGCCGGGCGAAACCTTGAGCGCGTACTCCTCGGCCGGCAAACCCTGCACGACGCGGAGTTCCGCCGAAACCGCCCCGCCCTTCGCGCCCTTGGCGCCCTTGGCGGTCGTGTTCCACCACGTGCGGAGCAGGTCGGCCTCGCCCTGAAGGGCCGATGTGGCAACCACGTAGAGGTTGCCGGCGACCGGAAGGGCCTCGCCCTCAAAGACCACCGACTGGGGCTGGGGAATGACCTGCAGCGTCTGGGCTATACCCAGGGTACTGGTAACGAGCAACCAGAAACTGGAGAGCCACTTCATGGCTTGCGGCTGTACTGGGTGACTTCGACGATGCGTCCGCCCTTCCATTCAAAAAATTCGGCCAAGTATTCGTCAAAGACGCGGCCGTCGGGGTAACGGCGCTGTTCGTGCCCTTGCACGACCACGACGTCCTTGCCGCCTTCGCGGGTCCCGGCATACTCGATGCGGAGCGGTTCCCAGCTGAATTCGGGGGTTTCGATGAGGAATTTATTCAGGCCTTGGCGGGTCACCCAGACGTGGCGCCCGTCGGCGGCGTGCACGAGGATGGAATCCACTACAGCCTTGCCCACCGTGGCGGTGTCGCGGTCGTTATACGCCTGAACCCAGGCAGTCATGGTCATTACAAGCTCGTCTTCGGGCGAGGTTACGGGGACATCGGTTTCGGGGGCAGATTGGCAGGCACTTAGTAGGGCCAGAAGGCCAAAGCCAATGGGCAGAATTTGCTTCATAAAGGTGATTTGCACTACAATGTACGTTTATGTATTTGAATCCTCGTATTTCAGGAACACATGGATTCCAATCCACAATTTTACCCGCTTAACCCTTCGAAGCGGACTCCCGAAACAGGGCGTCAAGTTCGTCAGGTGGAGTTCCGCGCCGAACCATTTTGGAAAATACGGCGTAGGCGTCAGATGAAGCACCATGGGTCCTCAAGGTCGTTTCGTCGTTAATCCACACAAATACGATGGTTTTGTGTTCGGAACTAAACCGAAAGAACAACCGATAGCGCTGGTACATTTTGGCCCTTCGCCAGTGGGCAAATTCTGAACCGAGACTGTGCCCAAGGTAAAACCTGGGGTGGTTGGGATCCGACGGAACGACTTCAAGGATTAATGTGCGCAATCCCGCGAGCAGCTTTTGTGCTTTGGCATCCCCGCGCTGCGCCTGAATTGACCACTCGTGCATGCGCTGCAGCACCAGCGGATGCAGCAGAATACGCCACCCGTTCACCGCTACAGACATGACGGCGCGTCCAGATCTTCATCGAGATCTACCGCTTGATTCCACTTCGCCAAGTCTGCGTAGGTATCGGCATCAAGGGCAACCAATTGATCGGGTCGGCGGGAGAGATCCTGTTCGAGCGCCAAAAGCATAGCACCAAGGAGCTGATCTTCAGCGTGCTCGCGAACAAGCTCTACCCGACCCTCATCGGTAAAGCGGTATGAAATCTGGTCTCCGGCCTGAAGCCCAAGGCGGCGCCGCACCTCCGTAGGTATGGTGGTTTGGTAACGGGCCGTAAGGGTGGACTGAAGTCGCTTCATGGACTCCAAATGTAATGCAAATGCATTAATAATGCGGGTATTCATGGAGCAAAGCTGCGCCCACTGCTCCGCCCTAGTCGGTAGTAAACGAAAGATTCGGGCTAGTCCTTCCCTCCTTCTTCAGGCTCCAGGCCGTCGAGGAAGCGCTTCATGGCCCCGCCCGTCGTGGGCGTGAGCTGGAAGAACGGCAAGCCGTCTTTGGACGGAAGCGAACGCTTCTTGGGCTCCACCTTGGCCAACGCGTCCATGAGTGCCCGGTCGCTCGAGTAAAAGCGCAGGTTGCCTTTTTTGTAGCTCAAGAAGTACTCGCTCGAGGGCGCGAGGTGCAGCGTGAACTCGTCGCCCCCGCGGCGCTTGCGCAGCTCGAGGGTTCCGTCGATAAAGCGGTGCACGGGATCGCCCGCGATCGCCCCAACGCCAACGCCTTCCTTGCTGCGGAACGCCCGAATGTTGGCCTTCCATTCGAGGTCAACCTCGTCGATGACCAGGGTTTGGCGGAATTCCTTAGGCATGCGCTCGTTGAGGCCCGTTTCGTAGTAGCGCTTGAGGTCTTTGGGATCGAGTTTTCGCCGCAGCGCCTCGCCCAGCACGTCGTTGGTCGCATCAGTGGGTCCGCCCGACGACGCCATTAACGCGGAACGAATCGGCTTCGAAAGCTCTTCGGGGAACAAAAAGTCGAGCGTCAACGCCACTTGGGCGTTCATCCGGCCGGTGCGAAGCCGGTGTTCAATTCGGCCATAGGTGCCCATCTCCACACGGCCCATTTTGGCGCCGAGCGTGGTTTGCCCGTAGCCCGTGACTACGCAGTTTTGGGTATTCAGTTCGAGCCAGTTGTCGGGAGCTTCAGGGTCCGCCACCCGACGCAAGGTGCTGAC
>JAURMB010000055.1 GCA_030831045.1 Schleiferiaceae bacterium
AAGGTCTTGCGGCGCTTGCTGGCCTGCTTTTCTTCTTGCTCAAGTCGCTTGGTCTTCTGGTCCAGCCAGCTCGAGTAGTTTCCTTTCCACGGAATTCCCTCGCCGCGGTCCAGCTCCAAAATCCATCCGGCCACGTTGTCGAGGAAGTAGCGATCGTGCGTCACGGCGATTACCGTACCCGGGTACTGCTGAAGATGGTGCTCCAACCAGAGAATGGATTCCGCATCAAGGTGGTTCGTCGGTTCGTCGAGCAACAAAATATCGGGATTCTGCAGCAGCAATCGGCAAAGGGCCACGCGGCGGCGCTCACCTCCCGAAAGCACCGAAATGGGCGTGTCGCCGTCGGGCACCTGCAGCGCGTCCATCGCACGGGCCAAAACCTGGTCCAGTTCCCACGCGTTGGTGGCGTCAATCTTGTCTTGAAGTTCAGCCTGGCGGGCCATCAGCTTGTCCATGGCGTCGGGGTTTTCGTACACCTCCGGGAGCCCAAACTGGTCGTTGATCGAATTATATTCCTCAAGTACCGCCACCGTCTCTGCCATGCCCTCTTTCACGATGTCGATAACGGTCTTTGACTCGTCGAGCTGAGGCTCTTGTTCCAGGTATCCGATGCTGTAGCCCGGAGAATACACTACGTCTCCTTGGTAGCTTTTGTCGATGCCCGCGATAATTTTAAGCAAGGTTGATTTACCCGAACCGTTAAGACCGATAATACCAATTTTGGCCCCGTAGAAAAATCCGAGGTAAATGTCTTTAAGGATCGCTTTATTGTTGTTCGGAAGGATTTTACTCACTCCCGACATCGAGAAAATAACTTTCTTGTCGTCTGCCATGATTGATGCGGATTGAACCGCAAATATCGGGATTATCTGCGGGCGGCCGCGGCATAATTAATGTACTTTAGCGAGCCATGCGGAATTTTTTATGCATCCTGGCGCTGGCCGCTGCGCTGCCTTGGGCCCATGCCCAGCAGCGCGTGGTTTTTCAAGGGTTCGTCACCGAAGAACGGTCTACCGAACGCGTGCCCGACGTTATGATTGTCAACGCCCGATCTGAAGAACGCGTGGCCACCGACCGAAGCGGTCGGTTCCGCATCGAAGCCCGACTGCACGACACCCTAGTTTTTAGCCGTCCCGGCTACGGCTACCGCTACCAAGTGGCCCGCCAGGCTGATTCCGTTCTCGTAACCTTACCCCCGCGCAATTTTCTCCTTCAAGAGGTTCCCGTAACGGCCTACAAACTGACGAGCAACCTTCCGCGCGAAATCGAACTTAAGGAACCCGCTCGCCCGAGCGGAAGCGCGATCGTCGTGCCCAAACCGGCGACGCCCACGCTCGCCAATCCGATTGACTTCCTGTACGATCAATTTGGCAACCGACCCCGGCAGCTGCGCGAACTGGCCGCGCTTGTCGAATCCGATCAGTACCGCAACCAACTGAACGAGAGCCGCAACCGGGTGGCACTATTTGAACTCACGGGGCTTACCGAAGCCAAGATGGAAGAGGTTTTGCTCTTTTGCCGCTACAATCAAAACGCAATTCGCACGGCAACCGACTACGAGCTCTTGGTGAGCCTGGTTGCGTGCTACCAAGATTTTGAACAGCGCCAAGGGCTTCAGCCTTAGCGGCTGTAGTTCGGCGCCTCCTTGGTAATGGTTACGTCGTGCGGATGGCTTTCAGCCACCCCTGCGGCCGTGATGCGCACGAACTGGGCCTTCTCTTGAAGCGTTGCGATGGTAGCCGCCCCGCAGTAGCCCATGCCGGCGCGAAGTCCGCCCACAAACTGGTACATGACTTCGTTAACATGGCCTTTGTAGGGAACCCTGCCCACAATGCCTTCAGGAACCAACTTTTTGACGTCGTCTTCAACGTCCTGAAAGTAGCGGTCCTTGGACCCCGCTTCCATGGCTTCGAGCGATCCCATGCCGCGGTAGCTCTTGTAGCGACGTCCGTCCAATATAATGGTGTCGCCGGGAGCCTCCTCGGTTCCGGCGAACATGGAGCCAAGCATAACGCTGTCGGCGCCCGCCGCGATGGCCTTGACGATGTCGCCGGTGTAGCGAATTCCGCCATCGGCAATTACCGGAACGCCCGAGCCTTTGATGGCTTGCGCCACCGCCATGACCGCACTGAGCTGCGGAACGCCCACGCCCGCGACCACCCGGGTGGTACAAATTGATCCGGGACCAATACCTACTTTTACGGCGTCGGCGCCCGCCTCAACCAGGTACTTGGCGGCTTCGGCCGTAGCAATGTTGCCCACCACCACGTCGAGGTGCGGAAAAGCCTTTTTGATTTTTTGCAGCACATCGACCACGCCGCGGGTATGCCCGTGCGCCGTGTCGACCACAATGGCGTCGACGTTGGCGTTGACGAGTTCGGCTACGCGCTCCAGAACGTCTCCGGTCACTCCGACCGCCGCGGCCACGCGCAACCGGCCAAAGGCGTCAATGTTGCTGAAGGGTTTCGTGCGCTTTTTGCTGATGTCGCGGTAGGTAATCAGGCCCAGTAGCGTTCCGTCAGCCTTGACCACAGGCAACTTCTCGATTTTGTTGCGCTGCAAAATGACTTCGGCCTGCTCCATGGTCGTGTTTTCGGCGGCCGTAACCAGTCCTTCGGCCGTCATGACCTCGCCCACGTGGCGGCTGTCGTCGTGCTCAAAGCGCAGGTCCCGATTCGTGATAATTCCGATTAGTTTTTTGGCTGCATCTACCACGGGAATTCCGCCAATGCGGTATTCGGCCATGAGCTTTTTGGCTTCGCCAATCGTCGCGTCGGCCGTCAAGGTGACGGGATCGAGGATCATGCCCGACTCGGCACGCTTGACTTTGCGCACCTCCATGGCCTGCCGCTCGGCCGTTAAGTTCTTGTGAAGCACGCCAATTCCGCCCTCCTGCGCCATCGCAATCGCCATGCCTGCCTCGGTCACGGTGTCCATCGCCGAAGAAACGATGGGGACTTTAAGCTCAATGTTGCGGCTAAACCGGGAGGCCAAGCGCACGTCGCGCGGAAGCACTTCAGAAAAAGCAGGAACGAGAAGTACTTCGTCGTAGGTGAGGTACTCACCGAGAATTTTGGAACCGAAGTCAGCCATAGCAACTTTAGATTAAGTTGCATGCAAAAATACGAAATCCGCCTCGAGCACCGGGGCGGATTCCGCAATAAGTTATGAACCTATTTACCTAGTAAAGCAAATTCAGCGTGCCGCGGCGCTCCACAAGCTCACCTTCGATGCTGCGGAAGCGCAGCTGGTAGGTGTAGACGCCCGATGGCGCAAATGAGCCATTCAGCTTGCCGTCCCAACCCTTAGCCTCGTCTTTGGTCTCAAATACGCGCTGACCCCAGCGATCGTAGATCTCCAAGCTGTAGCTGTTGGGGGCAACGTACACCTGAGCAGGATTCCACACGCGGTTGGCTACCACGTCAGACTTCGGATTAAAGCTGTTGGGAATAAATACGCGCGGCTTGAATTCAGCCATAGCTGTGGTCGACGTTGAGCGGAACACCGATCCATCTGCATCGCGGAACACGAGCGGATTTGGTCCTTCCACGGCTACAACGCGGTAGGCCAGCAGTCCACTGTAGTCGCCAAGCGGGCGGGTATTGTCCAAGAAGAACGTGTCCTGGGTCGATCCCACCAGCTGGTATCCCCCGGCGGGCTGAACGGCACGGTATACCTCGTAGCGGTCCACTCCGCCCATGTAATCGCGGTACGGATTCCACTTCAAGAAGTTGGTGAGGTTGTCTTGTTCGTCAACCTCAAGCACCATGGTCCGGCCAATATTGGAGGCCGTGTCGATGTTTCCGCAGCTGTCGGTCGCCACAAAACGGTACACGTAGCGGTGGTCGTTGGGGTTGGCCGTAAAGTCCTTAAAGCGGTACTCCCAGGGTCCGGTAATCGGCTTCGGAAGGAGGCCAAGCGACGTAAACGGCGCACCCAACTCGTCGGCACGCTGCACGTCGAAGTGCACGATGTCGGCATCTTTATCAATGAAGCAAACCAGTTCCACCCCGTTGTCGTCGCGCACGCTCGTCTTGGCGAGGTACAGCAAGCGCGAGCGCTGAACCGCCAGAGAGGTAATGCACACTTTGTTGGACGAGGTCGTTTTCACCGTGGCGGTATCAATAGCGCGCACGTACCAGCAGTACGTGGTACCGCTACTCAAATTGCGCATGCTGAACGTTGAGTCGTTGCCTGATTTAATGCCCACGAGGGTTACCGTGGTCGCTCCGCCGGTCGGCGTTTCTTCCATCCAGATCTCGTACTGCTTCACGCCTCCAGTTCCCCAGCCCTTGTAGGTGTTCCAACGAAGGCGCATGATTCCTTCGCACGGATCCATGTTCTCGCTGAGCACCATGTTGTTCGCGGCGCGCACCAGCAAGTCTGAACTCATGTTTCCGCACGAGTCCGCCGAAATCACCTTGTACTGGTCTTTAACGCTCTCAATCGAACCCGGGATCACGTACGGCATCGCGGTGCCCGGCTTAATGGTGTCGATCGGGCTCCAAACGCCACCGACACCACGTTTCAGCAAGTAGTAGTCGACGATGTCGTTGCTGGCTCCCGGAGTCCAAGCAATCACTACCTGGCCGTTAACCACAGAAACGCTGTCGATTACGATCACGTCGTTGTTTACTTGATCGGAATAAAACCCTGACTTACGTGTACTCACACAGCCGGTGGCGGTGCGAACTTGGTATTCCAGGTTTTGTCCGCACACGTTCACCGTATCGCGGAAGTTCAGGTTGCTCGTGGTGTCAATCTTTTGCCACGTACCCGACGGGAGGCTACGTCGCCAGATTTCAAATGGCTGGCTGTAGCTGGTGCGGGTGGTGTTCCAGCTCAAGTCAGCCACATACGAATTGGTCGGAGGCAACGAGTTAAGCGTAAGCCCCATGGTCTGAAGCGTGTCGCTCGGTACCGAGTAGTACCCGCAACCACCCTTCGAGCGGATGTAGTAGTAGTTTGCCCCAGGGCCTGGCGTCAGGTCGGTGTAGGACAGCGAGCTGTAGTTCTTCACCGTGTCTATCGCGGTAAACGGAGTCGTTGGGCTTGTCGAATGGTAAATGATGTAGGCATCAAAATTCATCCCCGTATCGGCGGGAAAGCCCCAGTTGATGCCCACCGTGCCGTTGGCGTTCACCGTGGCACAGGCGTTCGACATGTCGGGCGGCACCGGAATCGTCGAAACGACGTTGACCACCACCGACTTCACCGAAACGGCAGGAATTGGACAGAAGTTGTCCTGCATCCGCATCGCGAAGGTGTAGGAGTTCGTTGGGGATCCGCACTGCGTGCCCTGGTAGGCGATGTGGTTGCACGAGGTCTGCCAGTTGAACAAGATCTCGTTGTTCAATGGGTTCGTCAGGGTAGTTTGTGGCGAAACCGGCACAACGGTAGCGCACGGCGGGTTCAAGCAGCCCGAGTTCGCGTTTGAGAACGGTGTTCCAAACTGGCCTCCACTCGGACTAAAACCAATCGTTTGAGGTAAGAAGTTGGGCAAAAGCTGCGGGTCCTGCGATACCAGGTTGAACCGAACGATCTGACCTGCAAAGACCGTGGCTTCATAAAATATGGTATCACCATTTTGAACCACCGGGGTTATTTGTGGAAATCCCGGAATGTTGGTGATCGCAAGAGTCGGTGGAGTGTTGGGAGTACCCGTTGGTAGATTAGGACAGTTGCTCTTTATGGCCATTGGGATGTCTCGAAACACCTCCGCGATCAATTGGCCACACCGGTATGCCGATACTTTAATCGACGTAGCAAACGACCCTCCGGCCGTTGGATTCAAGGTGATATTTCCAGTGACATTATTCAACTGTGCGGGCGAACTTCCGTTAGGTAACGGGTTTGTAGCGGAGTACGGGCTCACATAAAGTAGTGGGGTTCCTGGAGCTGACGAACCTCCCAATGACGGGGCCCAATTGTAGTAAATGGAATCCAAATCATCGTCAAAGGCAAATTGCGCATAGGTGTATTCATAACCGGTACAAATCACGGACTTTGGAGGCTCTAAAAACCTCGGCGATGAATCGTAGCAGGGATTTGGACTTTGTTGATTTCCGTTTACCGTGTACGGGTACATGATCGCCCTGAGCAGCAAATCTTGGGAACCGGGTGATTGAATGTTGGTCAATGAACTGGGTCGGCAGCAGAGTGAATACGAGAACGACCAACCCGTGGGAGGTATAACTCCCGTCAGGTTGATAAACGTTGATTCAAAACGTGCTTCTTCAAGCGAGCCTTCACCACTTGCTACAAAGTTGCACCGAATCGGAGCCGGCGTTACAGAGCACGTAGGCGAAACGTCTGTAAGAGTTCCGACTTGAGTTAGGGTTATAGGGCCAGCGGGGGAGTTGGAACTTAACTGGACCGACCCGGTAGGCAACGTCGCGTTACCGCTTCCGCAGTCACGGTACAGAATCATGTAAAACTTAAACTTGCCCGCGTTGGGACCCGTGGTAAAGCACTTCCACGTGATTTCACCACCGTAGGCATGGGATGCCTCGGCATGTTGAACAGTGGTAACAAGCAACGCTGTAGCAAGCAAGAAACGTATCATTCGACTCATAACATACAAAGAAACCACAATTAGGGGTTCCGTTCCAAGCACTTTGCAAGCCGTGGCGCAAGGTTGCGCCAACGCCCTGTTCTGGTGAGTGTGTGGATTAGGCCTTCTTGAAGTCGCGCGAAATCACGAGCTTCTGAATTTCTGAAGTTCCCTCGCCGATGGTGCACAGTTTGGCGTCGCGGTAGTACTTCTCGGCGGGAAAATCTTTGGTGTATCCGTAGCCTCCGTGCACTTGAACGCCATCGGTCGCAACCTCCACCGCGGTTTCGCTCGCAAAAAGCTTAGCCATGGCTGATTCTTTGGTGACCTTGCGGCCCTGGTCCTTGAGCGAGCCCGCGTGGCGCGTCATCAGCTCCGAAGCGTAGATTTTGGTCGCCATTTCGGCGAGCTTGAACGCAATACCCTGAAAGTCGCCAATGGGTTGGCCAAATTGCTCGCGTTCGCGGCTGTAGCGCACGGCGGCCTGATGGGCCCCTTTGGCAATGCCCACACTCAGCGCGGCAATCGAAATGCGGCCCCCATCGAGAATTTTCATAGACTGAATAAACCCTTCGCCCACCTGTCCAAGAACCTGGTCGTCAGGCACAAAGCAGCTATCAAAAAACAAACCCGCGGTTTCGCTGGCGCGCATTCCGAGCTTGTTTTCTTTGCGTCCGCCCTGAAAACCAGGCGTGCCCTTTTCAACGACAAAAGCAGTCATACCGTGGCTGTCGCCTTTTTCACCCGTGCGGGCGATGACAACCGCAACGTCGCCGCTGATGGCGTGGGTAATGAAGTTCTTGCTTCCGTTGAGCTCCCATCCACCTTCGCGGCGCACGGCGGTCGTGTTCATGCCCCCAGCGTCGCTTCCGGTACCTGTTTCGGTAAGGCCCCAGGCGCCAATCCACTCGCCCGTTGCCAACTTGGGCAACCAACGGCGCTTTTGGGCATCGGTTCCGAATTGGTTAATGTGCTGCGTGCACAACGAATTGTGTGCGGCCACGCTGAGGCCAATACTGCCGCAAACTTGAGCGATTTCGTCAACGATCGTGATGTATTCCGCATAACCCATTCCGGCCCCTCCGAATTCTGGGCTGACCAAAACACCTAGGAAACCGAGCTTGCCCATTTCGTGAAAAAGTTCCTTGGGAAAAAACTGGGCTTCATCCCACTCCATTACGTGCGGAGCAATTCGCTGCGCCGCGAATTCAGCAGCCGAGGCCCGAATAAGTTCAAGTTCTTCAGAATGCAGGGCTGATACCGGGTAATTCATCATTTATAGGTTTGGTGGGGTTGTTAACGTTTAAAAACGAATCCGTCGCGGAGCTCATAGTGGGCTCCCGACTCTGGACACGTGGCTGTTCCGTGGGCGTCAAACTCTAGTCGGTGACCGAATTCGCTCATCCAGCCAATTTGGCGTGAGGGGTTGCCGACGACCAACGCATAGGGCGGTACATCTTTGGTAACGACGGCGCCTGCTCCGATAAACGCAAAGGCACCGATATCGTGGCCGCATACAATGGTTGCGTTGGCTCCAATGCTCGCTCCGCGTCCCACATTCGTCGTCGCATACTGGTCGCGGCGGTTCACGGCGGACCGCGGATTTATCACGTTGGTAAACACGCAGCTCGGCCCGAGAAACACGTCGTCGTCGCAAGTGACGCCGGTGTAAATGCTCACGTTATTCTGGACCTTGACGTTGCGACCGAGGCGAACGCCCGGTGATATTACCACATTTTGCCCCAGGTTGCACTGCGGACCCAACTCGGCCCCTGCCATTACATGCGTAAAATGCCAAATTTTGGAACCTGCGCCAATGCGTGCTCCGTCGTCAATTACCGCGGTGGGGTGCGCAAAAAAATCGGGTGCTTCCATGAAGTACGAAGGTAGGGCTTGCGCCGCCGGAGTGCTACCTTTGATTATGCATCAAAAATTACCGTTCCTCGCCCTGTTCATTCTGGGCACTACCCTATCGGCATTTGGTTGGGGGCAAATCGGACACCGCATCGTAGGCGAAGTCGCCACGGCCCACCTAAAACCCTGCGTCGAAAAAAAGATATCGGCCATTTTGCAGGGCGAGAGCTTGGCGATGTGTTCGACGTGGATGGACGAAATCAAATCCGACAAGGCCTACGACCACTGGGACGCATGGCACTACTGTACCATTGGCGACCACCAAACGTACGCCGAGGCGGGTACTCCGAGCCAAGGTGACATTCTAATGAAGCTCGACGAAGTCACCCGCGAGCTCGAAACCAAGAAGTTTAAGCACGGTGGCGAGGCCGCGGCCCTCAAAATGCTCGTGCACCTACTGGGCGACCTTCACCAACCCTTGCACGTAGGGCGAGGTGACGACAAGGGCGGAAACGACGTAAAACTGAAGTACTTCGGCAAGAGCACCAACCTACACCGCATTTGGGACAGCGACCTCATCGACGGTCAGCAGTTGTCGTACACGGAATACAGCCAGCACGTGCTTCGCACGACGCCCCAGGACCGCGTGAAGCAGTACCAAAGCGGAACCTACCTCGACTGGGCCAACGAGTCTAAAGCCCTTCGCATGGCCGGAATCTACCCCGCCACGGGCATTGAAAACCTGAGCTACGAATACGGCTACCAAAACTACCCCCGCTTGGAGGAACGGTTGGTTCAAGCCGGCGTTCGCCTCGCCATGGTACTGAACCGCATTTACGCATGCTGAACCGCAAAAGCGTGTATGCCCTGCACGCACTGCAGCACTTAGCGCGGAACCCGGAAGAGCGCTTCTCCACCGCGCGCCTCGCCGAAGCCTGCGCGACCCCACGGCGCTTTTTGGAACAAATCCTGGGTGAGTTGCGCGAAGCTGGGCTGCTCCACGCCGAACCTGGGCGCAACGGAGGCTACCAACTCGCCCAGCCCCCAGCTGAAGTTTCGCTCGCCGACATTCTGCGGGTGGTTGAAGGGCCCATTGCCCTGCTCCCGTGCGCCTCGCACCGCTACTACGAACCCTGCCCCGAATGCCCGACGCCGCAGGCCTGCGCGCTCCAAGACGCCTTGGTGCAAGTCCGCAACGAAACCGTGCACGCCCTCAAAGCCATAAGCCTAGCCGACTTGCTGAACCGCGAACTCGAGCTTAGCTCGGAACAGCGAGGCATCCTACGGCCCACGCCCTACCTTCGCACCCCATGATGAACCGAGAAATTCCGCCCGTTTACGGGAACATTTTAGAGACCATAGGCCGCACCCCAATGGTCCGCCTGAACACGTTAGCCCGCGACATTCCGGGAGAAGTTTTGGCCAAAGTCGAGTACTTCAATCCCGGCCACTCTACCAAAGACCGCATGGCGCTTAAAATGGTCGAAGATGCGGAACGGGACGGGCGACTAAAACCCGGCGGAACCATCATCGAGTGCACCTCAGGCAACACCGGTATGGGCCTCGCGCTCGCGGCCGTGGTCAAAGGCTACCGGCTTATTTGCACCATGAGCGACAAGCAATCCAAAGAAAAAATGGACGTGCTCCGCGCCTTGGGGGCCGAAATCTACGTGTGCCCGACCAACGTAGCTCCCGATCATCCCGACAGCTACTATTCGGTGGCGCGCCGGCTCAACAGCGAAATCGCCAACAGCTTTTTCCCCAACCAGTACGACAACCTTAGCAACCGCCAAGCGCACTACGAAACCACGGGTCCTGAGATTTGGGAACAAACCGGCGGACGCATTACGCACTTTGTCGTGGGCGTAGGCACGGGCGGAACCATTTCAGGCGTCGCGCAGTACCTCAAAGAGAAAAACCCAAACATCCAAATTTGGGGCGTGGACACCTACGGTTCGGTATTTAAAAAGTACCACGAAACGGGCGAATTTGACCCCAAAGAAATCTACGGATACATCACCGAAGGCATCGGCGAAGACATTCTGCCGAAAAACGTCGATTTCAGCCTCATTGATCGGTTTGAAAAAGTTACCGACCGCGACGGCGCTTTGGCCGCCCGGGAGTTGGCTCGCCAAGAAGCCTTACTGCTCGGCTACTCCTGCGGCTCCGCCTTTCAAGGCCTGCGCCAGCTCAAGCACCTGCTGCCCGACGACTCGGTAACCGTGGTGCTTTTTCACGACCACGGAAGTCGCTACGTCGGCAAAATTTATAACGATGATTGGATGCGCGAACGCGGATTTCTGCGCGAAGAATGGAAGTCCCTCGGCGAAGCGGTCCACGGGCGCGCCACTCGTCCGCTCGTGACCATTGGCCCCGAGGAACCGATCAATAACGCCATCGTGCAATTCAAGCGCTTCGGAATCAGCCAGCTCCCCGTGCACGACGGTACGTCCTACGTGGGCAGCCTCACCGAGTCGCACGTGATTACCGCACTCACCTCGGGTGAAGGCGGAATTCAGCAGTTGGTGCGCACCGCCATGGGTGCCCCCTTCCCTAGCCTGCCCGCCACCTCGAGCCTTCTCGACGGCGTACACGCCATGGGAACAACCTTTAACGCCCTCATTGTACATGCCGCGGACGGCGACCACATTGTGAGTAAGCACGACCTGCTGGCGCAGCTAGCCTAGGGCTACTCGTTGCTCGCTGCAGGGTGCGGGTCATTAGTTTGCTACTTCACGTTTTTTTCGTAGTTTTGCAGCCCTAATCTTAACAACAGGGTTTAGGACCCTTCTAAAACGTTAACTCACTATGGCAACACGCATTCGCCTTCAACGCCACGGCCGCAAAGGTCGCCCCATCTTCACCATCGTAGTAGCCGACAGCCGCTCTAAGCGCGACGGTAAGTTCATTGAAGATCTTGGCCAGTACAACCCGAACACCAATCCCGCAACGATCGACCTCAACTTTGAGCGCGCATTGGATTGGATGATGAGTGGTGCCGAGCCCACCAATACGGCCCGCGCTATCCTTTCGTACAAAGGTGTACTGATGAAGAAGCACTTGCTTGAAGGAGTGAAAAAAGGCGCGTTGACCGCCGAGCAAGTTGAGGAGCGCTTCACCAAGTGGCTCAACGACAAGCAGTCACTCATCGATGGCAAAATCACGAACCTTTCTTCGTCAGCCGATAAGGCTAAGGCGGCTCGCCTGAAGGCAGAAGCTGATGCCAACGCCAAGAAAGCTGAGGCCGTTGCCGCTAAGTTTGCCGTAGTCGAAGAGGCTCCTGCCGCCGAAGAGGTAGCTGAAGAGGTAGCCGAAGTAGCCGCTGAAGAAGCTCCTGCGGTGGAGGCTGCTGCAGAAGAAGCTCCTGCGGTGGAGGCTGCTGCAGAAGAGGCTCCTGCTGTGGAGGCTGCTGCAGAAGAAGCTCCTGCTGTGGAGGCTGCTGCCGAAGAGGCTGCTCCTGCCGAGGAGGCTCCCGCAGCTGACGCCGAATAATCGAATTCGACCGTGGAGGGCTACTTCCTGGTCGGCTACGTGCGCAAAAAGCACGGTTTTAAGGGAGACGTGGTGGTTCGAATCACCGCAGACGACCCCTCACCCTATCAGGGCCTTGACGCGTACTTTGTGGAGGAACGCGGCAAGGCCCTTCCCTTTTTTGTGGCATCGCACCGAAGCGTGAACGCGGAGGAGTCCATCGTCCGATTTGACGACGTCAACGACGAGGCTTCAGCACAGGCTATGGTTGGGCGCGGACTTTGGCTCCCTGAAGACTTGTTGCCGGAACTCGACGAAGACCAGTTTTACTACCACGACCTTAGCGGATACACCGTGATAAACCCCGGGGTGGCGGCCGAAATGACGGTGCACCAGGTACTGGAATACCCGGGGCAGGACCTTTTTGAAATTGATGTTGCCGGGCGTGAGCTTCGCGTGCTTATTCCGGTGATCGACGCCTTTATCGATCGGGTCGACAAGTCCGCCCGCGTACTTTACTTGAAGGCACCCGAGGAGCTTTACAGCCTTTGAGTGCGCTCGTCGAAGCGAATTCCGCGCTCACCCAATTCGCGAAGAATGGGTTCGTAGAGCGACGGAATGCTGGGCATCAACACCCCACGCTCGGGGATTAAGTCTAGCGCAACCAAACGCGTGGCCATGGCTACGGGCCAGCCGACCGTGTAGGACATGGCCGTGAGCTCAGCCGATTTTCCTTTGGCAATCAGCGAGGATTGAAGGCGGTAGGGCTGCCCGTCCATACGGTACTCGATGCGGTGAATCATGGCTAGCATATCGACGTCGGCGTCGGTCATGGTCCACTTTTTCATTAAAAGGTGCTGAAGTACCTGCGCGGGCGTGCCTTCCTTGAGGCCGACGAGCTCGTCAGAGAAGAGTCCGAGCCACTCGAGCTTTTCAATAAGGTCGGAATCTTGGCTAATGCTGAGGTAGTGCATCAGCTTGAGCTCGACGCTGTCGGTGGGGTGGTATGCCAAAAAGGTATTGAGGAAGTCCCGATGCGTCATTCGGTCGACGTGCTCCAGGGAATAGGTGTCGTCGGTCGCACCCAGTTTGACAAAAACGTCCCAAGCGCGGCAAAATCCGGGTCGGCGAAGGGTTCCGCGGTACATGGTCGCCACGCCCTCAAGGCCGTAGGCCGATTGGTACTTTAGCGAATCGCGGTTGGCGTAGCCCTCGAAGCGTCCGTAGCCAGGGATGTCCAAAAACTCCGTGCGGCGAAATACTTGATGGTAGGGAATGTGCTTGAATTTTCCTTCCTGCACGAAGTGCACGGCGCCACCTGAGCCCGCCAGCACGACGTTGCGCGGATTCCACGTGAACTTGTAGGACCAGGGGTTGCTCGGACTTTCGGGGGCGAGAATTCCGCCACAAAAGCTCTCGTACGAGGTTATTTCGGCGCCCTGGCCGCGCAGGCGGTGCAGAATTTCCATGGTCGACATGTGATCGATTCCAGGATCTACGCCGCATTCGTTGACAAAAACGAGCCCTTTAGCCTGCGCCGCTTCGTGCATAGCCTGCATTTCGGGACTTATGTACGACGCTGTAACCAAATGTTTGCCCAGGCGAAGGCAGCGCTCGGCGACCGGCAAGTGCATGAACGCGGGAAGCATCGAGACCACCACGTCGTGCGCCGCAACAATTCGTTCGAGGAGTTCGGGTTGGGTAAGGTCGCCCGAGGACACCCAAATGTTTGAAAAGGATGCCGTTTTTCGCGCTAATGTTTCGGCATCTTGGTCATACACCGAAACGGTCCAGGCGCTGGAATCGGGATGGGTAGCGAGGTATTCAATGAGGGGGCCGGCGGACCGGCCTGCACCGAGGACAGCGATCTTTTTCACAAGGGTCGAATGAGGCTGCAAGGTACCGTAATTTTGCATTAACCCTTGATAATCCTTTACCCAATGAGCCTCAACTCTACAGCAGGCGCCCTAAGTATTTCTGGCTTAGAACATGCGCGCTTAAGCTACCAACTTGATCCCCAAACCCTCACGCAGCTCGCCCTCGATATGGGGCGCGGAACCTTGACCGCCAACGGCGTCTTGAATATTCCGACCGGCACGTTTACCGGCCGCTCCCCAGAGGACCGATTTATCGTGCGCGAAACCGAAACCGAAGACCGCGTTTGGTGGGGCAAAGTGAACATTCCGTTTGATGCCGCGGCCTACCGGGCCCTGAAGTCCCGCGTTTTGGACTACCTCGACGGTAAGGACCTGTACGTGCGCGACGCGTTTGCCGGAGCGGAACCTTCGGTACAAATTAGCCTTCGCGTAATCAATGAGTTTCCGGAGCACAACTTGTTCTGCTACAACATGTTTCTGCGGCCTACCGCCAACGAATTGCCGTCGCTGAATCCGGAATGGACCATCATCCACGCCCCCGGTTTTGAGGCGGTTCCGCAGCGCGACGGAACCCGGCAAAGCAACTTCGCCATTTTATGCTTCAGCGATAAGACCATTTTGATCGGCGGCACCGGCTACACCGGCGAAATGAAAAAAGGCATTTTTAGCGCGCTGAACTTCCTGCTCCCCACACAGCATGGCACCTTACCCATGCACTGCTCGGCAAATTTGGGCGCGGACGGCGCTACCGCGCTGTTCTTTGGCCTTTCGGGAACCGGAAAAACCACGCTCAGCGCAGACCCAAACCGGCAGTTGATTGGCGACGACGAACACGGCTGGACGCCAGACGGCCGCGTGTTCAATTTTGAAGGCGGATGCTACGCCAAGGTCATCGACCTCACTGAAGAAAAGGAACCGGATATTTTTCGAGCCATTCGTCCTGGTGCGCTTCTCGAAAACGTGGTTTTGGACGCCGCGGGGGTTCCCGACTACACCAGCAAGAAGATCACCGAGAACACCCGGGTCTCCTACCCGATCGACTTCATCGACAACATCGTGCTGCCGTCGCAAGGTCCCGCGCCGAAGCACGTGTTTTTTCTTACGGCCGATGCCTACGGAATCCTTCCTCCGCTTTCCAAACTCACGCGCGCTCAAGCGGCGTACCACTTTATGAGCGGTTACACCGCCAAAGTGGCCGGAACCGAAGCCGGAGTCACCGAGCCGAAGGCCGCTTTTTCGGCCTGCTTTGGTGCTCCCTTCATGCCGCTGCACCCTTCGGCCTACGCCGAAATGCTTATGAGCAAGCTCGAAGGCACCGACATTCAGGTTTGG
>JAURMB010000056.1 GCA_030831045.1 Schleiferiaceae bacterium
ACGTCATGGTGAGTTTGCCCTTGCCCTTGACGGTGGTGTCGGTGGCTCGGTACTGGTCGCCAAACGCGTGGCGTCCGATGACAATGGGCTTGTTCCACGTCGTGACTAAGCGCGGAATGTTGGACATCACAATCGGCTCGCGAAACACCGTTCCGTCCAAGATGTTGCGAATCGTACCGTTCGGCGACTTCCACATCTGCTTCAAATTAAACTCTTTAACGCGCTGCTCGTCAGGCGTAATGGTGGCGCACTTGATGCCCACATGGTACTTCTTGATCGCCTCAGCGGCGTCCACCGTCACTTGGTCGTTGGTGGCGTCGCGGTGCTCCATACCCAAGTCAAAGTACTTGATGTCGACGTCGACGTAGGGAAGAATGAGTTTGTTTTTGATGAACGACCAGATAATTCGGGTCATTTCGTCGCCGTCGAGTTCGACGATTGGATTTAAAACGGTTATCTTCTGCATAAGGAAGGCAAAAGTACCGAAGAAATCGCAGGATTACTCGATATCTAGCTGAAATTCTCTTCGAAATTCGTCTAATTGTGGATTTTTTTCTAACAAAAAGGCGTACCGCTCGTCGGGCGTGTACACGAGGCGCGCGTTCACCGCTCCCTCCTGCACTTCCGTGCGGATTTTGAGCGAATCGTTGTGCAGGGCCTGCCGCAAAAACGGCAGGACGCGGTCCCGCACCGAATTCAGATACCCTTCTTGGAGTTCGTTTTCTAAGCTCACTCGAATGCCGTTGTCCTCCTCAAGAACCGGCTTTACCTGCTGCACAATGGCCTTAATGACGGGCACTTCGTCAAGGGTCGAGGCCGACTCCAGCCAGGCCGTTTCCAGTGCCGCTTGCGTAACGGGGCGCAGGCGGCGTTCCACCAAGGCAACCGGCTCTGCATCAGACTCCGGGGAATCTTCAATCCGCACAGTCTGCGGTTCAGCGTCCTCCCGTGCCGCAACCGTCGGCAATTCCAGGTCTTTGAGCGAAAAAGCCGTCCGTCGCACGCGGGGCGAGACGGTCGAGGCGAACGATCCAGGCGATTCCGTCGGAACCAGTGGTTCCGGATTTTCAAGCACTGCGGCCGGCTCCGACGGCGCCGACACTGCGGAATGCTCCACTAAATCCAGGGGCTCGGGCTCAGCAACCGCAGTGGGCTCAGCAACCGCCGCAGGCTCAGCAACCATCGCGGGCTCAGGCGCTGCCGCGGGCTCAGGCGCCGCTAGCCGTTCGCTAGAGGGATTTTTTTTTTCGTCGACGGACTCGTCGGAAATCAAGTCGAGCAATGCCACCTCGACGTGCCATCGAGCGTTGCTCGCCGCTCGGTAGCCCGCATCAGCGGCCACCAAGCGCTTCAAGGCCGAGGCTGCTCGGACCGCGCTCACGCGCGAGGCCGAATCCAGAATGCTCCGCTTCACCGAATCAGGGACATCGAGCAGGGCCACCGTGCTCGGATGATGGGCAAGCAGCAGTTCGCGCACATACCCGGTAAAGCCCATCAAAAAGCGCTGCAAGTCAAAACCTTGATCGAGCACGTCGTGAATGCACGTGAGCACGGCAGCTCGGTTACCCGCCTCGATGGAATCCCAGAGGCCTACAAAGAGCGCCCGATCGACCAACTGGAGGTTCTGGCGAACCAAGTCGTAGGTCAGGGCTCCGCCTTGGGCAAACGCCGCGATGCGGTCAAAGATGGACAGCGAGTCGCGGAGCGAGCCGTCGGCCTTTTCTGCGATGGCATGCAGCGCTTCGGGATCGGCCGTGAGCCCCTCCTGCTGGGCCACCCAGGCTAGGTGCTCGGCGATGTCGCCTATTCCGATGCGCTTGAAATCAAAAATCTGGCAGCGCGAAAGAATCGTGGGCAGGACTTTGTGCTTTTCGGTCGTCGCCAAAATGAACACGGCGTGGGCGGGCGGCTCCTCGAGGGTCTTGAGAAAGGCGTTGAACGCCGCTTGCGACAGCATGTGCACCTCGTCAATGATGTACACCTTGTAGGTGCCCATTTGAGGCGCGAACCGCACCTGATCGATGAGCTGGCGAATGTCGTCTACCGTGTTGTTCGAGGCCGCGTCCAGCTCAAAAATGTTGAGGCTGTAGTCCAGGCCTTCGCCGGTGTGTACTTCGTTGATGCGTCGGGCCAAAATGCGGGCGCAGGTCGTTTTGCCCACTCCGCGCGGACCCGTAAAGAGCAGCGCTTGCGCCAGCCGCCCGCTCACTACCTCGTGCTCCAGCGTCTCGGTCACATGGGCCTGGCCCACCACCGAAGCGAAGGCCGCGGGCCGGTATTTGCGGGCAGAAACGAGGTACTGATGTTCCATGGGGTGCGAATGCAAACCTACACCTTAGTTCGCGATTGGCCACAGCCACGACAGCGCAAAAAAACAGGCTTGCGCCAGGAGCACGGCGCGGGCGAGCGGATTTTTGAGCGGCGCCGATCCGAGGAGCCACTGCGCCGCAAAGGCGACCACCGCCCACGACACGTAGTTCTGCCAGGGCGCGACTCCGCCGGCAAAGAGCCACAGC
>JAURMB010000057.1 GCA_030831045.1 Schleiferiaceae bacterium
CACCAAAATCGCAAAGCCCCTCAGTTCCCTGTGGGGCTTTTTTTGTGCGGAGCACATAGGCCCGCGACGTGCCCATGAGCATGAGTACCTTTGCCGCATGGCTACCCAGCTAAAATGCACCCAATGCGGCGAGTGGGGCGAGGATCCCGACCGCTGCCCGTCCTGCGCAGCCGAGCGCCAGGTCCACAGCACCTTTGCCAACCACGAAAATCCGAACCGGCACAAAGCGTTTGAAATGCCCACTATGGAATGGAACAACGACCCCCAGATTCCCCACTGGAAGCGAAGTCTGATCAACGCCGGCAAGGCCATGCACTGGGCGGTGCTCGCCGTGGGCGGAGCCATTGCCTGGATGGCCTACTGGGTTGCCGTGTGAACCCTGTGGCGGCTGCGGCCGTGCTGGCGTTTGGGCTCCACCAGATCGGTATTGCGCTTGGCACTTCCATCGACTGGGCTGATTCGTTTTTGGATCCGTGGTGCACGGTTCCGGTCGCGTTGGGCGTACCGAGCTGGTTGGCGCGCCGCGTTCGTCCCGATTACGTTTTACCGTGGTCCCTTGTTGGCGCCTTCACCCTGCTACTAGCTGTGGCTTTTGAGCTGTGGATTCCGCGGGTTGATCCGCGCTTTACCGCGGACCCCCTTGATGCCCTTGCCTACGTTGCAGGGGCAGTAATGTGGCGCTTTGTTGAACCTCTGGGGCGATAAGCGGTTACTTTTGTACTAAACCTTAAACATGAAGCGCAGCAACCTCCAAATTCGCGGTTTTTCTAAGTTGAGCAAAGCCGCCAAAATCACGTGGCTCACCGAACAGCACTTGAGCGATCCGGCCCGTGGTCAGGAACTTATGGCTTCGTACAACCACGCTGACGAGGCCGTGCAAAAGCGGCACGACGAGTTCATCGAGAACACGGTAGCTAACTACTTTTTACCCCTAGGTGTAGCGCCCAATTTTGTCATTAACAATCAGGTATACACGGTGCCGATGGCCATTGAAGAAAGTTCGGTGGTGGCGGCTGCGGCCAAGTCTGCGCAGTTTTGGATGGACCGCGGAGGCTTTCATTCGACGGTGATTTCGTCGACCAAAATTGGGCACATCCACTTCACGTTTACGGGGGATGCCGGGGCCCTGAATCGCTTGGTTGCGCGGATTCAGCCTGAACTTTTGGCCGCCACCGATTCGATCACGGCGAACATGCGCGCTCGCGGGGGCGGAATTTTGAGCATCGACGTAAAGGACCGCCGCGAGGCCATGGACGATTACTTTCAGCTCGAGGTTCGCTTTGAAACCCGGGACTCGATGGGGGCGAACTTCATCAATTCCTGCCTGGAGGAGATGGCCAAGGTGCTGCGGCTTGAGGCGGCGACCGACGCCGGAACGGCCAGCGGCGACCTCGAAGTAGTCATGTGCATTTTGAGTAACTACACCCCCGAGTGCCTTGTGCGGTCTGAGGTGCGCTGCGCGTTAAGCGATTTAGACGACGGATCGGGGCTGGACGTGCAGGAGTTTGCCCGCAAGTTTCAGCGCGCGGTGCGCATCGCAGAGGTCGAACCCTACCGCGCCACCACGCACAACAAAGGCATCATGAACGGCATCGACGCGGTAGTCCTCGCCACGGGCAACGACTTTAGGGCCGTAGAAGCCGCCTGCCACACCTATGCTTCGCGCGACGGACAGTACCGGTCGCTGACGCACTGCTCGGTAGAAGACGGTGAGTTTCGGTTTTGGATCGAAATTCCGCTTTCGCTCGGCACTGTGGGCGGACTTACCAAGCTCCATCCGATGGTTCAATTGGCCCTCGAAATGCTGGGAAATCCGGGAGCCCACGAATTGATGGGCATTGTGGCCGCATCGGGACTCGCGCAGAATTTTGCCGCCCTTCGCGCCCTGACCACGACGGGCATTCAAAAAGGCCACATGAAGATGCACCTACTGAACATTTTGAACCAGCTGGAGGCTACCGACGCCGAAAAAGCCCACTTGACGAGCTTCTTTGCCGATAAAGTACCGCACCACGCCGACGTGGTCCACGCTTTTTGTGCCCTTCGGGGCATTCCCGTTCCCGCCGCCGAAGGGGTGCGCTCATGAATACCTTTTGGAGTTCCGGTAAGCTGCTGCTGTGCGGCGAATACTGGGTGCTCCACGGCGCGTCGGCCCTCGCCGTACCTACACGGCTAGGCCAGCGGCTGACCTACCGAGCCACCGACCAGCCCCTACATTGGACCGCAGTGGACCGCCACGGACAGGCCTGGCTGGACGCATCAGCCGTCTCTGACCCGCACGTGGAATCGCTCCTGCAGGCCGCACGCTCTTTAGGGGGCCAAGTGCCTTACACAGGACTCGTGCGAACCGAACTTGAATTCGACCGCAGCTGGGGCTGGGGGTCGAGCTCGTCGCTGACCGATTTGGTGGCGCAGTGGACGGGAGTCCCGGCACTCGACCTGCATTTTGCCACCTCGCGCGGGTCGGGGTTTGATGTAGCTTGTGCGCGCGCCACCTCAGCCCTGACCTACCGCAAAATAGGACCGTCCAAAGGGGAATGGTCCGCCGCCGCGGCCGCCCACTGGCCCACCGAGCATTTTGCCCTGGTCTACCTCGGGCAAAAGCAAGACAGCCAAAAAGAAGTGCAGCGCGGCCGCAGGGAACCGCTTCAGGCAGAGTTGGACGCGATCAGCGACCTGTCGCGCGCCATGGCCGAGGCCCAAAAAGTGACGGAGTGGATGCAGCTCATCGAAGAAGCAGAGGCGCGCACCGCCGCGTGGACCGGCCTCCCCCGGATTCAAGAGCGCTTTACGGGCGTTCGCGCAACGCTCAAGAGCCTTGGCGCATGGGGCGGCGACTTTGTGCTGGCCGTGGCCGAAGACCCGAGTGCATTCGCGTACTTTGCGGAGCACGGATACCTGTGCATGAAATGGTCCGACTGCGTTCCGCCCTTGCCCTGATTGCGCTGCTCCTGTCGAGCTTGAGCAGCCGCGCTGCCCACCTGGTGGGCGGAGAGCTCACGTACGTCTGCCTCGGCAACAACCTCTACCAGATCAAGTTGGTGGTGTACCGGGACTGCAATTCGACCGGTGCTCAATTGGATCCGCAGTCTTCGATCGGCATTTACGACGGAATTCAGCCCACGTTGCTGCACAACCTAAGCGTCACTAAGGGAGCGACTATTCCGGTTCCAGCGAACACGGGAAACCCCTGCCTGCAGGCTCCGCCCAACATTTGCACCGAGTATGCGGTGTACACCACGACGATCACGCTTCCGCCACGGGCCAACGGTTACGTGATCACCTACCAACGCTGCTGCCGCAACGCGACCATCAGCAACCTGCCGACGCCCGACGATTGGGGCTCAACCTTGACCACGCGCATCCCCGCGAACGACGCCTGCAACAGCAGTCCGCAGTGGAACAATTTGCCGCCCATCGTGCTGTGCAACCAAGAAAACCTCAACATTCCGACGTCGGCGACCGACCCCGACGGCGATTCGCTGCACTACACCCTGTGCAACCCACTGCACGGCGGGGGCAAAGACAACGGGTCGGGATTTAATTCGCCGTCGCCCAATCCGCCGGCGCCTCCGCCCTACGCCCCCATTAGTTTTTTAAACCCTTCGACTCCGAGCAATCCGATTCCGGGCAGTCCGTCGCTGAGCATCAACGGCGCCACCGGTGTGCTGAGCGGAAAGCTCACGGTGACCGGACAGTTTGTGGTGGCGATTTGCGTCGAAGAATGGCGGAATGGTGTGCTGCTGAACAGCATTCGGCGCGACTACCAGTTTAACGTGACGTCGTGCCAGGCCAACATTGTGGCCAAGATTGTGTCAGAGGTCGACGATCCCACGCAGCTGTGCATTGGCACAACGGTTCCGTTCAAGCACCAAAGCATCAATGCAACCAGCTTTTTTTGGGACTTTGGCGACCCGGGGCGCGCAGACGACACGTCGCGCACGGCTTTTCCGACCTGGACCTTTGGCGATACCGGCGTGTTTTGGGTAACCTTGGTAGCGAATCCAGGATGGCCTTGTGCCGACACCGACCGAGTTCAGTTTCACATTTACCCGCCAATAAATCCGCGCTTTACGCACAACGGCGGACCCTGCTTCGACCAGCAGCCCATCACCTTTGTGGCGCAGGGCACTTGGTACGACGGAGCCCAGTTTGACTGGACCTTTGGGGCCGCAGGCGACGCCAACATCGCGAGCTTTTCGGGGCTGAATCCGCCCCTGATTCAGTTTGCGCAGCCCGGTACCTACACGGTGACCCTGCGCATTCGCTCGAAGTCTTGCGACGAAACGTATGTGGACTCGGTCGTGGTGGACCCGCGGCCACGACTGGACAGCCTTATTGGCCCCTGGGTCGGCTGCGAGCCCTACACGGTTACGTTTGATGCCGGCGCTTTTTCGCGGCGGACGCGCTACTTCGCGTGGGACTTTGGCGACGGGTTCTCCGACACGCTCGAGCAACCTACGCACGTATACCGGGTACCCGGTCTTTACGACGTGCGGGTACGCATGTGGACGCAGACGGGCTGCCGCGACACGGTTGAAAAAGTGTTCCCGGGAGCGATTCGGGTGAATCCGCGCCCCAAAGTGGCCATGCGAATTGCTCCCAAACGCGTGACTATTTACCAACCGCTGGTACAGCTTCGGGCGGATTCGGTTGATGCCAACGAGCAGTTTTGGTTCGACCTGGGCGACAGTACGACGTATGCCCAGCAAGCGTTTGTGGTCCACACCTACCGCGATACGGGCTGGTATTCGGTCAAAATGCTCGCTCTAAACCAGTACGGTTGCTGGGACACGCTGACCGATTCGGTGCGCGTAGACCCGATTTACAACGTCTGGTCGCCGACCGCATTCACCCCCAACGGCGATGGGGGAAACGAAGGCTTTCGACCCGTAGCCACGGGAATTAAAGCCTACCGACTGCGCATATTGGACCGCTGGGGCAACGTGGTGTTTCAGAGCGCGGACCCGCAGGAGGAATGGAACGGCCGCGTGGGAAATACCGGTTCGGACTGCCCGCAAGGAGCCTACCTCTGGTCGCTGTTCACCCTGGACTACGGCGATTCGCCGGTCGAGCAGCAAGGAGTTGTGCTACTTGTGCGCTAAGGCGTACGCTGCTGCCGCCGCCCCCAAGCTCAGGGCCAAACTTGCCGTCACGTACCCAAGGGCCACTAGCCACGAGCCCGTTTTAACCCACTGAAGTGCTTCCCAGCTGAAGGTGCTCATGGTGCTGAATCCGCCGCAAACGCCGGTCACCAGCGCCAACTGCAGTCGGCTGTCTGGGATCGGACGCGCCATAAGCACCCCGATGAGCGCTGCCGCGGCCACGTTGGCCAGCAAGGTCGCCGCCGAGGCGGTCAGCAAGGGAGCGTCCGCACGCCGCAACATCAGCGAAAGGGACCACCGAAGGAGGCTGCCAAAGGCTCCGCCCAGGGCTACGGCGAGTAGGTTCATCGGTGTGAAGTTAGCGGACGAATTCGCACGATCAGCAACGAAATGCTCGCGCCCACCGCGGCGCCCGCGAGCACGTCACCCGGGTAATGCACGCCGAGGTAAACCCGCGAAACCGACACGGCAAGGGCCCACATCAAGGCCAAGGCAACCGCCCAACGAGGGGGACGACTGCGTATATAAATGGTAAAAATGGCCCACGTAGTCGCGGCGTGGCCCGAAACAAGGCCAAAGGCGCCCTTGCACGCGGCGACTGGGCGAAACTGACCCTCAAGGGACCAGCACGGCCGGGGCCTACCCAGGGCATCTTTCAGGCCGCTTGCGACCACGTCGGCGGCGCCAAAAGCTGCGAGCATGGTTACGACCAACCAGATCCACGGAATTAACGCTCCCGGACGGCGCTGAATTAGGGCGAGGCCGAGCCACACCAATGCAGCTAGCCAGCCACTTGACGTCAGCGTGAAAAGGGCGTCTGCCTCAGGACCTCCTTGGCCGGCAAAGGCCAAAAATCCAGCGCGGTCTAGTCGATCGAGCGATTCAAGGAGTCCCATAGCATATCCTTGAGGCGGTCAAGTCCTTGCCCGGTGACGCTGCTGAACGTGGTCAAGGGCAGGTCTTTGGGCAATTTGGGCTGCACGTCGGCAAGCAACTGGCCGAGCAGCTCCTCGTCGAGCATGTCGGTTTTGGAGATTGCCAGCACCCGGCGCTTGGTCAGCAGTTCGGGGTTGAAGCGCTCCAACTCGCCCAGCAGCACGTGGTACTGTTCCACGACGTCGGGGGCGTCGCACGGAACCAAAAAGAGCAGCAGGGCGTTGCGCTCGATGTGCTTGAGAAAGCGGTGTCCGAGTCCGCGGCCTTCGGCAGCCCCTTCGATTAGGCCCGGAATGTCGGCCATGACGAACGAGGTGTAGTCGCGGTGGGCCACCACACCCAGGTTGGGCACCAGGGTGGTAAAGGGGTAGTCTGCGATTTCGGGCTTGGCCGCACTCACGGCGCTGAGCAGCGTGGATTTGCCCGCGTTGGGAAAGCCCACGAGGCCCACATCAGCCAGTACCTTGAGCTCGAGCAGGAACCAGCCTTCGCGTCCCTCCTCGCCGGGTTGCGCGAATTCGGGGGCTTGGTTTACCGAATTTTTGAAAAAGGCATTGCCGCGTCCGCCGCGCCCCCCCGGCAAAAAGACCTTGCGCTCGCCGGGCTGAGTGAGTTCGCACAGGAGCTCGCCGGTTTCGGCGTCTTTGACGACGGTTCCGAGCGGAACCTGAAGCACGATGTCTTCGCCGCTGGCGCCAATGCGCAGGTTGCGGTTGCCGTTTTCGCCCGGATCGGCCTTGATGTGCTTGCGGTACTTGAGGTGGATCAGCGTCCACATTTGCGGATTGGCCTCGAGAATAATGTGGCCGCCGCGACCGCCGTCACCGCCGTCGGGTCCGCCTTTGGGAAGGCCCTTGGCGCGAAAGAAGTGCCGGCTCCCGCCGCCGCCGTGGCCCGACTGCAGGAAGACCTTGACGTAGTCAATGAAGTTAGAATCGGCCACAGCGTCGGGTTTTAAAGAGATTGAATCAGGCTGCGAAGCTGGGCCGTAATGGACTCAATGCTTCCCACGCCGTTGAGCGCCCGGTACTTGCCTTGAGCCTCATAGTAGGACTGAACCGGCGCGGTCTCGCGGTTGTACACGTCGAGGCGCTGGCGAATGACTTCTTCGTTGGCGTCGTCGGCGCGGCCCGAAGTTGCACCCCGCTCCAAGAGGCGCTTGACCAGTTCTTCGTCGTCGACCTCGAGGCCGATCATCGCGGTAACGCTCGAATCCGCGTTCTGCAGCATTTCGTCGAGGGCCGCCGCCTGGGCCGAGGTGCGCGGAAAGCCGTCAAAGATGAAGCCCGCCGCCCCTGGATGCTTGGACCACTCGTCCTGCAGCATGGCAATCGTAACGTCGTCGGGCACCAGCTGTCCTTGGTCCATGAAGGACTTGGCCCAGCGGCCTAACTCCGTGGCCTCACGGATGTTGCGGCGAAAAATGTCGCCGGTTGACAGGTGAACCAAGGCAAATTCGTCGACGAGCAGCGCGCTTTGCGTGCCTTTGCCCGCTCCCGGAGGACCAAAAAGTACAATGTTTTTCATCGAATGCTGCGTAAATGACCGAAAACAGCCAAGGCGGCAAAGGTACGACCTTGAGGACTTCCCTACCTTTGCGCCCTAACCCCTCGGGCTATGGAACACAACTATGCCGTAATCATGGCGGGTGGAGTCGGTTCGCGCTTTTGGCCAACCTCAACTTCGCGCAAACCCAAGCAGTTTCTGGACATTTTAGGAACCGGCGAAACGCTTCTTCAGCAAACGTTTCGGCGTATGAAAACGGTAGTTCCTGCGGACCACATTTATGTGGTAACGCACGCGGACTATGCCGAGGCCTGCTTGGAACAGCTACCCGAACTCGATCGGCCGCGAATTCTTGCCGAGCCGGCGCGGCGCAACACGGCTCCGTGCGTAGCCTATGCGGGATTTGTGCTGAAAAAGAGAGATCCGCTGGCCAATTTTGTAGTGACGCCCGCCGACCATTTGGTCACCCACGAGGCGGAATTCACGGCGCGGCTGCGCTCCGCACTCGAAACCACGTCGGCCCACAACGTGCTGATGACGCTGGGCATGAACCCTACCCGGCCCGAAACGGGGTACGGCTACATCCAGTTCCGCCCCGAAACCTCGGAGTACGCCAGCGACGTGCACCCGGTTAAAACGTTTACCGAAAAGCCCAACCGCGAAATGGCCGAGCAGTTTATAGCCACCGGCGAATTTTTGTGGAACGCGGGCATTTTTGTGTGGAACGCCAATGCGATCCTCAGCGCGTTCGAAAAGCACATGCCTGAAATGTATGCGAGCTTCAACGCGGGATGGTCGCACTACGGGACGCCAAGCGAAGCCCAATTTATCGGCTCGATGTACGGCGAATGCCCGAACGAATCAATTGACTACGGCATTTTAGAGAAGGCCAAGCAAGTCCTGGTAATGCCTGCGGAATTCGGTTGGTCTGACCTCGGAAGCTGGGGCGCCGTGCACGAACAGCGTTCCGCAGACGCCCACGGAAACACCGGAATCGGCCCACAGGTGCTGTCGTACGATGCAAGCGGAAACACCTACCTGATTCCCGATGACATGGTGGCGGTGGTCGACGGACTCCACGACTACATCGTGATTGTCAGCGAAAACCGGTTGCTTGTGTGCCCGCGAAGCAAGGAGCAAGAAATCAAGCAGTTTGTCAACGACGTGAAAATGCGCCGCGGCGAAGACTACGTGTAAGCAATCGCTTGGATTTAGGACAAAAAAAGGCGCCCCGGGGCGCCTTTTTTGTAGGTGGTGGGTGATCGTCTAGCGCTTGGCGCCCTCGAGCCACTTGTAGATTCGCTCAGGCATTACGCGCTCCAGACCCAGTAGGGTAAGCCAATAGCCCACGAACAGGGCAAGAAACACCAGCATACTGAATCCCGTGAGGATGATCATAATGGCGAGGAGGAATCCGAGAAATTTCATGGTGCGCTTCGTTGAAGGGTGCAAATAATTCGTACTGGGGCAAAGATAGGCAACGGCACGGAAATCTATGCGCCTCAAGTCGGGCGTAATTTTGTGCCATGAGCACACAAACCCGCATTGAACGCGACACGATGGGCGAAGTCCACGTGCCCGCATCAGCCTACTGGGGCGCCCAAACGGAGCGCTCGCGCACCAACTTCAAAATTGGCCCTGAAGGCAGCATGCCTCACGAGATCATTCGAGCCTTCGCCTACTTGAAAAAGGCGGCGGCGCTCACCAACCGCGATCTGGGCGTGCTGTCTGCCGAAAAGGCTGCGCTGATTGGCACGGTCTGCGACGAAATCCTAACGGGTCAGCTCGACGGGGAGTTTCCGCTCGTGATTTGGCAAACCGGTTCGGGCACGCAAAGCAACATGAACGTCAACGAAGTCATCGCCTACCGCGGCCATGTTTTAAGTGGCGGGTCGCTGCTCGACGAACGCAAGGTGCTCCACCCCAACGACGACGTCAACAAATCGCAGTCGTCCAACGACACATTTCCGACCGCGATGCACATTGCGGCCTACCAGCGCACGGTGGAAACGACGCTTCCGGGCTTGCGCCACTTGCGCAACGCGCTCGATGCCAAGGCTCAAGCGTTTAAAAACGTAGTCAAAACGGGGCGCACGCACTTTATGGACGCGACACCGCTCACCTTGGGCCAGGAGTTCAGCGGGTACGTGCAGCAGCTCGACAACGGCATTCGGGCCATCGAAAACGCCCTTGTCATGGTGTCGGAACTGGCGTTGGGCGGAACGGCCGTCGGCACCGGCCTCAACACCCCCAAAGGGTACGACGTGGCCGTTGCCGCGCGCATTGCCGAGTTAACCGGATTGCCGTTCAAAACGGCGCCCAACAAATTCGAGGCCCTCGCCGCCCACGACGCTATGGTGGAACTGAGCGGAGCCCTTAAGCGCGTCGCGGTGTCGCTGATGAAAATCGGCAACGACATTCGCATGCTTTCGTCCGGTCCGCGCTCGGGAATTGGCGAAATTGTGATTCCCGACAACGAACCCGGTTCCAGCATCATGCCCGGCAAGGTCAACCCCACGCAACCCGAAGCCCTGACCATGGTCGCGGCTCAGGTGATCGGCAACGACGTGGCTGTTTCGATTGGTGGTGCCACAGGGCACTTTGAACTCAACGTGTTCAAGCCGCTCATTGCGGCCAACGTGCTCCAAAGCGCCCGCCTGATTGGTGACGCCTGCGTTTCGTTCACCGACAAGTGCGCCGCGGGCATCGAACCCAACTACGCGGTGATCCAGCGCCACCTCGAGAATTCGTTGATGCTGGTGACCTCCCTCAATACCCACATTGGGTACGACAAGGCCGCCAAAATTGCCAAAACGGCCCACGCCGAAGGAAGCACCCTCAAGGAGGCCGCCCTCAAATTGGGGTACGTGACCGCCGAAGAGTTTGACGCTTGGGTGCGCCCCGAAGACATGGTGGGGCACTAATTCGTCGCGCGCTCCGCACTGCACGCCACCCCGTCGGGTGGCTTTTTTATTGATTGATCGTGAGGGTGCCGTGCTGATCGCCGTGGGTACCGCAGGCGCTTTGCCAGCTGAGGTGAAACACGTACACACCAGGCGACAGCAACCGGTCGAGGTAGCGGCCGTCCCAAGCAAAGCTGGGGTCGTTGGTTTGGAACACGGCTTGGCCCCAGCGGTTGTACACCTTGAGGTAGAGCTGGTCCAGGGTCTGCGCCTCGGCCGAGCGGAGCCTCAGCAGGTCGTTGATGCCGTCGCCGTTGGGCGTGAACACGTTGGGCATGGTGAGGCTGTCGAGGTCCGCACCCAAAATGCTGTAGGTCAGGGCCACGGAATCCTTGGTCCCGCAAATCGTGTCAGCCACCACAAACCACGCGGTCTGCGTGCCGGCTCCGGCCGCGGGCCACTGCACGTTGAATCCGGGAATCACGCCACCGGCCGGAGTGCGCCAGTACGAAACCGCGGCGTTGCCGGGTATTCCGAGTCCGCGCACCGATTGACCGTTGAGGCAAGGCGGAGCATTGACGCTGGCCCCAGGCGTGCTAAGCGCGGGACGAAACGCCGCCTCGAGGTAGCTGCTGTCGCGGCGCCCGCACACCACATCGTAGGCTACAAGCCATGCCGTATACGTGGCGGTCAAGGCCGTGCCGGTCCACGAGTAGGGTGGCGCGAGGGTGTCGACCGATCCGTTGCCGCCGTACAGCACTAGCCATTGCGCGCTGAGGTTGGGGCCCGGCACTAGGTTAAGCGTTCGATCGGGATCGCAGGGGTCGTACTGAAGTATGGCGTCGGCCTGAACCGCCGAACCCGGAAGCACGTGGACGCTCAAATTCGCTACCGCCTGCGTCAAGCACAGGGTGTCGTAGGCGACGATTTGAATGAGGTAGGTTCCGGGGACGCTGTAAACGTGGCCCGGAAGCGGCAGGGGCGCAAGCGAATCCGACGAGCCGTCGCCCCAGGCGATGCTCAAAAAGTCGGTGCGGGTAGTCGTGCCGGTGAGGTAAAGGCTGTCGCCGGCGCAAATGGTGTCGACGCTCAAGTCGAGTTTGGCTGCAGCCGCTGTGAGCTCAAAGGCAATCTGGACGCCCGCCATGTTGCAGTTGCTGGCGTTGTTGGTCGCGGAATGGGCATTGGGCGGAAAAATCGGAAGGTTGTCGCTGCCGCCGCAGCCCGCGCAAATTGCCTGGTGGATCACTCCGTTGGGATCAAACCGCGAGGTTCCGCCGTCGACGTGCTCGTCGACCGGGCCGGTTCCGCCAAAGTAGGAAGCATAGGCTGCCGCCCCTTTGCGGTCGAGAACGAGGAAGTAAAAGTCTTTTCCGTCAGTGGTCGGTTGAAGCGCATCGGGTGAGGTGTAGAGCCCGGTTATGGGTCCGCCGTTCAAGCCCCCAAACCAACCCGAAAAGTAGGCCGAACCGCAGTCGTCGACTTGCAGGGCGGTAGGCGAAATGCGCCGGTTCAGCTGGCCGTTGCCCACGTATTGGGTGCGGTAAATGCTGTCTCCGAGGGCAGAAACCCAGACGAGCAGCTGCGTCGAGTTCGGGTTCTGAAACAAGCCGGCAGTGGGCGCCAAGGGGCCTGAATACACGCCGCCTCCGGTGCACGACGTTCCGAGGCCGAGCGAGAGCAGCACCGCCCCCGAATCGCCCACCGCGGCATAAGAACCCGCCGGATTCTGCGCCGCCAAAAACCCGTAGGACGTACAAAACTGCGGCTGAAGGTAGGTTTCAGCGATGCGCTGCCCCGTAGCGAGGTCAAAAAGCCCGTAGTACGCCTGGCTTTGGGGTAGCGGGGCGGCAAAGGCGGCCGGACCCGAAAGCATGCCCATGCCTTGGGTCCACCCCGTGACGGCTAGGCGCAAACCTTGCGGGGTGGTCGTCGGAATGAGTGACGTCAAGCCGTCTAAATCGGGTCCGCCCACGTAGGTGGCCCAGCGCAGGCTGTCCAAGTTGGGGCTGAAGTGCGCAAGCAACCCATCGACGCCTCCCCCGCGGGAGGTGTCCAAGGGCCATGTGGCCATTCCGCGCGACCGCGAAGCGGTGGCAATCCAAACGCCCTGGGCACTCACCCACACGTCGCCACGCGCCGGATCGCCGTAGTGCGGAAGGCTCTGGTCCTGAATTCCGTCAAAACCAAGGCGCCCGTAGTAGGTCGAGGCTTTGAGCGCAGACCCGGTCGAGTCCAAGCGGACCAAGGTCAAGTCTGTCGCCGACGAGTACACTACCCCGCCCCCATTTTGGCTTCCGGCGCCCGTGTTCACGGCCATGCTCGTGTCGTACCCCGTTGCCGTTACCGGAAAATTCTGCGAAGTGGTAATGCCTTTGACCACGAGGTCCCCGTTGGGGGCCACCCTTAAGGAATGCGGCTGCTCCTGCCCGGATCCGCCCAAATAGGTCGCCGAGATGATTCCGGTTCCGGTTGGGTTAAAGAGCATGAAAACCATGTCGACTCCGCCCCCGCCAAAGTTGGGCTGA